>JBDTXI010000113.1:0-2913 GCA_040006255.1 Sphingomicrobium sp.
CGTTCCTCCATGCCTACGACCTCGGCTCGGAGGAAGGCATCGCCATGATGTGCCTTGCCGAAGCGCTTCTGCGTATTCCCGACGCGCACACCGCGGACGAGCTGATCGCCGACAAGCTCGCCGGGCCCGACTGGTCGGAAAAGCTCGGCGCGTCGGACTCGTCGTTCGTCAACGCCACAACATTCTCTCTCTTGCTGACCGGCAAGGTGCTGGAAGGCGCGCAGGACCGGTCGGGCAACTGGAAGGCGGCGCTGGGCCGCGCGGTCGGGCGCCTGGGCGAACCGGTCGTGCGCACGGCGGTGCGCGAGGCGATGAAGATCCTCGGCCGTAATTTTGTCTTCGGCCGGACGATCGACGAAGCGCTGAAACGGGCCGAGCCCGAGCGTCGCCAGGGGCTCAGCCACAGCTTCGACATGCTCGGGGAAGCGGCGCGCACCCATGAGGACGCCGAACGCTACGCCGAGGCTTATCGCAAGGCCCTCGATCGCATCGCCAGGGATTCGAAAGACGGGTTCCGGCGCTCGCCCGGGATCTCGGTCAAGCTGACCGCGCTCCACCCGCGCTTTGAATTCGTCCACGCGGCCGAAGCCGTGGCGGCGATTCTGCCGGTGATGCGCGAGCTCGCTCTGAAGGCCGCCAAGGCCGACGTACACCTCACCATCGATGCCGAGGAAGCGGACCGGCTCGAGCTGCAACTCGACGTCTTCGAGGCGCTGCTTGCCGACGACGCCTTGTTCGCCAAAGGTTGGGGTGGGTTCGGCATCGCCATCCAGGCGTATCAGAAGCGCGCCGTGCCGCTGTGCGCCTGGGTCGCCGAGGCGGCGCGGGCGCATCGCCGCAAGCTCATGGTCCGCCTGGTCAAGGGCGCCTATTGGGACACGGAGATCAAGGCCGCCCAGGTCGCCGGGCTTCCGGATTATCCGGTGTTCACGCGCAAGATCGCGACCGACGTCTCCTACCTCGCCAGCGCCAAGACGCTGCTCGACGCGAGCGACGCCATCTACCCCGCGTTCGCGACGCACAATGCGAACACCATCGGCCAGGTGAAGGCACTCGCGGCCGGCCGTCCGTTCGAGTTCCAGCGCCTGCACGGCATGGGCGAGGCCCTGTACGATGAGCTGGCGCGGCTCGAAGACGGGATCGGCGATTCGCGCACGCCGGTGCGGATTTACGCGCCGGTCGGAAGCCACAAGGAATTGCTCGCCTACCTCGTTCGCCGCTTGCTCGAGAACGGAGCCAACTCCAGCTTCGTCAACCGGATCGCCGACGAGCAGGTGTCGATCGACGAGCTGATCCGCGACCCCGTGGCCGAGCTCGACGCGCTGGCCATCAAGCGCAACCCGAAGATCGTCCTGCCGCGCGACGTGTTTGGCTCCAGCCGCCGCAACTCCGCCGGTGTCGACCTGTCCGACCCGTTGGTGCGCGAGCCGCTGCTGGAGCGGCTAAAGGCGCTCGAGAGCCGCAGCTGGACCGCGAAGCCGACGCTGGGCAAAGGCGAGGGCAGGTCAATAACGTCGCCGCAGGACCAGCGCATCACGGTCGGGACGGTGTTCGAAGCTAGCGCCGGCGAAGTCGATCACATGGTCCGTGCCGCACACGCCGCGCAGCAGGATTGGGATGCGCTGGGCGGAGAGGCCCGGGCCCAGCTTCTCGACCGCGCCGCCGACCTTTACGAAGAGCATCGTGAGGAGTTGTTCTCGCTCTGCATTCGCGAAGCCGGGAAAACCTTGATCGATGCGGTGCTCGAAGTGCGCGAGGCGGTCGATTTCCTGCGCTTCTACGCGGCCGAGGCGCGCCGCCAGTTCACCCGGCCGCTGCCGCTTCCTGGTCCGACCGGCGAACAGAATGAGCTTCGCCTGCATGGCCGGGGGGTGTTCGCCAGCATTTCACCGTGGAATTTTCCGCTGGCGATCTTCACCGGCCTTGTCGCGGCGCCGCTGGCTGCGGGCAATGCGGTAATCGCTAAGCCGGCCGGGCAAACGCCGCTGATCGGCGCGCTCGCGGTCGAGCTCATGCACCGCGCAGGGATCCCCAGAGAAATTGTTCAGCTCGCGCCCGGGTCAGGGAGAGTCGTCGGCGGAACGCTGACCGCGCATCCGCAGCTCGCGGGCGTCGTTTTCACCGGCTCGACCGAGACCGCGCGCATGATCAACCGCACGCTGGCCGAGCGCGACGGGCCGATCATACCGTTCATTGCCGAAACCGGCGGACAGAATGCGATGATCGTCGACAGTTCTGCCCTGCCCGAGCAGGTTACCCGCGATGTGATTTCCTCGGCATTCCAGAGTGCGGGCCAGCGCTGCTCGGCCTTGCGGGTGTTGTTCGTCCAGGAGGAGGTCGCCGATCCAATGATCGCGATGATCGCCGGGGCGATGCGCGCGCTCAAGGTCGGCGATCCCGGGCGGCTTGCTACCGACGTCGGCCCGGTGATCGACGACGACGCGAGGCGGCTTCTCGACGAGCACATCCAATGGCTCGACAAGAACGCCAGGCGGATCTCCCGCTTGCCGCTTTCCGACGAGACGGCGCGCGGCAGTTTCGTTGCTCCCGCCTTTTATGAGATCAGGTCTCTAAGCCAATTGAATCACGAGAATTTCGGTCCAATCCTGCACGTCATCCGCTTCCCCGCCGATGGGATTGAGCAGGTCGTGGAGCAGATCAACGCCACGGGTTACGGGCTAACGCTCGGACTCCAGAGCCGCATCGACACCGTTCGCGATTATGTCGAGGAGCATGCCCGCGTCGGCAATTTCTACGTCAACCGCAACCAGATCGGCGCGGTCGTCGAAAGTCAGCCATTCGGCGGCGAGGGGCTCAGCGGAACCGGGCCCAAGGCCGGCGGCCCGCATTATGTTGCGCGCTTCGCCACCGAGCGCGTGACCTGCATCGACACCACCGCGGCCGGCGGCAACG
>JBDTXI010000114.1:0-7598 GCA_040006255.1 Sphingomicrobium sp.
CATAGCCGTCGAAATAATCGGTGATCCCGACGATGCAGTAGAGCACGAAGGTGATCGCATAATCGAGCGGCGCCGGCCGCCACAGGAGGAAGACCAGGATCGGCACCGCGAAGATGCGCGATAGCGTGAGAAGGTTCGGCAGGGTCAGCATCGTTCCGGGACGGGACCGTTATAGCGTTTGGCGGAGTCACGAAAGCTGGCTATCGCACGCGCCAATCCAATGGCAGCCGTCGCACCCCAGCCTTGATCCAGAACGTCACCCATCTGCTGCGTGCTCGGCGGTTCCTCCCCCTGTTCGGCACGCAATTCCTTGGCGCGTTCAACGATAGCCTGTTCAAACAAGCCGTCGTCCTGTTCGTAACCTACCAGCTGTTTTCCAGCCCGGCGAAGGAGTTCCAGTTCAGCGCCATCGCGCAGGGACTGTTCATCCTCCCTTTCTTTATCTTCTCGGCGCTCGCCGGACAGCTCGCCGACGATCACGACAAGGCGCGGCTGATCCGCATCATAAAGCTCGCGGAAATAGGGATCATGATCGTCGGCGGGGCCGGGATCATGCTGGCGAATATCCCGCTGATGTTGGTCGCGGTCGGGTTGATGGGGGTCCATTCGACCTTCTTCGGTCCGATCAAATACGCGATCCTGCCGCAGCATCTGCACAAGGACGAAGTGCTCGGCGGAACCGGGTTGGTCGAAGCCGGCACCTATCTCGCCATCCTCGGCGGGACGATCCTTGCCGGCGTGCTTGCCGCAACTCCGGCTGTTGCGGCCGCCGCGACGGTCGGAATCGCGGTCCTCGGCCTTCTCGCCGGTCGGCAGGTGCCCCCCGCCCCTCCCGCCGCAGAGCGGATCCATTTCAACTGGCACATCATCCACGCGTCGGTCGAGCTGGTCCGCGCGACGCTGCAAATCCGCCGGCTGTTCCTGGCAATTCTATCGATCAGCTTCTTCTGGGCGATCGGTTCCGTCTTGATCGCGATCTTTCCGCCATTGGTGAAAAACTATCTCGGCGCGGACGAGCAGGTCGTGAGCATGTTCACGGCCATCTTCTCGATCGGGATCGCGATCGGCTCGGTGGCGATCAACCGGCTGCTTAAAAGCGAGGTCTCGGCGCGCTACGCGCCAGGATCGGTGATCGCGATGGGCGGCTTCGTGCTATTATTCTATTTCGTCGCGCTGTCCTGGAGCCGCCACGGCCCCGAGATCACGACGTTGCGGAACTTCCTCTCTCACCCCAGCGCCGGCTTGATGATCCTCGCTCTGGTCGGCGTTTCTATCAGCGGCGGAATGTTCGTCGTGCCGCTCTATGCCTTCCTGACCACCACTGTTCCCAAATCGCAGACCGCGCGCACGGTTGGAGCAAACAACATCGTCAACAGCGGCGCGATGGTCCTCGGCCTCGCGGTATCCATCGGCCTCGGCATCGTCGGGGTCGATCCGGCCCATCAGCTCCTGCTGGTCGCCGCCATGTGCATCATTTCGGCGTGGCTCGGCTGGAAGCTCCACCTCGCCTGCGACTAGACTACGGGGCCGCGAAAGGGCTCAAGCGATCAGCACCGAAACGAAAATGAAGCCGGCGAGGAAGGTCGTGGCGAACAGCCGCACACCGGAGCCCAGCGCGCTCGCCTGAGGACCGGGATCGAGCATCCACAAAGGTCCACGGCCGAACATCCGTGAATTGGCTGCAACGAGGCGCCGGGCGAGCTGCATGGCAAATCCTTAACGCGGTCTTTACCACGTTTACAACTCACATGAGGACGATTGGCACCATCCGTCCCGCGCGGGGACAGACCGTCAAATTCTCACGCGCTGCGGCTAGCCGTGGCGGCTGTCGGAACCGATGCCGCGCTGTTGTCGCGCGATGTGGCAAGAAGCTCGCGCGCCTGTTCGGCGCGCATCGGCTTTCCGAAATACCAACCCTGACCGATCTCGCAGCCGAGGGACAACACCGCATCATAGGCGGCCTCGTCCTCGATGCCCTCGACGCACACCGGCACTGACAAGGCGCCGGCGAGCATGGTCACCGCGCGGATGATGGCGCCATTCTCGCGTTTGGCCGGCAGGTTCATGACGAAGCTGCGGTCGATCTTGATGATGTCGAATGGCAGCGAGCGGAGGTGCGACAAGGACGAAAAGCCCGTTCCGAAATCGTCGAGAGCGAGGCGGATGCCCTGGTTCTTGAGGCTGGTGACGATGGTCCGCGCAAGCTCGAGGTCGGCGAACAGCGAGCTCTCGGTGATTTCCACGACGAGCCGCTCGGCCGGGAAGCCGGTCTCCGCAAGTATGCGGACGATGCGCTGTGCGAGCCAGCCATCGGCGAGTTGCGCAGGCGAAATGTTGACTGATATCTTGATCGTCGGGTCCCACGCGGCGGCTTCGCGGAGCGCCTGGGCAATCACCTGCTCCGACAGGCGCCCGATCACGCCGATCTCCTCGGCCACGGGAATGAATACGTCCGGCGAGATGATCCCAGAAAGCGGATGATTCCAGCGGGCGAGCATCTCGAAGCCGACAATCTCGCCCGTGGCGAGGTCGATTTGCGGCTCGAAGAATGGAAGGAACTGGCCGTGGTCGAGGCCGTAGCGAATGCCTTGTTCGACCTCGCTCTGGGCGAGCAGCGCGCGCTCCATTCCGGCGTCGAACCACACCGGCCGGGCGGAGCGTCCGCTGCGCGCCCGGTCCATGGCAATGTCCGCTCGCCGAATGATGTCGGCGATCCGGACATCGGCGGCCGGGGCCGAGGCGATGCCGGCGAATCCTCCGACCTGGATGATCCGCTCCTCGAACGAGAATGGGCGGGTGACGGCGCGGAGCACGCCTTCGGCGGCCTCTTCCGCCCGGTCCATTTGCGCAGGGCTGAGTTGGAGGGCAACGGCGAATTCGTCACCGCTTAATCGTCCGATCAGGGGAACCGGCCCGAGCTCGTCGGATAGGGCGTTGGCGATTGCCTTCAGCAAGCGGTCGCCGGTTTCGTAGCCGTGCTGGTCGTTGATCGACTTGAAGCGCTGAACCTGGAAAGAAATCACCACCAGGCTGCCTTCGCCCGAACGGCCGCGCGCGCACAATTCGGCGACGTGGTCCGCGAAGCCCTTGCGGTTGTAGAGGCCGGTGACGAGATCGGTGGTCGCGAGGATGGCCGCGTGCTGTTCCTGCTCGACCCGCAACTCGGCTTCGTGCTGCAGGTCGACGTAGCGCCGCCAGCCGAACAGGATCAGCGCAACGTTGAGGGTCAAAGCGGTGCTGGCAAGTCGGATATCCGGCCCGACTTGACCGGCGATGCTGAGATGGCGGAAGAACGTGCTTCCGTTCCAGATCAGCAGCATCACCGCGAAAATAAGGATCGTCAGCACGAGCGCGTCCCTGCGCGCACTTACCAGACGCGAACTCGTGGCCGACCGGGCAGATGTTGAACCGCTACGCACTAACGTGGATTAACCGATAACGCTTAAGAAATTATCTCTCCGAAACGGACCAGAAGTCGGCCGGTCAATTTTTGTCTGCTTTGCGCTCCCGGGCAGATTCGCTTGTCGCGGGTGTCCGCCGCCTCGCCCTGCGCTGGCGCCACCGCGCTCTGGATGCGCGTTGAGATTGCAGCTACACGGCGGCACCGCGGCGTCACGAAAGCAAGATCGATGTGCGGAATCGCCGGTCTCATAGATTTCAGCTCCGCCCGGCCGCCTTCCGCCAACCGCAAGATCGCCGTCGCGATGAGCGATGCCATTCGCCACCGCGGGCCCGACGGAAGCGGCGTCTGGGGCAATGCCGCGGGCGTGTGGCTGTCGCATCGCCGCCTCGCCATCGTCGATCTCAGCGATGCCGGCGCGCAGCCGATGGCCACGCCCGACGGCGCCACGATCATCTCCTACAACGGGGAAATCTACAACGCCGCGGACTTGAAGCCCGAGCTCGAAGCGGCGGGTTACGCGTTTCGCGGCCATTCGGACACCGAAGTACTGCTCTACGCCTGCCATCTGTGGGGGCCGGCGAAGGCGGCGCAGCGCGTCATCGGCATGTTCGCCTTCGCCTGCTGGGATGAGCGCGAGCACACGCTGACGCTGGTCCGCGACCGCCTCGGCAAGAAGCCGCTTTACTGGTTCAAGACGGCCCGCAGCTTCGCCTTTGCGAGCGAGCTCCGGCCGCTCCTCCTGCACCCCGACTGCCCGGCCGATATCGACCGTTCCTCGGTCTGCGAATACCTCCGCTTCGCCTACGTGCCGGCGCCGAATTCGATCTTCGAGCACGTCCGCAAGCTGGAACCGGCGCAGATCCTCACCGTGCGGGTCCCGAGCGGCAAGCTGGCGCTGGAAACCTATTGGGACCTGCGGGCGGAGGCGGAGCGCGGCATCGCCGACCCCTTCCCTGGCTCACTCGAAGATGCCGTCGCCGAAACCGAGCGGCTGCTGCTCGACGCGACCCGCATCCGCATGATCGCGGACGTGCCGCTCGGCGCCTTTCTCTCCGGGGGCATCGACTCGTCCATCGTCACCGCGATGATGCAGGAGGCGAGTTCGAACAAAACGCGGACCTTCTCAATCGGCTCGCCAAGCGCCGAATACGACGAGGCCGCCGACGCCGCCAAAGTCGCCGCCCACCTCGGCACCGAGCACACGAGCTTCGTCGTCACTCCCGAGGATGCCTTCCGCGTCATCCCCGACATGGGCCACTTCTTCGACGAGCCCTTCGCCGACGCGTCGCAGGTGCCGACCTATCTCGTGTCGAAGCTGGCGCGGCAGGAGGTGACGGTGGCGCTGACCGGCGACGGCGGCGACGAAGTATTTGTCGGATATAATCGGCACGTCGCCGCGAACGACCTGCTCGCCCGCTTGAACCGCCTGCCACAGCTCGCGCGCTCGGCGATGGCCTCGGCGATGATGGCGCTTCCCCCGGACAAATGGCAGCGACTGTTCAATGCCGTTCCAAGCCGGCTGAGGCCGCGCTCGGCCGGCGAAAAGCTTCACAAGCTCGCGCCGCTGCTGCGCCTCGATGAGGCCGCGCAATATCGTAGCCTGATCAGCCAGTGGCCCGATCCGCGGCAAGTCGCGATCTCCGGGACCGAGCGCGCCACCGCGATCGACGATCCCGGCCTCGCTCTCGACATCCCGGATCCGGTCGCGCGGATGCGCTACCTCGACCTGGCCACCTATCTCCCCGGCGATATCCTGACCAAGGTCGACCGGGCGTCGATGGCGGTGAGCCTGGAAACTCGCGCGCCCTTGCTCGACCATCGCCTGGTGGAATGGAGCTTCCGTTTGCCGAGCGCCGTCCACCTCCACGACGGCAAGGGCAAATGGCTGCTTCGGAAAATTCTCGAAAAGCGCGTTCCGGCCGCGCTGATCGACCGGCCCAAGACCGGCTTTGGACTGCCCATCGGCGAATGGCTTCGCGGCCCCTTGCGGCCGTGGGCCGAAGCGTTGCTCGACAGCAACCGCCTGCGCGATCTCGATCTCGTGCGAGAGGACACAGTCCGCGCGGTGTGGAAACGGCACCTATCCGGCGAGATCAACGCGCAATCCCTGATCTGGCCGGTTCTGATGCTGGTCGAATGGCACGCCGGGATGCTCGACTGGCGCAGCAATGCGCGAACCAACGCGCTGGCGCGGGCATGCTGAAGCTCAAAGTGAGCGAGCTTCGAAGCACGGTCCGGCTGGGTATGGCGGCCCTGGCCGCCGCAGTCGCTGCGTTCGCGATGCCCTTCGCGCTGGCTTATTCGGGAACGACGAAATTCGAAACCTTGAGCGACTATATCGGCGATCGCCAGGTGACGCGCGCGGAAAAGCTCACAAAGCAGCGTCATTTCGAACCGACGACGAGGTTTTGGCAGGCCTTGCGGTGAATTCCGCGAAGCCGGGGCAGCGCGTCCTCATCATCGCCGGCCAGGCGGCCTCTTTGATCAATTTCCGTGGCCCGCTCATCCGCGCGATGCGCACTGCTGGCCACCAGGTGTTCGGGGCTGCTCCAGGGGCCCGCAAGGACGAGGTCGTCGCCCCGCAGCTGGAGGCGATGGGCGTGGTCGGTTGCGAGATTCCGCTCGACCGAACGGGCCTCAATCCATTTTCCGACGCGCGCTCAGTCGCCGCGCTCGTCAGGCTAATGCGGCGAGTCCGCCCGGACGTCGTTCTGGCTTATACGATCAAATCGGTGATTTTCGGGCTGCTGGCCGCGGCCGTCGCTCGAGTTCCGCGCCGTTATGCGCTCATCACCGGTGTTGGCTATGCGTTCACCGGGAGGGCGGTCGGCAAGCGGCGGATGGTGCAGGCGGGATCGACGGCATTGTACCGGCTGGCGCTCGCCCGGGCGACAAAGGTCTTCTTTCAGAACACCGACGACGCCGCGCTGTTCAGGCAGAAGGGCATGCTTCCCCCGGACGTTCCGGTCGTCTTCATCAACGGCTCGGGAATAGATCTCGAACATTTTCGCCCCGCGCCCTACCCAGCGGGCCCGGTGCGTTTCCTCCTCATTGCGCGACTGCTCTCGGTGAAAGGCATCCGCGAATATGCCCGCGCGGCCGCATTGATCCTGAAGGAGCGATCAGGGGTTGAGTTCCACCTTGTCGGAGGCTTTGACTCCAACCCTGACGCGCTTTCGCCTAGCGAGGTCAAAGCATGGGAGGACGACGGGACTCTGATCTGGCATGGAGAGGTTGCGGACGTCCGCCCCTATATCGCCGACTGTCACGTCTATGTGCTGCCGAGTTATCGCGAGGGAACGCCGCGAAGCGTGCTCGAAGCGATGGCGATGGCTCGCCCCATCGTGACCACCGACGCGCCGGGATGCCGCGAGACCGTGGTCGAAGAGTCCAACGGTTTCATGGTTGCGCCGAAGTCTGTCGAGCCGCTCAAAGCCGCCATGGAACGCTTTCTGGCTGACCGGTCGCTGATCGAGCGGATGGGGCGAAAGTCGCGGCTTCTGGCCGAAAGCAAATTCGACGTGCGGCAGGTGAATGCGACCATGCTTCATGAGGCCGGACTCGCATGACATCGTCATCGAGCTCGACCTCTCGCTTTATGTGCGAGGCTGGTGCGGACGGCGGGATTTGAACCCGCACTCCCTTGTTCGGGAAGAGGATTTTAAGTCCCCAGCGTCTACCGTTCCGCCACGTCCGCTTGGGTCAACCGACGACGGTAGCGCTGCCGGCTTATTCCGCGAGCACTTCCTGTAAGTTCAAGCGCTCGCGCATTTCCTTGCCGGGCTTGAAATAGGGCACGCGCTTGGCGTCGACCGAAACCGACTCTCCGGTGCGCGGATTGCGCCCGACGCGGGCGTCGCGCTGGCGGGTCGAGAAAGCGCCGAAACCGCGCAGCTCCACTCGGCCGCCCTTCGACAGCTGGTCGGTGATGGAATCGAAAATGGCGCTGACCACGCCTTCGACTTCGCGCTGCGTGAGGTCGGGAAAATCGGTGCACAGCTTCTGCACCAGCTCAGAACGGATCATCGGCAACCCCGCTGCGATTCGAATTGGACCGGCCCCAACTCCCCAACCCAGGGACCGTATGCGTATCACGCTGTCAGGAAACCTTGTCCCGCGCAAGAAGGATTTGAAGGCGGCGTCCTGACAAGAAACGCCGCCTTTCCCGTCACTTCTTCTTCTTGGGCTTGGGCTT
>JBDTXI010000115.1:0-10254 GCA_040006255.1 Sphingomicrobium sp.
TGTCGGCGAACGCCTGGCCTTCGCGGATCGCGACCGGGGTCAGCTGGACGCGGTCGGTGACGTCGCCAACGGCGAAGATCGACGGCACCGAGGTGCGGTTGTCGGCATCGACCTTGATCTGCCCCTTCTCGCCGATTTCGACCCCGGCCTGCTCCAGACCCATATCCTCGATGTTCGGGCGGCGCCCGACGGCGAACAGCACTTCGTCCGCGAAAATGTCGTCGCTGCCGGTCATGGCCACGTGGAGCGCGCCGTCCCCGTCGCGCTCGATGCGATCGATCGTCGCGTTGAACTTGAAGTCGATGCCCTTGCGCAACGAGATCTGGATTAGGCGGTCGACGATCTGCTGGTCGTATTGGCGAAGGATCACGTCGGTCCGGTTGACCAGTGTCACGTGACTTCCGAACTTGTGGAAGATGCCGGCGAATTCGTTGGCGATGTAGCCGCCTCCGGCAATCAGGATCCGCTTCGGCAGACGCTCGAGATGGAAGACCTCGTTCGAGCTGATCGCAAGCTCGATGCCGTCCATGGCGGGCATCTGCGGCTGCGCGCCGGTCGCGATGAGGATCTTGTCGGCGACGACCTCACGTCCGCCGGCCAGCCGCAGCGAATTGGGTCCCGTAAGCACCGCGCGTTCGCGAAAAATCTCGACGTCGTGGTTGGTCAGGGTGTCGGAGTATGCTTCCTCGAGCCGGCCCACTTCGCCGAGCACATTGTCGCGCAGGGTCGGCCAGTCGAAGCGCTTCTCCGGCACGTCCCAGCCGAACATCGCGGCGTCTTCGATGTCCTCGGCGAAATGCGCTCCGTAGACGAGCAATTTCTTGGGCACGCAGCCGCGGATGACGCAGGTCCCGCCGACCTTGTGCTCCTCGGCAATGCCGACGCGGGCGCCGTAAGCCGAAGCGACGCGCGCCGCGCGCACCCCGCCCGATCCGGCGCCGATCACGAACAGGTCGAAGTCAGCCATCAGACCCTCGCTCTCTCGATGAGAGCGCGCGTCGACGGATCGAGGCTCTCTTCATCGGTGCCTTCGGACAGTTCGTGGGCAATGGTTTTGCCGAGCTCGACTCCGAACTGGTCGAATGGGTTGATCCCGCAGAGCATGGCGTTGGCGAACGTGCGGTGCTCGTAGAAGGCGATCAGCGCGCCAAGCGTACGCGGATCGAGGCGGTCGAGCAGGATCGTCGAGCTCGGGCGGTTGCCGGGATAGGACCGCTGCGGATCGTCGCTCGCCTTGCCCTGCATCAGCGCCGCGCCCTGAGCGAACGCATTGAGCAGGAGCAGGCGGTGATGCTCCAGATCCTGGTCATCGGCGGCCTCGCGCGCGGCGACGAATTCCACGGGGACGAGCAATGTCCCCTGTTGGAGCAGCTGGAAAACGGCGTGCTGCGCGTCGGTGCCGGTGCCGCCCCAGGTCACCGGCGCGGTGGCATGCTCGACGGGTTGGCCGTCCCTGGTCACCGACTTACCGTTCGATTCCATCTCCAGCTGCTGGAGATAGAAGGGCAGCAGCCGCAGCCGCTCGTCGTAAGCGAAGACCCCGCGCGTCTGGCATCCAAGCTCCTCGACATAGAGCCGGTCGGCGAAGGCCGCGAGCAGCGGGACATTCTCGCGCGGCTCGGCAAAGCGGAAATGGCGGTCCATCTCGGCCGCGCCTTCGAGCAGCGCCTCGAACGCGTCCCAGCCGAGCGCCAGCGCGGCGGTGACCCCGACCGAACTCCACAGCGAATAGCGGCCGCCGACCCCCTCGCCGAACTGAAGGACGCGGGTTTCGTCGATGCCGGCCTCCACCGCCGCTTCGGGACTTGCCGTGACGGCGATGACCCGGCCGTGCGGATCGGCGATGCCGCAACCGCCGAGCCAGCCGAGGGCCGCCTCGAAATTCGCCAGGGTCTCCAGCGTGGTAAAGGTCTTCGAGGCGACGACCACCAGCGTCGTCGCCGGGTCGAGCGACTTCACGACGTCGTCGAACGCGGCCCCGTCGATGTTCGAGAGAAAGCGCACGGCGAGCTTCGACGAGCGCCGGCCGAGCGCGTCGACGAGTAGCGCCGGCCCGAGCACCGAGCCGCCGATGCCGATGTGGAGCACGCCGGTGACATCGCCGAACGCGCCCGCCTCGATCGCATCGACCAGCGCGCGCATGCGCTGGCGGCGAGCCGTGGCGAGATCGACGTCCTCAGGCGCGCCGCTACCGCGCTCCGCGAAATGGGTCGCCGGCCGGCCCTCGCTCGGATTGGCAATCTCTCCGGCAAACAAGGCGTCGCGCGCGGCGGCGAAACCCGCTGCCTCCGCCCGCGCGATGAATTGCTCGATCCGCTCCTGGTCGAGATGCGTCTTCGACCAGTCGAAATAAAGGCCGGCGGCGGCGAAGCACAGCCGGCTCAGCCGATCAGGCTCGGCCGTGAACAGCGCCTCGAGCGTTCGCCTGCCAGTCTGCTGCGGTTCCGTCGCCATTACGGCCCCGCACATAATGGCCGGGCGGGCAATTGCCACCCCGGCTTGACCTCGGCGCGGCGCGCGGAAACAAGCGACGGCGATGCGCTTATCCCCCTTCCGCCGCGGTTCGTACGCGGCTCCGAACACTCCGCAAGACGGCTCCAGGCAAGGTGGGTCGAGCTTTGCGCGCTTCATCCTGACGCTGGTGGTCCTCGCCTGGGCGTTCAGGAGCTTCGTCCTCGCTCCGTTCAGCATTCCGTCGGGCTCGATGCTGCCGACGCTGTACATCGGCGATTATCTGGTCGTCGCGAAATGGCCCTACGGCTATTCGCGCTTCAGTTTCCCATTCGGCTTCCCGTCATATCGCGGCCGGCTGTTCGAGCATCTGCCGCGGCGCGGAGACGTGGTCGTGTTCCGTCACCCGAGCGAGAACGCCGACCTCATCAAGCGCGTGATCGGGCTCCCCGGAGACACGGTCGAGCTGCGCGGCGGCGAGGTCATCCTCAACGCCCGCCCGATGCCGCGCGAGGCGCTGGCGCCCGTGGCGATCCCGATCAGCGCCAACAGCCCGTGCCGGGTCGTGCCGCCGGGGATACCCGTGGTCACCGCCGTCGGCGATCGGCGCCTGTGCCTCTATCCCGCCTACCGCGAGACCTTGCCGGGCGGGCCCAGCTACACCGTGCTCGATCAGGTGGAGAGGGACGCGGATGATTTCCCGGCGGTTCAAGTGCCCGCCGGGCATGTGTTCATGATGGGCGACAACCGCGACGATAGCCTCGACAGCCGCTTCCCGGCGGCCGAAGGGGGTGTCGGCATGGTTCCCGTGGAAAACCTCATCGGCCGAGCGACGGTCACCTTCTGGTCGACCGACGGCAGCGCCTCCTACTGGAAGCCGTGGACGTGGTTCACCGCGCTTCGCGGAGACCGCATCGGCAACGGCTACCAGGGCGACCCGAAGTGACCGCGGACCTCGCCGATTTCGTCCGCGAGAAACTCGGCCACGATCCCCGCAACCTCGATTTGTTCGAGCTCGCCCTCACCCATTCGAGCGTCGGCGGCGACAGCTACGAGCGGCTCGAGTTCCTCGGCGACCGGGTGCTCGGCCAGGTCATGGCGCACGCGCTGTACGAGCGTCACCCAACCGAGCCCGAAGGCTATCTCTCGCGCCGCTACAACGTGCTCGTGGCGCGCGAAACCTGCGCGGACATCGGCCGCGAAATCGGCGTTCCGGCGCTGGTCCGGCTCGGAAAGCAGGCGCGCGAGGATGGGGCTCGGCAGAGCGAGAACGTCGTCGGCGACGTGGTCGAGGCTTTGATCGGCGCGCTCCTGCTCGACGGCGGGCTCGAAGCCGCCGAGCGGTTTATCCGCACGATCTGGGAGCCGCACCTCGCCGAACAGGGCAAGGCCCCGCTGCATCCCAAGTCCGCCCTCCAGGAGCTGGCCGCGGCCAAGGGCTGCAAGATGCCGCACTACGAGGTCGTCTCGCGCACCGGCGCCCATCACGCGCCCAAATTCACCATCCGCGTCTCCGTCCCCCGTATCGGCGAAGCCACGGCGGAAGGCACCAGCAAGCAGGAAGCCGAAACCGCGGCGGCGGAAGCGTTGATGAATCAATTGCAATGAATGAGCCCGCCACCCGCGCCGGGTTCGTCGCCGTCATCGGCGCGCCCAACGCGGGCAAGTCGACGCTGGTCAATGCGCTGGTCGGGCAGAAGGTCGCGATCGTCAGCGCCAAGGCGCAGACCACGCGCTCGCGGCTGATGGGGATCGCGATCCACGAACAGACGCAGATCCTGCTGGTCGACACGCCGGGCATTTTCGAGCCGCGGCGGCGCCTCGACCGGGCGATGGTCGCGGCGGCGTGGAGCGGCGCCCACGATGCCGACCTCATGCTGCTGGTGATCGACTCCGCGGCGGGCGTGAACACGGAGGTTGAGCGGATCGTCGCATCGCTCGGCAAGCGCGAGCACCCGCTGTTCCTCGTCCTCAACAAGATCGACCTGGTGAAGAAGGATCGGCTGCTCGGCCTTTCGGCGGCGCTCACCGATCGCCTCAATCCCGATCAGGTGTTCATGATCAGCGCCGCGCAGGGCGACGGCGTGCCCGATATCGAACAGGCCCTCGCCGACGCCATGCCGCAAGGACCTTGGCTCTATCCGCAGGACGAGGTCTCGGACGCTACCGACCGCATGATCGCGGCCGAGCTGACGCGCGAGCAGATCGTCAACCAGCTTCACCAGGAACTGCCCTACGCGACCGCGGTCGAAACGGAGACCTGGGAGGACCGCCCCGACGGCTCGACCGTCGTCCGCCAGCAAATCATCGTCGAGCGCGACAGCCAGAAAGCGATCGTCATCGGCAAGAGCGGGCGGCGGCTGAAGGCCATCGGCGCCGCCGCGCGCGAGGAGATCGCGCGTCACCTTGGCCGGCCCGTGCACCTGTTCCTGCACGTCAAGGTCGAGCCCAAATGGGGCGACGACCGCGACTTCTATCGCGAGATCGGGCTCGAGTGGGCGGATTGAATCCTCCCCGGGACGGGGAGGTGGCAGCGCGAAGCGCTGACGGACGGGGGTAAGCGCGTGGCACCACGCCCCCTCCACCATTCACTCTTCGATGAATGTTCCCCCTCCCCGTTCCGGGGAGGATAGCAACACTTCATCCACCCACTTCGGCACCTCTTGCCCCGCCTTCCCGCTGCGGCTTTCGTCGAAGAGATAGCTGCCAAGGCTCGGCTCGAGGTTGATCTCGAGCGTCCGCGCCCCGCAATAGCGCGCGGTCTGCACGAACCCCGCGGCCGGATAGACCGCGCCGGACGTGCCGATCGACACGAACAGGTCGCACCCGCGCAGCGCGTCCTCGATGAGCTCCATCGCGTAGGGCATCTCGCCGAACCACACGATATCAGGGCGCACCTGCCCCGCGACCCGGCAGACGGGGCAAACATTCCCCTCCGATTTCCCTGAGCTTGTCGAAGGGCTGCCCTGGTGATGAACATGGGAAGGAGACATTGATCCCACCCAAGCAAATCGCTGCCCGCAGGCGACGCACCAGCCTTTGGTCAACTCGCCGTGCATGTGGATCAGCCGCTTCGCCCCCGCGCGTTCGTGCAGGTCGTCGACATTCTGCGTCACCAGCAGCAGCTCGCCCGGCCATTGCGCATCGAGCCGCGCGAGCGCCTCGTGCGCCGCGTTCGGCCGCACCGCCGCCAGCTTCGCCCGCCGCGCATCGTAGAACCCATGGACCAGCGCCGGATCGCGAACGAACGCTTCCGGCGTCGCCACGTCCTCGACCCGATGGCCCTCCCACAGCCCGGCCGCCGCGCGGAAGGTTGCCAGCCCGCTTTCGGCCGAAATGCCGGCGCCGGTGAGGATGACGATGCTGCGGATGTCGGCCATGCCGCCGACTTAAGGCCCGCACCCAATGTCCGCTATCGTGGAAAGCGGACGCTAGATTGATGGCCCGCCATATTCCCGCCTCAGAATATGACTGTGAAGCAAGCCCCTTTGCCATCGGGGCGATTGCCCGCAGTCAGCGTTCCACCAAGCTGTTTCACAAGCGTCGCAATTATGCGCATGCCTAGGCTCGTCCGTTCGCCAGCCGGATCGAAGTCATCTGCAAGGCCGAGCCCTTCGTCGCAGACGGCAAGTTGGTGCGCGCCGTTGTCGGCCGCGTAGGCTACGTTGATCGATCCTGCACCGTGCTTCGCCGCATTTGTCACGAACTCGTTCACGAGAAGGCCGATGGGTTGGATCCAGGTCGTTGGCACGTTGCCCTCATCGCCCGTGACGGCAACAGGCCGGTCGAGGATCGCGGAGAGGTCGCCACACAGACGACGAAGAAAGCCGATGCAAGAGGTTTCGTCCGAGACTTCGTGGGCAAAGTGACGATGGACCTGGGCGACAGCCGCAACGCGGTTCGCCGCCAGCTGAAGGTGGTCGCTATCCCCGCCCGCACCGTGCGATCGGCTCTGCATGGATAGGAGGCCAGACACGAACTGAAGGCTGTTCATTACGCGATGGTCAATTTCTTTAGCCATTAGCTGCGCTTGCCCAACGGCGCGTTTAGCCGAGAGCTGCATCTCAATCTGATCCATCACGACCGATGCCAGATCCTTCAGGTCTTCGATCTGCTTACGATCAATGGGCCGTGGTTCTTTGTCGATGACACAGAGCGTGCCCAAATTGTGACCATCGCTCGTGGTCAGCGGAACGCCGGCGTAAAAGCGCAGGCCGAAATCTCCCGCGACGAGCGGGTTGGCGAGAGTGCGCGGGTCGATGCTTGCATCGGCAACAAGGTAAGGATCGTTGCCTAGGATTGCCGATGCGCACAGCCCTGGTTCGCGATCGATCTGCTCGACCGGCAGGCCATGATGCGACTTGAACCAGATGCGGTCTTCATCGACGATGCTGACTATCGCGATCGGCACCCCAAATCGTCGCGCGGCAAGGGCCGTGATCCGATCAAACGCGCCATCTGGCGGAGTGTCGAGGATGTTGTATCGGCGGACTGCCGCCATGCGCTTCGCCTCATCTGGCGGGATAATTTCGGCCACGGGCATGCGATCAGCCTCACAAGTCGTTTTTAGGACAACGTCAGCTTCTTGGCGCGATTTCAAAGAGATGTCGATGTGGCTTTACGATGAGCCCCCGCCTGCCACTGGTGAACGACAGCCATGTGGAACAGCGTCGGATAGCCCGCGTTTTTGCGGTTATGACAGACGATAAACTTTACGATGAAGCAACGGAGGTGACCGCCCGAGACGGCGAGGTTGTCCTGGACGGGCCGGACGGCGTTGACGTGAAAGTTACACCGGAAGCTGCAGAACAGACTGCCGACAATCTGATCCAAGAGGCAGTTAAAGCGCGCGGTCAGCGACGGCTCAAGGACTTCCCGCACAGGCCTCATTAAGCCGCCTTAGCCGGCACATCTTCGAAGTTGCTGCGTGACCAGGCGCGCCGCGCTAAGGCTAACCGACGTCCTCATTATCGTCTGACGACCCGCAAATCGCGCCCTCTAGCCGATCCGCGTCGCCCTCAACCTCCTGTGCCATCTTTCCCAGCAGCTGGATGATCTCGGGATTGTGCGTCATTTCCGTCATCTTCCGGAGCTGGCGCACCCGATCTCGCATGTTCTGCACGACGCTTTCCGCCATGGAGCGCAAAGTCACAAAGCTTTGTCGAGTTCCCGACATTCCCGCCGGATCGGCTGATTGCCTCATGCTGTGGCACTGGGGCAACGCTTCTTCCTGCTAGCGTTTTGCCACCTGGCCCCGAGCGTCCGTTGATCTCGAAAGCAGACATGCCGGTGATGGGAAGCAGCGTGAAGCAGAGCTTCTTGCGGATGCGCGGCTGGGCCTAGTTTGCAGGCAGTGTTAGGTCCTTGAGATTCCCGCAGCTTGCTCGCCCACCCCACGGGTGAGACGGCGCGTGCGCACAATCTGCCTATGACTATCGAATGTCGGCTATGGGTGGAGAGCGGACATACCAGCTTATGAAAGCCCGCCGCCGTTTCCATTCCTACGTGGGTCGTGCGAGAGCACAGATGATGAAAGCACTTGCCGCCTTCCTCCTGCCTTTAGTAGCCGCGGGTTGCGCCTCGGTTCCCACACCGCCTGCCACCGCGCTCGGCCCCGACTTTCTTGCCCGCAACGCGAACGCGAGGCGCGTTGTGACCACCTCCAGCGGTCTGCAGTATTTCATCGTACGTATCGGGCCACGGGAAGGCCGGCACCCGGCCCTGGGAGATGTCGTGACCTTTGACTACGAAGGTAAGCTGGTGACGGGCGAGACTTTCGACAGCAGCTTCGAGCGAGGAGCGCCGCTGACTGGCCCAATCGACGGCTTCGTTCCTGGGTTCACGCAGGCGTTGAAGCTGATGCGGCCGGGCGACGAATGGATCGTCTGGATGCCGCCGGCGCTCGGCTATGGTGACCGCGAGACTGGACCGATCCCGGCCAACAGCGTCCTTCGCTTCAAACTCGCGCTGCGCAGCGTCACGCCCGCTGCGGAGGCCCGGCCAACCCCCTGATCCCGGATCTGCGGCGACAGCTTCCGCGTCGCTTTCGGTCGAAACCAGACACTCCGGTAATGTCAGCTTTGGGTGGAAAGCGGACACAAGCAGAAGGCCCTCTCCGGCCAATCCGTGCACAACCGATGACCGGCCTCACCATGCCTTATTCGTGCTCACGACCGGCTCAGTTTCGGGCGGGTGCATGCCTCGTGAAGACATAAGGCCTAAGCCCCTCGTAAACGACAATCCTGCTCGGCCGGGGGAGCCTGTCTAACCGTAGCTTGATCGTTGAGCGGGTTCCGTCGATCTCAAAGCCCTCGTCACGCACCACGCCTACATAGGTATAGGGCAGAATGTACGGCCCCTTCGCGTCTTTCTCGACGGTGTACCGGAGGGTTTGCTTGTCATTGAGCAGCATCTTGCCGTCCGACAGGGCAATGGTGCCGCAGCAGTCGTTCGCAAAGGTGCCGTTCTCGCTGGCCTTCACCGCAGGTTCGTTGGACAGGAAGACGAGAAGCAACACCGCAATGCCGGCTGCGACGATGCCTGCGATAATCCAGCGTCGCATGTTCGTTCACCCCTCCAAGTCGCGTCGGCCACCCTGCGACCCGACGCTGGGCACGTTCAGGCTTCAACACAATCTAAAAACGAACGAACTCGCCCGATCCATAATGCGAGCAATGGGTTGAAAGCTGCCACTCGGCCGATGGCAGCTTTGGGTGGAAAGCGGACACTAGCAAATGCTAGGCCAGCCGAATGAATGCGCCGCCTCAACTTCTGCAGATGACCGTTTCGGAGCCTTGGGACTTCGGCTCCGGTCCCGTTGAAATGTCGGTAGTCGATGCGGCAGACGAAACTCGCTGGCCCGTCGAGGTGCGGGAAGGTTGGTCCAGAGCGGTCGACGCCATCCTGAGCTGCCGGCATGAAGGCGAGATTTCGTCGGCTTATTGCGCGGCGAACAAGTCTCAGCCAATCTGTCAGCGAAAGTAGATGGACAGTCGCGAGGTTTGATCGGGACGGTCCGTCTGATTGGCTAATGTCTGCTTTGGGTCGAAAGCCGACACTGGGCTAATGTCCGCAATGGGTGGATAGCGCGCCTAAGCCCTCAGGGTCCAAAGTCGCTTACCCGCGAAAGCCACCATCATGAGTCCGGCTGCAATCGCGGCGGGCCAGATACCCCAGAACATAAATAACGCGGTGCAAGCGACCAGCCCAATTGAAGCGAAGGCCGGTTTCGTTTGCGCCTCGTCCTCCTCTCCTGCTCGTAGCGTTGCTGCGCCAAGCAAGAGGACGCCAATAAACGCCAAGCCCGCTATCTTTAGGAGCCGCTCGTTGGCTCTCCACTCGATAGCCGTGGCGAGCGGAACACAAACGGGCGACTTCATTTCGACTATTTGAAACTCTGCCGGGCGAGACTGGCAATAACTGGCCGGGACCGGCTTGGCCCTGAGGAACAGTTCATTCCATCGCGTGCCCCCATAAATCCACAAAGCAAAGGAGGCCAAGGCCACAACGGTAATCCCCCCTCGAACAATCTGAGAGCCATTCGGGAACCGGTCATGCGAGATAAACTACCCTAACTGGCTAATGGCAGGAATGGGTGGAAAGCGGACATGAAGGGTTTCGCCGCTGATAAATAGGCAGCGCGGCTGCGGCGATGCCAAACTCAACCCTGGCTCGCCTGCCAATCGGGATGGGTAGGCGGCTCGTTCGCGGGTAAAGCGAACACCGAGAGGCTGGCGATAACCAACATAGCCAGGGTCAGGACGCTGCCCTCCGGACCATCGAATCCGCCTGTTAGGTAATCGG
>JBDTXI010000116.1:0-44171 GCA_040006255.1 Sphingomicrobium sp.
CCGAATGGGGCGCCAAGCGCACTTGCCCCAAGTGCTCGACCCGCTTTTACGACCTCGGCAGCGAAAATCCGGTGCATTGCATCAGCTGCGGCAATGAATGGACGCCCGAGCCGGTGCTGAAGTCGAAGCAGCCGATGGCCTTCGAGGTCGCGACCCCGGTCGCGGCCAAGGAGCCGGCCGAGGACGCCGATCTGGCCGCGGAAGAGCTGACGGTCGACGAGGATGCCGAGATCAGCCCCGATGAAGAGGTCGATCTCGAGACCGGCGACGACGATCTCGGGGTCGAAACGGCCGGCCAGGACGACGAAAGCTAGCGCTCGGTGAAGGCCTTCCGCCTTGGCGTGCCGCTGCTGGCTGCTCTTGTGGCGGGAGCTTGCGGACAGGAGTCCGCGCCGGCGCGCAGCATGGTCGCCGCCGCAACGGTGCACAATGCCTCGGCCGAAGCCCCGGTCGTGATCGAGGAGTTCCAGAGCCAGGGCTGCTCGTCGTGCCCGCCGGCCAACGCCAATGTGAACGCGCTCGCCGACCGTCCCGAAGTGCTCGCGCTGTCCTTTGCGGTGACCTATTGGGATGCGCTCGGGTGGAAGGACACTTTCGACTCCCCCGCGTTCACCCAGCGCCAGTGGGATTATGCGCACCACGCCGGACGGACCAACGTCGCCACCCCGCAAGTGATCGTGAACGGCGGCGCCACGTCGAACGGCGGCGACTTGGCAGAGCTGCAGCGGCTGGCGGCAAAAGCAGGCTCACCCAAAGGCGGACCGGCGATCACGGCGAAGAACGGCGTTGTCACCCTGGCGGCGGGCAAGACGCCGCAGCCGGCGACTATCTGGCTGGTGCGCTACGACGCGCGGGTGCGGTGGGTGTCGATCCGCGCCGGTGAGAACAACGGCCGCAAGCTGCCCCACCGCGACATCGTGCGCGAGCTGATCTCGCTGGGCCAATGGACCGGGGCGGCGGTTTCCGTCCCGCTGCCTGCCGCCAAGGAAGCGGGCCTGACGAGCGCGGTGCTGGTGCAAATCGGTAAAGGCGGCCCGATCATCGCCGCGCGCCGGATTTAGGACGAAACCGGCGCCCGCGCGCCGCTAGTCTCGATTCGTCTTGAGCGGATCGTGGCCCCAGTTCATCAGCGAGTAGCGCCAGCGCGACGTGGCGGGGTTGGCCGGTTCCTGCGCCAGGTGGCGGCGGACGAAGCCGACCACTTTGCGCATGTGCCGGTAATCCTCGTCGGTCAGGCTCTCGCCGTTCTTGCCGAGGATCGTGACGATCGTGCGGCCGCTGGCGTGGCCGACGCTTTCGCGCGCGCTGCCGTCGGCGCCTTTCCAGCCAACGCGTTTGCTCTCATCGGTGCCGAGCCAGGCGCCAAGCTCGGCGGCGCTCATGTTGACCGCGGCCGCGAAGTCACGCGCGACGCGGGCGCAGGTCAACGGCACCGCCGAGCTCCCAAAAGCGGGTTAGGCGTGGGCGGGGCGGCCATGCTCGTCGCCGCGAAACAGCGGGGTCAGCTGCCACAAGGCGGACACTCCGACCAGCGTGTAGACGATCCGGCTGAGCGGGGAGAAAGCGCCGAACAGCGCGGCGACGAGATCGAAACCGAACAGGCCGACGAGGCCCCAGTTGACGCCGCCGACGATGAGCAGGACGAGAGTGATCGAATTGACGATACGCATGGGGAAATCTCCAGTGAGAGCAGGCCGCCTATCCCGGGATCGGGCGACGGCGCATGTACGAGTTTCAACCAGTTAAGCGCCGCGCCGCGCACCCGCGAGATAGTCTTTGGACGGTATGCGGGGACCTAAAGGCCCGCTTCGACGGCGGTGCGGATCGCTTCGGCGGAGCTGCTTACGCCGAGCCGCTCGATGAGCAAGGCGCGGTGCATTTTCACCGTCTTCTCGCTGATCTTCAGCTCCCACGCGATCTGCTTGTTGAGCAGGCCGCGGGCAATCGCCTGCAGCACCTGGCGCTGACGCGGGGGCAAGGTGGCGACGCGCTCGGCCGCGCCCGAGTGGCGCTCCGCGAGGCTGTCCGCTTGGCCTGGGCCAAGGTCGACCTGGCTACCGAGAAACCAGGCAAGCTCCCCGTCGGCGCCGTAGATCGGGGTGATCATCACCCCGTTGCGGAAGGCGCTGCCATTGCGACGGTAGTTGAGGATGTCGACGAGCACCGGGCGGCGGGCGCCGATCGCGGCGCGGATCTGCTCGGTGTCGGCGGGATCGGTCGCCTCGCCGGCGAGGAAGCGGCAGTTGCGGCCGATGATCTCGTCCCGCGCATAGCCGGTCAGTGCGCAGAAGGCCGCGTTGACCGCCTCGAGCGGGTTGTCGGGGCGCCGCGGATTGCTGAGCACCATCGCCAGCGGCGACAGGCCGATGGAATCGACGATCCGGTCATGGTCGAGGGCCGCGTTCATCGCGCAATGCTAGCTCAACACCGCTCGGCCTGCGAGAGCGGATACGGTCTTTCGCCCGTATCCCGGAGCGCCTTCGGCCGCTCCCGCGTTTGAATGCGAACGACCCACCATGAGACCCCCCGATGACCGATCTCACGCTTGCCGACATTGCGGAGAAAATGCGCGACATCGACTTTGCCGTGCTGACCACGCGGACCGAGGGCGGCGCGCTTTCCGCCCGACCGATGAGCAACAACCGCCAGGTCGACTTCGACGGCGACAATTTTTTCTTCACGCTCGAAAGCACGGGGACCGTCGCCGACATCGGCAAGGATGCGCAGGTCGGCCTCGGTTACCAGGGCAAGTCAGGCGCGCTCGGCATGAAGCCTTTGTTCATCACCATCGCCGGCCGGGCCGAGCTGATCCGCGACAAGGCGCGGTTCGCCGAGCGTTGGACTAAGGATCTCGACGCGTGGTTCAAGGACGGGATCGACACGCCCGGCCTGACGCTGGTCAAGGTCGTGGCCGAGCGGCTGCATTACTGGAACGGGTACGATCAGGCGGAGATCCCGCTGAAGTCGAGCGGCGGCCGAGCGGAGTCGAGCGCGATCGGGGAGGCTATTCGCGCGTCTTGATCCGCGCGGCCATGGCTTCCGAGCGCTGGATCAACGCAGACGCGTCGCGCGCATCGAGCTCGCTGTCGAAACACACGCCCATGACACCGGCGGTTTGCCACCTGACCACCGCCGAACGGCCGAGCGTCCCGCAATCGAGAATCACGGCCGTTCCAGTGGCCAGGCACGCCGGGCAATCGAGCTTGGCGCCGCCCGGCGACAGGTCGAGAATTTGCACGGCATGGCGCTCTCCCCCGGCCTGAAGGAACGCCGGTATCGCCACCGGAACCCGCGCATAAACGCGGCGGTCGGCATAGGGATCGGCGTCTTGCGGTGCGGGAACGGGGGTGGCCATCATCTCTCCAGTCGCGCTGGCATAACGCCCGGGTGCTTCCAGAGTGTAAACGGAGAATGTCGGCAAGGGTGGAGCAGTTAAGGCTCGCGGACATCGTTGGCTCCTGTGCCTCCCGCACAGGGCGCTGGCGGACTAGCTTCGGGTAGAAAGCCGACCACCACGATTTCAGGGAACGGGGCGTCACATCAAACAGTTGTGGCCGAGCGGGACGAAGGCGTTCGGATTTGCGCTCACCTTCTCCCAAGTCAAAGGACCGATTATGAATGAAGATCGCATCGAAGGTGCCGCCACCACGGTGGCTGGGCGCGTGGAAACAAACCTGGGCGAAATGACAGGCGATAGAAAATTGCAGAGCGATGGCCTTGCCGACCAGGCCCGTGGATCGGCTCAAAACGTGTTCGGCGGTGCGCAAGACGCGCTTCGCTCGGCGCTTGACCATGCGCCGCCGGAAGTCCGCGATACGGCCGAACGGACCATTGCCGCCGCACGCAAGAACCCCCTTCTGGCAACGCTTGCGGTCGGGGCTGTCGGTCTAATCCTCGCAAGAATTTTTGGCGGTAGGGGACGCTCCGGTCGCAACAGCTAGAGCAAGCTCTGATGTTTGGCCCGATACTCGACATCAACCTCGAATCTTCGCGTGTGATACAAGCCCCGTTTAACGGCCGTAGGAACCAGGCGAATTAACCGGCGATCGCTGAGGGGTCACCGGCGTCGTCGGATTAGCCGGGCTGTTTCAACGCCGGGCGTGATAATCGCGACCTGCTTTACGCCGGTGCAGACTGCAGCGTCCGCTTTAGTTTCACTCGGGCGTCACTTGTTGACGGTCATGGTTTGCCAGTTACCGTTGTCGATGAACGTTCTGTATTTCTCGTAGCCGCGGACTGCCTCTTCCCCCTTCTGTTTGCTGAAGACTGAGTACATTTCCTTCTGAACTGCTTGATCACGAGCTTGGTCCGGATCGTCCAATGCCGTGCTCGGCACGTGGGTCATGATCAGGACGTTCGGAGAGCCCTTCACGTAACCCGTTCTCACCATGAACTTGTAATCATCGATCAGGCCGCGACGCTTGAGAACCTCGAATGCAGAGACTTGAGAGCTGCGCAGGCCTGTGAGGTAATCATCGACGTGGTTGGGATCGACCTCAATGGCATTGATCGTCCAATACCCTTTTTGCGGTGTGTAATCGACGTAAGGTTCGGCGGCACAGGGCACCGAGGCGAACGCAACAGCGAGAGCGCCCATAGCGCCCAGAGCGACGTTTTTCATTGGAATTCCCCTTGAGCCGGTCATTCGGCCATGCTCACGAGAGCACGGACAAGCGAGTCGCGCCTAACGCCAAATTATCAGAACTTGTTAGTAGCCGAGGCCCGCGTTTTGCGTCCGCGTCGTGTCGCAAGCGGACAGGAGCGTCACATGTCCGGCGCAATCGTTTGCGTTAAGTCGAAAGCGGACGTGAGCGCTCATGTGCCATCTGGGGTGGAAGCAGGCATCGAATGCAGAAAGGGGAGGTAGCATCAGAGCTACCTCCCCTTCCTCCGCCGGCGATCTTCGGGGGGAATTCGCCGCTCGAAAATTGATGACGTTTAGGCGCAGGACGGTGATCAGTGCCGTTACGCGTGTTGCAGCGCCTGCCCGACCTCAGGCTCCCCGCCGCCTTCGAACCGCTCTGCGGCGCGCCTGGGCGAATCGCCTTGCCAACCTTTGTTAAGGGCTATGACGACGTCCGACCTCCGCCGGCTGCCCCCGACAGAAAATATTGCGTAGCGCAGAGCCAGTTCGTAATGGATCGCAGCGATTTTCGGGTCCTTCGCTTGATTGCCAAGCTCCGTGGCGCGCGCAGCACGACATTCGTAGTAAGTCCGATTGTCGCTCTCAAACACAGCCCATTCTCCGATAAAGCCAAATGCTCCGATCCCGCGACCTCGGGAATCACATAGGTGATTCCGCCCACCGCAGCTTGGCAACATTGTCCGCCCACATTTGACACGACGTAAGGAGCCCAGTTTGGAAAAGCGGATGTATCGCCGCCCGATAAGTGCTATCTTAGTGCCGACGACATAGTCGCCTCCCCCTGGGTGCAACCCGAGTCGGGTGCGATTACTGGCTATAGGGCCTCAGTCGTCCGCGCAGTCGTGACTGGCTAAGCTATATGAGCAAGCCGCCGTCCGAGCCGTATCGCGGCAAGAACCCCTTGATCCGCAAGCTGGGGAGGTTCGTGCCGCTTACGCAAGCGGAATGCGAGGTCATTGAACAGGTTTGCCAGAGCTCGCACCAGCATCGGCAAGGCTCAGACTTGATCCAGCAAGGGGATAAGCCGCGGACGGTGTTCCTAATCCTCAAAGGCTGGGCATTCCGTTACAAGCAACTTGAAGACGGCAGCCGTCAAATCATGGCATATCTGCTGCCCGGCGATCTGTGCGACATTCAGATCTTGCTGTTCGAGAAAATGGATCACAGCATCGGTCTGTTGTCGGACGCGGAGGTCGTGAAAATCCCGGCAGCCGAAATTCTCGACCTGATGGATCGCTTTCCGCGCATCGAGCGGGCGTTGATGTGGGCCACCCTCGTGGATGAAGCGACGCTGCGCGAATGGCTGCTCAATGTCGGCCAGCGCTCCGCCTTGCAACGGTTGGCGCACCTGTTCTGCGAACTGTGCGTCAGGCTGTCGGTGGTGGGGTTGGTCGACGAAGATGAATCGTTCGTCTTGCCGCTCACGCAGACGGAGCTGGCCGACACTACCGGATTGTCGACAGTGCACGTCAATCGAACATTGCAGCGGCTGCGCAAGGACAATCTGATTTCCACCCTGCATGGACGGCTGACGATCCTCAACCCAACCAAGCTCGCGGAGATCGCGGGGTTCAACAACGACTATCTGCATACCGACGGTCCGCCGGTTGAGCAGCAACTGAGAGCACGCGTCTCGCAATCTATGTGATTCCACGGCAGGCGTGTGTGTCCAATAGCCCCGCCGAACGGATCACCTCATGTCGAGCATGTCAGCATTTAAAGTGCGCATAAACACGCACACCGCGGACACCAGCGCCATTATCTTGCTGGCGGATGGCGTGCTGATCGGCGTTGTGAGCGAGCTGTTGGACGAGTGCCACGGCCCCGAGCGGGGCAAATGGGTCATCGAGACAGCCTTCGGAAACGATGTCCAGTCACACGGGACAACGTTCCCATCCGCGAGCGATGCCGCGAACTGGCTCAGCGCCCGTGTCGCGGGCGGCATGTTCAAACTGGATGGCGAGGTTCCCGAGCTTCGCTGAGCAGCCCGCGCGCCGACCGGACATCCTCTTTGGATGGACGCAATCCAGGCTGCGAATCTTACGCTTTGGGTCGAAAGCGCACACTCGGAGGTTAGTGTCGCATGAGCCCGATCCGGTCGCGACTTCTCGTCTGCCAATTCATGCTTGCCGCCAGCGGCTGCGACAGCAGCGTCACGCTTCCGGCCGCCCGGAGCGCCAAGTTCCAGCCGATCGCTTTTTTCGAGGGCCGCACCCACGGCGACGGCGAATTGCACAAGCTGTTCAGCAAGCCCGTCAGGGTCAGCGTGGATAGCGTCGGACGACTGAAAAACGGCACCCTCATTCTCGACCAGAGAATTCGGGAGACCGGGAAGCCGGCCTCGGTGCGCAGATGGACGATCACACCCGTTGGGAACGGCCGCTATTCAGGAACGCTCACGGATGCGGTGGGGAAAGTGGACGCCACTGTCGTCGGCGCGCGGGGGTACATCCATTACACCATGAAGCACGGGTTTACGGTCGATCAACAACTCGCCCAGCAGAGTGATGGCACAATCGTTCTCAACCGGCTCGTCGTGCACAAGTTTGGGGTGCGGGTAGCCACGCTGAGCGAGACTATTCGCAAGGGCGGCTTAAGCGACCCGAGGCTCTAGATCCCGAAAGCCGACCAACAGGCGGCGGCGTTCGTCCCACAGGGCTAGGCGCCAGCACCCCAAGCTTTCGCGCAGGGTCACAAGTTTGGCGACGCGATGCAGTTCAGGAGCGGCATCGAGACAGGCCTGAAGGCGGTAGTTGGGAACTCGGCTACACAAGTGGTGCACGTGGTGCAGCCCGATGTTCCCGGAAAACCACTGGAGGAGCGGCGGGAGCTTGAAATATGAACTGCCGCTCAAGGCAGCGACGTGAAAATTCCAATCGCCGTCGCGCTCCCAGTGCGTCTGGTCGAACTGATGCTGCACGTAGAACAGCCAGTTCCCGATCCAAGAGGCGATGATGATTACGGGGAGATAGGTCCGCAGAACCGGAAGGACCCCGAACGTAGCGCAGAAAAGACCGAACACGACCACCAGCGCGAGATCGAGCGACAGAATGCTGCGGCGCGAATTGCGGTCCCGGAAGCCGTGGCCAACCGTCAATCTTTGAAGCAAGATGAAATTCGTCGGCGCACCAAAACCAACCATCACCAACGGATTGCGGTAGAGCCGATAAAGCAGCCTCTTGAGCGGCGCGGAGGCTTGGTATTCGGCAACGGTCCAGGTATCGACATCCCCACGCCCGCGGCGGTCAAGATTGCCGGTGGAAGCGTGATGCGCGGCATGTCCCTGACTCCAACTGCCGTAAGGCGTCAGCGTGAGCACGGAAAGCGCGCGGCCGAGGAAGTCGTTGGCGGCTCGCGATTTGAAAAAAGAGCCGTGACCGCAGTCGTGCTGAATGATGAAAAGGCGAACGAGCAATCCAGCCGCCGGCACCGCCAGCGCCAGGGTCAGCCAGTACCGGCCATCCGACACCGCCGCCATAACCACGAGCAAGGCGATGAACAGGGTGGCGGTGGTGACTAGCTGAAGAATGCTTCGCGAAGCATCGGCGCCATAGGCTTTGAACCGCTGCGACAGGCGCGGTCCGAGGGCCTCCGGGCCTGAAAGCTCGTCGGCGACAGCTTTCCGCTGCGCAGTCTCGTTCAGTAGCAAACTCAATGAACTCCTATTTTCTGGTTGAAGCGAACAAAATGGATCCTCGTTCCCGTCGTTTCGGGGCGAGCGCGCCGAAGCGACGCGTTGATTTAAAAATCACTTTGCGAGAGGGCGACGAGACTGATTTGCCGTTCGTGCGAGGTCAAAATATCCTAAAGCTGGCGCCGAACCCGTCAGCAATATTGGCACGGCGCACGTAATCAAGTGAAGGCATAAGAAAAATGGTGGAGCCGAGGGGGATCGAACCCCTGACCTTCGCAATGCCATTGCGACGCTCTCCCAGCTGAGCTACGGCCCCACGGTCTCGCGGGCATTTAGGCATTGTTGACGCGAGTGCAATCTGAAAATCGCCGGGCGCGGCCTGAGTTTTGGGGCCGAGATGCCCGCGTCGCAGCATATCGACGCTTGACCCTGACATGATGTCAAGGTCCAGAGAGCCGCCATGACGAGACGCGAAAACCACCAAGGATGCGCTCACCACGCTGACCATGCAGGCGCGCCGACGCCGCACCAGGACGTCGCGCCGGGCACCATCTGGACGTGCCCGATGCATCCGCAGATCCGCCGCGACGGGCCCGGGTCGTGCCCGATCTGCGGGATGGCGCTGGAGCCGCTGGAGCCGAGCGCCGAGGAGCGCCCGAACCCTGAACTGATCGATATGAGCCGCCGCTTCTGGGTGAGCCTGGCGCTGAGCGCGCCGCTCCTCATGCTGGTCGTCGCGGCGGAGCTGTTCGGGGTTGAGACGCTGCCAATGCGCATTTCGATCTGGCTCCAGCTGGCGCTGGCGACGCCGGTGGTGCTGTGGGGCGGCTGGCCGTTCTTCGAGCGGCTGTGGGCAAGCCTCAGGACGCGCAATCTCAACATGTTCACTTTGGTCGGCATGGGCGTCGGCGTGGCCTATTCGTACAGCCTCATCGCCACGCTGGCGCCGGGGATTTTCCCTCAATCGCTGCGCACCATGGGCGGGCTCGTGCCGGTCTATTTCGAGGCCGCGGCGGTGATCACCACGCTGGTGCTGCTCGGCCAAATGCTCGAGCTGCGGGCCCGCGCGGCGACGGGCAAGGCGATCCGCGCGTTGCTCGGGCTCGCGCCGAAGACGGCGCGGCGCGTCAGCGACGGCAAGGAAGAGGACGTGCCGCTGAGCGACGTGCGCGTTGGCGACCTGCTGCGCGTTCGCCCAGGCGAGAAGCTGCCGGTGGACGGCGTGGTCATCGAGGGTCATAGCGCGGTCGATGAAGCGATGATCAGCGGCGAGCCGGTGCCGGTCGAGAAACGGGCTGGCGACACGGTCACCGGAGCGACGGTCAACGGCACCGGCAGCGTGCTGATGCGCGCCGAGCGGGTCGGGCGCGACACGATGTTGTCGCAGATCGTGCGCATGGTCGCCGCCGCGCAGCGATCGCGCGCGCCGATTCAGAAGCTTGCCGACACGGTGTCCGGCTGGTTCGTCCCCAGCGTGATCGCGGTGTCGCTGATCGCGTTCGTCGTCTGGGGCCTGTTCGGCCCTCCCCCGCCGCTCGGCCACGCGATCGTCAACGCGATCGCGGTGCTGATCATCGCCTGCCCGTGCGCGCTGGGGCTGGCGACGCCGATGTCGATCATGACCGGTACCGGGCGCGGGGCGATGGCGGGCGTGCTGGTCAAGAACGCCGAGGCGCTCGAGCTGATGGAGAAGATCGACACGCTTGTCGTCGACAAGACCGGTACTCTGACGATCGGCAAGCCGCGGCTGATCGCGGTCGCGACCGCGGCGGATTTTAAGGAAACGGACGTGCTGCGCCTCGCGGCGGCGCTGGAACGGGGAAGCGAGCATCCGCTCGCCACGGCAATCGTCGACGGCGCGCAGGAGCGCGGGATCGACCTGCCGGCGAGCAGCGATTTCCAATCCCGCACCGGCAAGGGGGTCACGGGAACCGTCGAGGGCCGCAAGATTGCACTCGGCAATAAAGCGCTGATGAGCGAGGCGGGCGTCGATCCCGCGCCTCTCGAAAAGGTGGCGGACGAGCACCGGTCGAACGGCGAGGGCGCGATGTTCGTCGCCGTCGACGGCAAGCTCGCCGGGCTCCTCGTCGTCGCCGACCCGGTCAAGGAAAACGCGGCGCAAGCCATCGCCGAGCTTCACCGTGAGGGCATCCGCATCGTCATGCTGACCGGCGACAACATGACTACGGCCCAGGCCGTCGCGCGGAGCGTCGGAATCGATGAAGTGATGGCCGACATCCTGCCCGATCAAAAGCAGGCGAAGGTCGAGGCACTGCGCAAGGAGGGCCGCCGCGTGGCCATGGCCGGCGACGGGATCAACGACGCCCCCGCCCTTGCCGCCGCCGATGTCGGGATCGCGATGGGCAGCGGCACCGACGTCGCGATGGAAAGCGCCGCGATCACGCTGGTCAAGGGCGATCTGAATGGGATCGTGCGCGCCCGGCGGCTCAGCCGCGCGGTGATGCGCAACATCCGCCAGAATCTGTTCTTCGCCTTCGTATTCAATGCCGCCGGGGTGCCGATCGCGGCCGGCGTGCTCTATCCGTGGTTCAACATACTCCTGTCCCCGATCATCGCCGGCGCGGCGATGTCCTTGAGCTCGGTGACGGTGATCGGCAATTCGCTGCGGTTGCGGGGAGTGAAGCTGTGAAGATCGGCGAGGCCGCGGCGGCCAGCCGCATCAGCGAGCGGATGATCCGCCACTATGAGAAGATCGGGCTTGTCGCTCCGGCAGCGCGGCGGGAATCGGGCTACCGCGATTACGATGTGCGGGACGTTCACACGTTGCGCTTCATCGGGCGCGCGCGCGATCTTGGCATTCCGATCGAGGAAATCCGCACCCTGCTGGGTCTGTGGAACGACCGCTCCCGCTCGAGTTCGGACGTGAAGGCGCTGGCGCTGGCGCGCGCCGCCGAGCTCAGGCGCAAGGAACGCGAGCTGCATGGAATGCGGCGCTCTCTGGAACATCTCGCGGCAGGCTGCCACGGCGACGATCGGCCCGACTGCCCGATCATCGACGATCTCGAAGCTGGCGATACCTTGCGGGAACCGGGCCAGCGAACGCAAGTTGAAGGGCGCGGCCGATGAGCGCATATGTCCTTCCCGTGAGCATTCGTAAGATTTTCGCCGTCCTGATCGCGCTGGCGGTGCTGTTCGCGCCGGGCGTAACGGGCGCGGCGATGGCCGCTTCTCCACACCACGACATGCAGATGATGGAAGCCGGGCACTGCCAGACTTCGCCATCGATGCCGGGCGGTCATGAGAAGATGGCGGGCAAGAGCTGCTGCATCGCGATGTGCATGGCGCTCGCGGTGGCGCCATTCGCTCCCGCCGAGACGCGGCTGCCGCGCCAGCAGGTCGCCGGGTTCGCCCCGCCCCAGGCCTATCACAGCCTCCTCAGCGAAATCGCCACGCCCCCACCCCGACGTTCCTGAGCTTTCGAACTTTCATTCCTTCGAAAAACTCAGGAGATTGAACATGATGACGTTGATCGCAGCGGCGCTAGCCGCCGCTCAGCCTGCCATGGCCCCAGCGCCGGCGCCGGCGCAGGATCACATGCCCATGATGGAGAAGGGCAAGGCCGGCCAGGCCGGCGAGCACAAGGGCATGGATTGCTGCAAGGACTGCTGCAAGGACATGGCCAAGATGCACGAGGGCCATGAGGCCGAAAAGGGCGCTCAGCCCCGCTAGTTGAACAAAGGCGAGGAGGCGCCGTTTCGCGCGGCGCCTCCTCTTCTTCGGAGTAGAACCCGTGAAATTCGAATATTGTCTTGCGGCCGGCGCGCTTGCGCTGACCAGCGTTTCCGCGTCCGCCGCGGCGCAGACGACCATGCCCGGCATGACCATGCCGATGCCGGCCAAGCCTGCCGTGAAAAAGAAGAGCGTGGCGAAGAAGACCGCGGCCAAAAAGGTGGTGGCCCACAAAGCGGCAAAGAAGACGGCCGCGAAGAAGCCGGTGGCAAAAAAAGCGGCCGCGCCCAAGGCCGCGCCGATGCCGATGACGATGCCGATGGACGGCATGAGCATGCCAATGGAGCAAAGCGGCGCGCAAACGCCGGCCGGGCCCATGACGATGCCGATGGATCATTCCCAGATGGACCATTCGCAGATGGACCAAACGCAAGCCGGCGGGATGGCCATGCCGATGGGCGAGCATGGCGGCCATGGCATGGCCATGAATGGCGCGCTCGGACACTATCCGATGGAGCGCGAATCCTCGGGCACCGCGTGGCAGCCGGACACGTCGGAGCACATGGGGCTGCACGTGATGAGCGGCGAGTGGACACTGATGGCGCACGGTGTGCTTAACCTCGTCTACGATCACCAAAGCGGCCCGCGCGGCGACGACAAGGCGTTCGCCAGCGGAATGCTGATGGGCATGGCCCAGCACCCGCTCGGCAACGGAACGGTGCAGTTCAAGGCGATGCTCAGCCCCGACCCGCTGATGGGCCCGAGCGGCTATCCGCTGCTCCTCGCCAGCGGGGAGACGGCGAACGGCCGCGACCGCCTGGTCGACCGCCAGCACCCGCACGACCTGTTCATGGAGCTGTCGGCGTCGGTGTCTCAGCACATCGGCCCGAAGAGCAGCTTGTTCCTCTACGCCGGCCTGCCGGGCGAGCCGGCGTTCGGGCCGCCGGCGTTCATGCACCGGGAAGCGATCCTCGATTCTCCCGAAGCGCCGATCACCCATCACTGGCTCGATTCGACGCACATCAGCTTCGGAGTCGTCACCGCGGGCGCTGTGTTCGACCGGATGAAACTGGAGGTGAGCCGGTTCAACGCCCGCGAGCCGGACCAGGATCGGTGGAATATCGAAACCGGGCCGCTCGATTCGACCGCGATCCGGGTTTCATGGAACCCGACACGCACGCTCGCGCTGCAGGGGAGCTGGGGCCGCTTCGTCGATCCCGAGCAGCTCGAGCCTGGGGTCAACCAGAAGCGCTGGTCGGCGAGCGCTTTGTGGGCGGACGAAATCGCGCCCGGATGGAAGCTCGCGGGCACTTTGGCATGGGGCCGCAAGATCGTTCAGGGCCATTCCGACGACGGATACGCGCTTGAGGCATCGCTCAAGCATTCAGGCTGGACCGCCTTCGGCCGCGGCGAGATGACCGAGAACCGCGAACTCACCAACGTCCCCGACGGCCCCGCCTACCGCGTCGGCAAGGTGTCGCTCGGCGCGGTCCGCGACTTCAAGGTCGCCGAGCATTTCTCGCTCGGACTCGGGGGGCTGTTCGCGCTCAACTTCGTGCCGGACGGTCTGGCGCCGCTTTACGGCGGGCACAATCCGACCGGGGCGATGGGCTTCGTCCGTCTAAAGCTCGATTGAAGGGAGAGGAATTGATGCGTTTCATACGAGTGCGGGTTCCCGCACTTGCGGCGCTGCTGGCGATCGCGTTTCCCGTTTCAGCCCACCAGTCATCCAAGCCAAGCCAACCGTCCGGCCTTCCTGCTTCGGTGCGAAGCGCGGCGGCCACGGTCAACGCTTTCCATGCGGCGCTGCATCGCGGGGACGCGCCGGCGGCCGCCGCTTTGCTGGCCGACAATGCGCTAATTTTCGAAGAGGGCGGGGTCGAACGCAGCAAGGCGGAATATGTCGCGCATCATCTGCCCGCCGATGCCGCGTTCTCAAAAATCGTTGCTTTGAACGTCACCCGGCGCGCGGGCGGAGGGGGCGGGGCGCTGGCCTGGATCGCAAGCGAGGGCCGGATGACGGGAATTTATAAAGGCAAAGCGGTCGATCGAGTGACCACGGAAACGATGCTGCTCCGCCAGGCAGGAGGCGGATGGAAAATCATTCACATCCACTGGTCGTCGGCAGCGCTGCCAGAAGACCGTTAAAGGGGAAATCGAATGGCGAAAGCAAGCTTCGATCTTCGCCGGCATTTGCCGAGCGCCACGTTTTTATTGATTGTCCTATTGGTGCTTGCCGGCTTCGCCGGAATCTACATCTACATCGGCGCCTACAACATCGGCGCCGACGCTCCGCATTCGAAGATCGTCTACCGCACCCTCGACACGCTTCGTGAGCGCGCCATTGCTGCCCATTCACGCGGAATCAAGGCACCCGCCGACCTCAACGATCCCAAGCGCATCGCCGCAGGCGCGGGCCTGTACAACGAAATGTGCACCGGCTGCCACCTCGGGCCGGGGCTCGAGAAATCCGAGATGAGCCAGGGGCTTTATCCGGCGGCGCCCGAGCTGGCGCTCGGCAACGACCACACGCCCGCGCAGATGTTCTGGATCATCAAGCACGGGGTGAAGCTCAGCGCCATGCCGGCGTGGGGGAAGACCCACGACGACCAGCTAATCTGGGACATGGTCGCATTCATCCGCCAGCTGCCGAAGCTATCGCCCGAGCAATATAAGGCGACGGTAGCCAGCGCGCCCGAAGACCATGACGAGATGATGAAGGACATGGCGGGCGCGGCCGAGAAGCACGACACCGCGTCGAAGCCTCACTCACACTCGGACGAGCATAGCCACTAACGCGAATTGCTAAAGGAGCGGACGATGGAACAGGGACACGCGAAGCACGGCCAGATGGACGGCAAAATGGCGCGCAAGAGCTACGTGATGCTCGGCATCAGCTCGGTCGTCATGCTGGTCATCATGTACTTGGTGATGTTCACGATGATCTACAGCCTCGGCGAGTTCATCCAGAACATCAACTTCCTCTACATGGCGGTGATGATGGCGACGCCAATGACAGTGGTGATGCCGCTGATGATGCCGTCCATGTATCCGGACCGGACGCTGAACCTGATCGTCTATGCGGGTTGCACGCTGCTCTTCGTGCTCGCTTTCGCCGGCATACGGATGCAGGGCCTGGTCGGCGATTCGCAATTCCTGCGCTCGATGATCCCCCACCATTCGGGCGCGATCCTGATGTGCGAGAAAGCGAAGATCAGCGATCCCGAAATCAGGACATTGTGCGTCAACATCATGCGCTCGCAAGCCAAAGAGATCGACCAGATGAAAGCGATTCGGGTGCGGCTGTCCTCCTAGGGAATCAGCGCTTTCCTAATCGGTTCGACCCAGCGCTGGTTGGCGATGTCCCACACCACGAAATCGCCTTCGAACTGCCAATAGCTCCAGCCGAAGCCGCGGCGCTCGGATTCGCTGCGGATGGCGGCGGTCCAGGCCGCGCGCAGATCGATCGGGGTGCCGCTCTTTTCGAACACGCCGAACTCGCCGAGCAGGATCGGGCGGTTGTTGGCCTTCGACCAGGCGGCGACCTGGTCGAAATCGGAACGGATTGAAGCGCGCTCGGCGTCGCTGCCCCAGGTGATCCCGTGCAGCTTCTTCACCTCTTCGCCGGCCCAGGTCGCGCCCTGGTGGGTGAAGTGGAATGGGTCGTAATAATGGAAGGTGACGAGCAGGTTCGGATCGGCCGGGAGCTTGAGGTTGGGCAGTTCGTGGAAGCTGTTCCAGCTGGTCGGGCCGACGACGACGATGCGCGACGGGTTCGACTGGCGGACCGTCGCCAGGAGCTCGGCGAAGAGCGTGTTCCAAGTGGCCGCGTCGAGCTTGTCGTGCGGCTCGTTCAATAGTTCGAAGGCAAGGCTGCGCGGCGCATTGGCATAGCGCGGCGCTACCTGCTGCCAAAAGGCGGACAGCTTCACACGGCACGTCGCGACATCTTCCGAGCATGGGTTGAAGTCATGCTCGTCGAGGATGATTCCGAGCCCGGCCTTCTGCGTTTCGCGGACGACGTCGTCAAGCTTGGCCAGCCAGGCGGGGTCGAGGCGGTTGGCCGCGTCCATGTGGCCGAACGCCTGCAGGTTGAGGCGCACATAATCGAACCCGGCCTTGTGGATCTCGCCCAGGTGCCGCCACTGGAAGCGGCGCTCGCCGGTGTTGCCCCAATAGGGATCGTAGCCGAGCACGTTGACTCCGCGGCGGAACGGCTGGTCGGCGGCCTGAAGGCTGGGTAGCGGCGGCGCGGCCGACGCCGGCGCGGAAGCCAGGCCCGCAAGCGCGAGCAACAACGCAAAAATGCCATGAAGAACCCGCATTCCAATCCCCTTTTTGTCCGTGCGCGCCTTGCCCCATGGTAGCGTTATCATCTAGCGTCGAGTCAAGCGCTCGAGGGGAAGAATGATGCGTAGAACGGGGCCGGCGGCGATGCTCGCCGTGATCATGGCCGGCACGGCGCTCGCGGCGCCGGCGGCGAACGCGCCGGTGCATTGGCCCAACGTCCACAGCCGGGTTGCGCCCGACCCCGCGATCGAAGCGCGCATCGGGCGGATCATGGCGCGGATGAGCGTCGAGGAAAAAGTCGGGCAGCTGATCCAGGCGGATATTTCCGCGGTCACTCCGGACGATGTGCGCAAGTACAAGCTCGGCTCGATCCTCGCCGGCGGAAACAGCGCGCCGCACGGCGACAACAAAGCGCCGGCCGGGGATTGGCTGAAACAGGCCGACGCCTTCTGGAGCGCATCGCAAGCGGCCGGCTCGTCGGGCGAGAAAATCCCGCTGATCTACGGGATCGACGCGGTCCATGGCCACGCAAACATCATTGGAGCAACGATTTTTCCGCAGAACATCGGCCTTGGCGCGGCGCGCGATCCCGAGCTGATGAAGCGCATCGGCGAGGTCACCGCCGAGGAAATGGTTGCGACCGGGTTCGACTGGGACTTTTCGCCGACACTGGCGGTGGTGCGCGACGACCGCTGGGGCCGCACCTACGAAGGCTTTTCCGAGGATCCGTCGATCGTCCGCACCTACGCGGGCAAGATGGTCGAGGGTCTCCAGGGCCGCGCCGGCACCACGGATTTCCTCGGCCCGCGCCACGTCGTGTCAAGCGCCAAGCATTTCGTCGGCGACGGCGGGACGACAGGCGGCAAGGACCAGGGCGACAATCCGGCGGGCCCGCGCGAAATCCGCGACCTGCATGGCGCCGGTTACGCCCCGGCAGTCGAAGCGGGCGTGCAGAACGTCTTGTCGAGTTTCTCCTCGATTCGCGGAGTGAAGATCGCTGGCGACAAGGCGCTCTTGACCGGCGCGCTCAAGGGCGACATGCATTTCGACGGCTTCATCGTCGATGACTGGAACGCGCACGGCCAGGTGCCCGGCTGCACCAACACCAGCTGCGCGGCCGCAATCAATGCCGGGGTCGATATGTTCATGGCGCCCGACAGCTGGAAAGGGCTGTACGAGAATACGCTGAAGCAAGTGCAATCGGGCGAGATCCCGATGAGCCGGCTCGACGATGCGGTGCGGCGGATCTTGCGCGTCAAGCTGCGCGCGCATCTGTTCGACAAGGGGGCGCCGTCGACACGGCCGCTGGGCGGGCATTTCGAATTGCTCGGCTCTGCCGAACATCGCGCGGTGGCGCGCCAGGCGGTGCGCGAGTCGCTGGTGCTGCTCAAGAATAAGAGCCAGCTGCTGCCCCTTTCGCCGAAGGCGAACGTGCTGGTGGCGGGCGACGGGGCGGACAATATCGGCAAGCAATCGGGCGGGTGGACGATCACCTGGCAGGGCAGCGGGCTCAGCAACGCCGATTTCCCGCATGCGCAGTCGATCTGGTCGGGGATCGATGAGGCGATACGCGCGGCGGGCGGAGAAGCAACGCTGAGCGTGGACGGACACTATTCGGCCAAGCCCGACGTCGCGATCGTGGTGTTCGGCGAAGACCCCTATGCCGAATTCGTCGGCGACCGGCCGCGGTCGCTGGAGTTCAGCCCGGCGGACAAGTCCGATCTCGAGATGCTGCGCAAGCTCAAGGCGGCAGGCATCCCGACGGTCGCCGTTTTCCTTTCCGGGCGGCCGATGTGGGTGAACCCGGAGTTGAACGAGGCGGACGCGTTCGTCGCGGCGTTCCTGCCGGGCGGCGAAGGCGGCGGCGTCGCCGACGTGATCTTCCGCAAGCCCGACGGAAGCACCCGCTACGATTTCCACGGCAAGCTCAGCTACAGCTGGCCGAAGCGCGCCGACCAGAGTCCGCTCAACGTCGGCGACAAGGGCTACGACCCCTTGTTCGCGTTCGGTTACGGGCTGCGATACGGGCAGAAGGGCGACATCCCTCGCCTCTCCGAGGAACGGCCGAAGGGCGGCGGGCTGCCCGAAGGCGTGCTGTTCGGGCGCGGCACGGTTCCGCCGGGCTGGAGCTTCGCCTTCGAGCCGGCGAGCGGCGGGCAGATCAAGGGCGTCGACCGTCGCGCGCAGGAGGATTCGCGGCAGCTGACGTGGAGCGGCGATGGACCGGCGACGGCGGCCATTCACGCCACTCCCCCGCTCGACCTGTCGCGCGAAACGACCGGGCAGCTGAGCCTCGTCGTCGACTATCGCGTCGATAGCCCCCCGTCCGCGCCGGTAACGCTGAGCGCGGTGCCGATTACGGGCGTATTGCGCTCCTCCCCCGTGGGCGAGTGGCGAACGCTGACGATCCCGCTCGGCTGCTTCGCCAAAGGCGGCGGCAACATGAGCAAGCTTGCCGTTCCGTTCGCCATCGCGACGAGCGGTCGGCTGGCGCTGACCATCTCCGACGTTCGCGTGCTGAGCGCGACCGTTCCGCAGGATCAGTGCGGAACGCCGTGATCCGCGTCGGCCTTGCCGGCTACGGGCTTGCCGGTTCGTCCTTCCACGCGCCGCTCATCCGGGCATGCGAACGGATGGAGCTTTCGGCGGTACTGACGTCGCGCGATGCGCCCGAGCGAGTCGGCACTCTCGACGAGCTGCTCGAACGCTCGGACCTGGTCGTGGTGGCCACTCCCAACACGACGCATTCCGACATTGCATCGGCAGCTCTGAACGCCAGCAAGCATGTCGTCGTCGACAAGCCGTTCACCGTCACGCTCGACGAAGCCGACGCGCTGATCGCTTTGGCCAAGCGGCAAGAGCGCGTGCTCAGCGTCTTCCACAACCGGCGCTGGGACAGCGATTTCCTGACGCTGCGCAATTTGCTTCCGCAGCTCGGCGAGATCATGCTGTTCGAGGCGCATTGGGATCGCTTCCGGCCGGCGATCAAGCCCGGCTGGCGCGAGCTTCCGCAGCCCGGCGGCGGCGTGCTCAGCGATCTCGGCCCGCACATGATCGACCAGGCGCTGCTGCTATTCGGGATGGCCGACGCCGTCTCCGCCGATGTGATCGCGCAACGCGAAGGCGCGCAGGTCGACGATTATTTCGACATCGCGCTGCACTACGGCGAACGGCGAGTGTGCTTGCGCTGCTCGAGCCTCATCGCCGCGCCGCGGCCGCGCTTTGCGGTGCACGGCACCGACGCTTCATACGTCAAATATGGGCTCGACCGGCAGGAGGCGCAGCTCAAGGCCGGAATGGACCCGCGCGACGCCGCCTTTGGGCTCGACGAAAGCCAGGGGACTTTGACCTTCGGCGACGGACGCACGGGCAAAGTGCTGCCGAGCGAGCGCGGCGGCTATCGCGCTTTCTACGAAGGCGTCGCCGACGCGATCCTGGACGGCGCGCCCGCGCCCGTGGAACCAGCCGACGCCCGCACGGGCCTCGCGATTATCGGCCTCGCTCGCCGCGCTGCCGAACTGGGGCAGCGGCTGCCGTTCCCGGACGCCAGTTCGACGGCAGCGTCAGCCCGGGCAAAGTGACCGTCGCGTTCCCGCGAATGTCGCGCGCCGATTCGCCCACAAGGATTTGATAGGCGCCGGGCGCGATCCGCCATTGCTGCGATCCATTGTCGAACATCGCCAGAAGGCGGGGGTCGATGGTCACGCTGACTGTCCGAGCGGCGCCGGGCGCGAGATCGACCTTCTCGAATGCGGCGAGGCGCTTGGGCGCTTCCCACCCCCCGTTGGTCGGAGACGCATAAACCTGCGCCACCTCCATCCCCCGACGTTGGCCGCTGTTGCGAACCGAGAAGGTCACGGTCACCGTGCCGTCGCCGTTCGCGCGCGCGGCCGGAGCGCCGATATCGAAGCGCGTGTAACTCAAGCCGTGGCCGAACGGGAACAGCGGCTGAAGGTTCTTGGCGTCGAACCATTTGTAACCGACCGCCGCGCCCTCCGCGTACGGCAGCGGGAAGTCCTCGGTCTCGGTATTGCCACCCGGCCTCACCGGCCGCGGCAGCTGATCTTCCGAAGCCGCGAAGGTTGCCGGCAAATGGCCCGACGGGTTGACCTTGCCCGTGAGCACGTTGGCGATCGCCTTGCCACCGGCGCGGCCGGGGTACCACGCCTCGAGGATCGCGGGCACGCGCGCGGCCCACGGCATCGCCACGCCGGCATTGGTTTCGAGCACGACGGCGGTCCTGGGGTTCGCCTGGGCGACGGCGTCGATCACTGCGTCCTGATTCCCATCCAGTTTCATCGCCACGTCGAAGGCCTCGCCCGACCATTGGGTGGCGAAGACAATGGCGACGTCGGCCGCGCGTGCCGCTGCGGCCGCTGCGCCGGGATCGGCGCCGTCGACGAAACTGATCTTCGCCTGCGGCAGGAGGCGCCGCAATTCATCCACGGGCGACGATTTGTAATACATCACCGGCCCCGGCCATTCCGTCGGCCTAAGACCCGGGACCGCATTGCCGCCGCGCGGATAGACGAGCGACGAACCGCTGCCGGCAAGCACGCCCGCGTCGGCATGGCCGCCGATCACCACGACGCTGCGCACATTCGACGCCAGCGGGAGCAGATTGCCATCGTTCTTGAGCAGGACGATCGCTTGCTCGGCATCGGCCTGGCTGACGGCTTCGTGCGCGGCGTAATCGATCGGCGCGCTCGCCGGAACGGGATTGTCGACGACGCCATGCGCGAACATCGAGCGGACGATCCTGGTTGCCATTTCGTCGAGCCGCGCCGGGGGCACCTGACCGAAGGCGATCGCGGCCTTCAGCGGCGAGGCGAAGAAGAACGCGTCGTCGAACGGCCAGCCGCTTTCCTGATCGAGCCCGGCAAGCGCCGCCGGGACGGTACTGTGCGTCGCGCCCCAGTCCGACATCACGTAACCGGGGAAGCCGAACGCGCCGCGGAGGACCTCGGTCAGCAGCCACTTGTTCTCGCACGCATACGCGCCGTTGGCCCGGTTGTACGAGCACATCACCGATCCCGGATCGCCGCGCTCTATTTCGAATTGGAAGGCAAGCAAATCCGACATGCGCGCCGCCGCGGGATCGATCTGAGCGTCATGGCCTTTGCGGCCCGTCTCGAGATCGTTCAGCGCGTAATGCTTGCTGGTTGAGATGATGTGGTTCGATTGGATCCCGGCGATCTCCGACCCGACGATGGTTCCGGCGAGCAACGGGTCCTCACCGCCATATTCGAAATTACGGCCGTTGCGCGGGTCGCGCAGGAGATTCACTCCGCCGGCAAGCATCACGTTGAAGCCGGACGCGCGTGCCTCAGCGCCGATCATCCGGCCGCCCTGGAACGCGAGGTCGGGGTTCCAGGTCGCGGCGGTGGCAATACCCGCGGGAAGCGCGGTGCGCTCGCGTTTATCCGGGGCGGCGCCCTGCGTCGCTACTCCGACTCCGGCGTCGGTCTGCCATTGCGGCGGGATGCCGAGCCGGGCGATTCCGGGAATGTAGCCGGCCGAGCCGTAGCGGACTCCGGTAGGCGCCTTGTAATTGGCCTTCCAGTCGGCGTTGGTCGCGAACCAGCCGAAGACGAGGCTCAGCTTTTCGTCCTGCGTCATCTGGGCGACGGCAAGCGCGGCGCGTTCGTCCGGCCCGAGCGAACGGTTCAGCCACGGACGTGCCGCCGGCGCGGCGGGCGCAGCCGATGCTGCGCACACTGCAATGGCGGCTGCGCAGGCGAATAGGCGCGCGTAAGAACGGCTCGACATCGGTAACTCCCCTCCGGAATCAAGTCTTGTCGTAGAACGGATAAGCGCTTGACACTAGCGCCTGCAACCGATGAATGGTAGCGCTAACAGCATCGCTTCATTGAATCGGAATCGCCAGCAATTTATGGCCGCCTCGGCGCACATGCTTCCTACCGACGTCAGCAACGCAATTCTCGCGGGGCGACTGCTTCTCGATGCCGGCCCTACGCCCGTGCTAATCCGCGGCGGCGCGGTCGAGGACGTGTCGCGCGCGGCACCCACGATCGCCGACCTGATGGACCTCGTCGAGCCGGCAAGCATCCGCGGCGAGCGCCTGTTCTCCGTCGAGGAACTCGAACGATTGCCGGCGGAGCGCTTCCTCGCGCCGATCGACCTGCAGGCGGTCAAGGCGGCGGGGGTCACCTTCGCCATCTCGGCGATCGAGCGGGTGATCGAGGAACGCGCGCGCGGCGACTTCCGCCAAGCGGGCGAAATCCGCGACAAGCTCGAGCAGCGTATCGGCGGCGCAATCCGCTCGGTGGTGCCGGGAAGCGACGGGGCGGCGCGCCTCAAGGACGCGCTGATCGAAGACGGGCTGTGGTCGCAATATCTCGAAGTCGCGATCGGCCCCGACGCGGAGATCTTCACCAAGACCGCGCCGCTGGCCAGCGTCGGCTGGGGCGCCGCGGTCGGAGTGCGGTCGGACTCGACCTGGAACAACCCCGAGCCTGAAGTGGTGCTGGTGGTGAACAGCCGCGGCGAAATCCGCGGGGCGACGCTGGGCAACGACGTCAACTTGCGCGACTTCGAAGGGCGCAGCGCGCTGCTGCTGAGCAAAGCCAAAGACAATAATGCGTCGTGCGCGGTGGGGCCGTTCGTTCGCCTGTTCGACGGCAATTTCACCCTCGACGACGTGCGCTCGGCGGTGGTCGAGCTCGAAATCGTCGGAAGCGACGGGTTCCGCCTCAGCGGGCAAAGCCGGATGAGCGAGATCAGCCGCGATCCGGAGGAGCTGGTGCGCCAGGCTCTCAGCGAACATCATTATCCGGACGGTTTCGTGCTGTTCCTCGGCACCCTGTTCGCGCCGACCGACGACCGCGACGAGCCGGGGCGCGGGTTCACCCACAAGATCGGCGACGAAGTGCGCATCTCGACGCCGAAGCTCGGCACGCTGATGAACATTGTCTCCACCTCGCGCGATGCGCCGGCGTGGAAATTCGGCACGCGCGCCTTAATGCGCAACCTCGCGGAGCGCGGGCTGTTGCCGACAAAGGAAAGAGCAGATTCATGACCGACACACTAACCCACCTAATCAACGGCGAAGCGGTCGGCGGCGATTCTCTGTCCGGGGAAAGCATCAACCCGTCGAACCTCGACGAGGTCGTCGCCCGCTACCCCAAGGGCGGAGCGGCCGAGGTGGACGAAGCGGTGAAGGCCGCGCGCGCCGCTTTTCCGGGCTGGTCGCAAGCCTCGCCGGAAGTCCGCTCGGACGTTCTCGACAAGGCCGGAGCGCTGGTGATGAGCCGCGCGAAGGAGCTTGGCGCCTTGCTTTCGCGCGAGGAAGGAAAGACCCTTGCCGAGGGCACCGGCGAAGTGATGCGCGCGGCGCGGATCCTCAAATATTTCGCCGGCGAGGCGCTTCGGCGGCACGGACAGACGCTCGATTCGACGCGGCCCTCCGTGGACGTCGAAACGCATCGTGAAGCGGTTGGCGTATTCGGGCTGATTACGCCGTGGAATTTCCCCATCGCGATTCCCGCGTGGAAGTCGGCCCCTGCCCTCGCCTTCGGCAATACGGTGGTGCTGAAGCCGGCGACTCCAACTCCCGCGATCGCTCATGCGCTGGGACAAATCCTCATTGAAGCGGGCGCCCCTGCGGGCGTGTTCAACCTCGTAATCGGCGAAGGCGACGTCGGCCGCGCGATCGTCAATCATGGCGACATCGACGGCCTTTCGTTCACCGGGTCGCAGGGCGTCGGCGCGAGCGTCGCCGAGGGCGCGGCCAAGCGCCAGGCGCGAGTCCAGCTGGAGATGGGCGGCAAGAACCCGCTCGTCGTGCTCGATGACGCCGACCTCGAGCGCGCGGTCGCCTGCGCCATTGACGGTGCATTCTACGCAACCGGGCAGCGCTGCACCGCGTCGTCGCGGATCATCGTCACCGAAGGAATCCACGACCGCTTCGTCGAGGCCCTGGCCGAAAAAGCGCGCGCGCTGCGCGTCGGCGATGCACTCGACCCGCAGACGCAAATCGGCCCCGCGGTCAGCGAGCAGCAGCTCGAGCAGAACCTCAGCTACGTCCAAATCGCGCGAGACGAAGGCGGCAAGGTGCTGACCGGCGGCGAGCGGATCGAGCCTGGCACGCGCGGCTATTACATGGCGCCGACGGTCATCGCCGACACCGCGGCCGACCAGCGCATCAATTGCGAGGAAGTGTTTGGGCCGGTGGCGAGCACAGTCAGGGTCCGCGACTATGAAGAAGCGCTGGAAATCGCCAACCGCGGGCAGTTCGGGCTGTCGGCCGGGATCGTCACCAATTCGCTGAAGCATTCGCGGCACTTCCGCCGCCACGTCCGCGCCGGAATGGTGATGATCAATTTGCCGACCGCGGGTGTCGATTATCACGTGCCTTTCGGGGGCAGCCGCAAGTCGAGCTACGGCGCGCGCGAGCAGGGCTTCGCCGCGGTCGAATTCTACACACAGACCAAGACGGTCTACATCGGGGGTTAGGCAATTGCCGGAGGAGAACGACAGTCGCGCCATTTATCCGAGTTTGCGCGGCAAACGAATATTGGTCACCGGCGGCGGGTCGGGCATCGGGGCGGGAATCGTCGAGGCGTTCGTGCGCCAGGGATCGGACGTCACGTTCGTTGATATATTGAACGGGGAATCGGACGCGCACGCCGCCAAGACCGGCGCGAAGTTCGAGCGCGTCGATTTGACCGACGTCGGCGCCACGGCGGCGTGCATCGCGCGGCACGTCGAAGAGCACGGCGCCTTCGACGTGCTGGTCAACAACGCCGCGAACGACGATCGCCACAAGTTCGAGGACGTGACCGAGGAATATTGGGACGACCGCCTCAACACCAACCTCAAACACCAGTTCTTCTGCGCCCAGGCGGTGGTTCCGGGCATGCGCGAAAAGGGCGGCGGAGCGATCGTCAATCTGGGCTCCATCAGCTGGCACCTCGCCCTTCCCGGCCTCGTCCTTTACCAGACGAGCAAGGCCGCGATCGAAGGCCTCACGCGGGCGCTGGCGCGCGACCTCGGCGCAGACAATATCCGCGTCAATTGCGTGGTCCCGGGCAACGTCCAGACGCCGCGGCAGATGCAATGGTACACGCCCGAAGGCGAAGCCGAGATCGTCAAGGCGCAATGCCTCAAGCACCGGCTGGTCCCCGAAGACGTGGCGGCGCTTGTGGTTTTCCTCGCTTCGGACGATGCGTGCGGGATGACCGGACACGAGCATTTCGTGGATGCAGGCTGGCGCTAGAATGGCCCCGAGCGAACCGCGCGTTGTGTGGCCCCTCGCCGCGGAGCTCGGCGAAGGGCCGGTGTGGGTCGAGCGCGACCGCGCCTTGTGGTTCGTGGACATCAAGACGCACCAGATCCACCGCTACGATCCGGCGGACGCAAGCCGGCGCAGCTGGACCGCACCCGAGCAGGTCGGGTTCGTCTTTCCCGCCAAGCGCGGCGGCTTCGTCGCTGGGCTGCAGTCGGGGCTTCACCATTTCGACGAAGCGAGCGGCGCATTCGAGCTCATCGCCGAGGTCGAGCCCGACCTCCCCGACAACCGTTTGAACGACGGCGTCGTCGATCCAGCGGGGCGCCTGTGGTTCGGGACGATGGACAATGGAGAGAAAGCGAAAAGCGGCGCTTTCTATTGCTTCGCCGACGGGCGACTCACCCGCACGCCGATCGACGACATCGCAATCACCAACGGGCCCGCGGTCTCGCCGGATGGGCGGCTGCTGTATGTCGTGGATACGTTGAAGGGCACGATCGACCGAGCCGAAATCCGCGACGACGAAAGCCTCGGCGAGGCGCGGCCGTTCGCCCGCATCGATCCGAAGGACGGCCATCCCGACGGGCCGACCATCGACAGCGAAGGCTGCGTGTGGATCAGCCTTTATGCCGGATGGGAAGCGTGGCGTTATTCGCCCGCGGGCGAGCTGATCCAGCGCGTTCGCTTCCCCGTCGCGAACATCACCAAGATCGCATTCGGCGGCGACGATCTGCGCACCGTCTACGCCACGACCGCGCGGCAGATGCTGAGCCCGGAGACCATCGCCAGGCAGCCGCAGATCGGCGACCTCTTCGAGTTCCGCGTCGATGTCCCAGGAGTCCCATGCCCGCTCGTTCGCTACTGATCCTCTTCGGCTTCGCGGCATCGAGCGCGATGGCCGCTCCCACAATCGATCCGCAGTTTAGCGACCACGCCGTGATCCAACGCGGCAAACCGGTGGTGCTGAGCGGGACGGCAGCGACCGGCGAGCGGCTGACAATCCGCTTCGGCGGCGCGCAAGAGGCGGCGACAGCGGATGCCGCTGGCCGCTGGCGCGCGATGTTCCCCGCCCGCGCTGCCGGCGGACCGCTCTCGATCCGGGTCAGCGGCTTCGACGGCTCGGCGACTGCGGGCGACGTCGCCGTCGGCGACGTGTGGTTGTGCTCGGGCCAGTCGAACATGGAATATCCGGTGCGCCGCGCGCTCAACAGCGACGGCGAGGTGCAGAACGCCGCAGATGCCGACCTGAGGCTGATGAAAGTGCCGCAGCAAATGGCGGACGTGCCGACGCCGAGTTTCTCGAAACCGCCGAGCTGGAAGCCGACTTCACCCGATGCCGTGAAAGACTTCTCCGCCGCCTGCTATTTCATGGCTCGCGAGCTGCGCGCGTCGGAGAAGGTGCCGATCGGCGCGATCGACGACAGCTGGGGGGCGACCCCGGTGCGCGAGTGGATGGACGAGGCGTCCGTCCGCGCCGGAGGCGAAGGCGTGCTCGTCGATTTGATGCAACTGCATCGCACCAGTCCGGCACAGGCGCTGGCGGCGTTTGGCGACGTGTGGGGCGCTTGGTGGCGATCGAAGACCGGGAGCGCACCGGGCGCAGAGCCGTGGCGCGCGAGCGGCCGGCTGGCGTGGAAGCCCGTGCCGGAGATTGTCTATTGGGACGCCTGGGGCCCGGAATGGAAGACGTTCGACGGGGCGGCCTGGTTTCGCCGTCGCTTCACGCTCACTCCGGCGCAAGCGGCGCAAGGCGCGACGATCTCGCTCGGCGTGTTCGACGACATGGACCAGACGTGGGTGAACGGAGTGCCGGTCGGCGGCACCAACGACTGGTCGGCCGAGCGCAATTACGCGTTGCGCGCGGGCGTGTTGCGGGCGGGCGAGAACGAAGTGCTGGTGTACGTGCGCGACAATTGGGGACCGGGCGGAATGGCGGGTCCTGCCGACAAACTTCGGCTGACTCTCGCCGACGGAAGCGCGAAGCCTTTAGCCGACGCGTGGCAATATTCGGTGATCGACAATGCGGCCGGCGCTCCGCCGACACCGCCGTGGAGCGGGGTCACGGGAGTGTCGATGATCTACAATGCAATGATCTCTCCGCTGGGGCCGCTCGGGCTCAAGGGCGTGGCGTGGTACCAGGGCGAAGCCGACGTTGGCGAGCCCGGTTACGACCGGCGGCTCGCCGCATGGATGCGCAACTGGCGCGCGCAATTCCGCGATCCGCAGCTGCCATTCGTGATCGTCGGCCTTGCCGGCTGGGGGACGCCGCAATCGCAGCCGAAGGAGAGTGGCTGGGCGGCGCTGATCGACGAGCAGAGGCTGGCAGTGATGCGCGACCGCCGCACCGCGCTCGTCAGCGCCATCGACCTCGGCGTGCCGACCGACATCCATCCCGCGAACAAGCAGGAGGTCGGGCGGCGGCTATCGCTGGCGGCCCGAACCGTCGCTTATGCAGCGGGCGGCAAGATCGGCCCCCTGCCCCTCAGCGCCACCCGCAGCGGCAATGCGGTGCTCGTGAAATTTACCAAGCCGCTGCGCGTGTTGAGCGGATCGCGTCCGATCGGCTTTGAGCTGTGCGCGTCGAGCTGCCGCTTCGCGGATGCGCGGGTGAACGGCGACACGGTCGAGATCGCGAACGATGGGGTGGCGGTGACGCGGGTGCGTTACGCCTGGGCCGATTATCCGATCGTCAATCTCTACGACGAAGACCTGCTGCCCGCGCCCGTATTCGAATTGCCGGTTCGGTAATCCTCTCCGAGATTCCTCGGGGAGGGGAAGCAGCGAAGCTCGTGGAGGGGTCTTCTCCTCCGCCCTTTTAAAACAGAGCCCCTCCACCTCCTTCGGCGGTCCCCCTCCCCTCGAAATCGAGGGGAGGATATTCATCATCCCTCCATCTGCTCCAGTTCCTTGCCGCGGGTTTCGTGGACCAGCTTCTGCACGAGAAAGAAGCTGATCACCGCGCACACGCCGTAGAAGGTATAGCTGATCGTCAGCCCGAGCTTGGCCGCCATCACCGGGAAGCTGAACGAGATGAGGAAGTTGGCGAACCACTGGACGAAGCCCGAAACCGCCAGCGCCGAACCGCGGATCTGGTTGGGGAACATCTCGCCCAGCATCACCCACATCACCGGGCCCCAGCTGAAGTTGAAGAAGATCACATAAAGATTGGCCGCGACGACCGCGATCATCCCGAGGTCCTTGGACAGGACCAGATTGCCCGCAGGATCGAGCGAGCCGTGGCTGAACGCATAGACCATCGTGAACAACGTCACCGCCATGCCCGCCGAGCCGATCAGCAACAGCGGCTTGCGGCCGACCTTGTCGATCACCGCGATGGTGCCGAAGCAGGCGGCGATCGAAACCGCGCCCGAGACGATATTGATCGCCAGCGACTGGCTCTCGGTGAAGCCGGCGAGCTGCCACAGGGTCGCGCCGTAGTAGAAGATCACGTTGATGCCGACGAACTGCTGGAACGCGGCGAGCATGATCCCGGTCCAGACGATCGGCCGCACGCCGAACAGGCCGTTGCCCTTGATGTCGCTGAGGCGCGGGCGGTGGTCGGCGCTGAACGTGGCGCGAATTTCCTCGAGCTTCGAAACGGCGACGCCGCTTCCGAACAGGCTGGTCAGCACCTCCGTCGCTTTCTCGTTGCGGCCTTTTGAAACGAGGTAGCGCGGGCTCTCGGGAATGAAGAGCAAGGCGACGAGGAAGATCGCGGCGGGAAGCGCCTGCATCAGGTACATCCAGCGCCAGGCTTCAATTCCGCCCCAAAAGCGCGCCGTCGATACGCCTGCGCGCGCGGCTAGAAAGTAATTGACGAGGAACGCGGCGGTCAGGCCCGTGATGATCATGATCTGCTGAACGGTGGTCAGGCGGCCGCGGATCTCGGCCGGCGCGACTTCGGAGATGTAGGCCGGCGACAGCACGCTCGCCGCGCCGACCGCCATGCCGCCGCAGATGCGCGCGATGAGGAAGATGATGTGCGAATCGGCGATACCCTGGACCAGCGCGCCGACGAGAAAGAGCGCGGCGGCGATCATCATCGTATTGCGCCGTCCCATGAGATCGGCGAGGCGGCCGGCGAAGAATGCGCCGATGAAGCAGCCGATCAGCAAAGACGCGACGGTGAAGCCGAGCCCATTGGCCGGCGAGAAGCTGCCCTTCACCAGACCGAACGTCTGGATCAAACCGTCCTGGGTCCCGTTCACCGCGCCGCTGTCGTAACCGAACAGAAAACCGCCGATGGTCGCGACCGCGACGATCGCGCCGATGAACCCCATGTTCGCGCGCCCTGGGCTCGCTTCAACCATTCCACTCTCCCCTACGCTGAAACTCAGCCTGTTAGCGGTAACACGCGCTCTTCCCCGCGCGCAACGATTAGCTCGCCTTGGCGCCCTTGCGCGATTTGGCCGGCCGCGCGCCCGGCGGCGGACCCGACGATTCGCGGATGATCATCGCATGGCTGAGGACTCGCTCGACGAATTTCTGCGGCGTTCCTGACCGGCGCTGGCGGAGGTCGGCAATGAGCAGTTCGAGCGCCGCCTCGGCCATCGCCGCGATCGGCTGTTTGACCGTCGTCAGCTCCGGCCAGATGCTCGTCGCCAGAGCGGTGTCGTCGAACCCGACGATGCTCAAGTCCTGCGGCACGTTGAGGCCGCGGCGGTGGGCGACGCTGATCGTCGCCGCGGCCATGTCGTCGTTGCTGGCAAAGATCGCCGACGGCGGGTTGGCGCGCGAGAGGATTCGCTCGCCGGCGATGAGACCCGAGCGATAGCTGAAATAGCCCTGCTCGATCGGCGCCTTCTCGCAATCGAGACCGGCCTCGTTCAGCGCGTCGCAAAAGCCGCGATAGCGGTCCTGGCTCGCGACATGGTTCGGGTGCCCCTTGATGAACCCGATTTCGCGATGACCGAGCTCGAGCAGATAGCGGGTCATTTCCATCGCGGCCGCATGATCGTCGATGCGGACGTTGAGGCCGACCGCGCGCGCCGATCCCATCGCCACCGTCACCACTGGAATCTGCATCGCGTCGAGCTCGGCCAGGATCGGGATCGATTCGGACAGCGGCGGCGGCAAGACGACGCCTTCGACGTCGCTTGTGGCGAAACGGCGGGTCACCTCCGCCTGCTCGTCCGCGTCTTCGGATTCACAGGATTCGATGACGAGGTGGACGCCGGCGCTGCGCGCGGCATGAAGCGCGCCGATCAGGAACTGCGCGAGGTAGGAGGCGCTGGGATTGGCGTAGAGCAGGCCGATGTGCGCGGCTTCGCCGGCGGCAAGGCTGCGCGCGGCCGTGTTCGGCGAATAGTTGAGCTGCTCGACCGCTTCGAGCACAGCGGCGCGGGTCGACTCGCGCACGTTGCTGCCGTTGTTGATGACTCGGCTGACGGTCATGGCCGACACGCCGGCGGCGCGCGCGACATCCTCGATGGTGATTGCGCCCCGTCCGCGGCGGCTCGGTCTCGCCATTCAGCTCCCCTCGGACGCGAGAGCTAAGTGAGGCCAAGCGCCAATGCAAATCGTCCGCGTTGACGCGGGCCGCAGCGCGGCTACGTTAGCGCTACCATTCGCACGAGGGGAGCAGTCGTGGCGGTAAAGCATTGGCCTGTCGTGGCTGCATTGATTCTTGGAGTCGCCCCCGCGGCGTCGACGAACGCGCAGCCGCAGAAGCCGCTGTACAAGGACCCGCGCCAGCCGGTGGAACGGCGGGTCGAAGACCTCCTTTCGCGCATGACGCTCGACGAAAAGGTCGCGCAGCTGCTCACGGTGTGGGAGCAGAAGGGCAAGATCCAGACCTCCGACGGACATTTCTCCCCGGAGAAGGCGGCGCAGGCGTTCCCCGACGGCATCGGCGGCGTTGCGCGGCCGTCCGACAAGCGCGGAGTCGTTCAGTCGAACGGCGCGGCGGGCGCGACCGAAGGCGCCAACCGCGAGGCGCGCGACACCGCCGAATATGTCGACGCCGCGCAGCATTGGGCGGTCGAGCATACGCGGCTGGGAATCCCGGTCCTAATGCATGAGGAAGCGCTTCACGGCTATGTCGCACGCGGCGCGACCAGCTTCCCCCAGGCCATAGCGCTGGCGAGCACGTGGGACCCCGAGCTCGTCACCCGCGTGTTTTCGGTGGCTGCGCGGGAAATGCGCGCGCGCGGCGCGTTCCTCGCGCTTGCCCCGGTGGTCGACGTGGCCAAGGACCCGCGCTGGGGACGGATCGAGGAGACCTATGGCGAGGACCCATATCTGGTCACCCAGACCGGGCTCGCGGCGATCCGCGGCTTCCAGGGCCCCACGCTGCCGCTCCCGGCCGACAAGGTGTTCGTTACCCTCAAGCATTTGACCGGACATGGAGCGCCCGAGGGTGGGATGAACGTCGGCCCGGCGCACGTCGGCGAGCGCGAGCTGCGCACCGATTTCTTCCCGCCGTTCGAGCGAGCGATTGAACAGCTGCCGGTGCTCTCGGTTATGGCCTCGTACAACGAGATCGACGGGATCCCGAGCCACGCCAACAAATGGCTGCTGACCGACGTCCTGCGCCACGAATGGCGATTCAACGGCGCGGTCGTCAGCGATTATTTCGCGATCAAGGAGCTGGCGGGCAAACACCGGATGTACAGCGACGTCCGCGACGCGGCCGAGCGGGCGATCAAGTCCGGGGTCGATGTCGAGACGCCGGATGGGGAGGCCTACGCGCATTTGCCCGAGCTGGTGCGTGCCGGCCGCGTGCCGCAGGCGCTGGTCGACGACGCCGTGCGGCGCGTGCTTCGGCTGAAGTTCGAAGCGGGGTTGTTCGAGAATCCCTATCCCGACGTGGCGGCGGCCGAAGCGAAGACCGCGACAGCGGACGCGCTCGCGCTGGCTCGCGAAGCCGCGGGCAAGGCGATCGTGCTGCTCAAGAACGACAAGCAGCTGCTTCCCCTCGATCCGGCGAGGATCCGCCGCATGGCGGTGATCGGCACGCATGCGCGCGACACGCCGATCGGAGGCTACAGCGATGTGCCGAGGCACGTCGTAAGCGTCCTTGAAGGGATGCAAGATGCGTCGAAGGGCCGCTTTGCCGTCGATTATACCGAGGGCGTGCGGATCACCGAAAGCCGCTGCTGGTCGTGCGACGAAGTGAAGCTCACGCCCGCGGCGGTGAACCGCAAGCTGATCACGGCGGCGGTGCAGACGGCGCGCAAGGCCGACGTCATCGTGATGGTGCTGGGCGACAACGAGCAGACCAGCCGCGAAGGCTGGGCGGAGACGCACCTCGGCGACCGCTCGTCGCTCGACCTCGTCGGCCAGCAGGAAGATCTCGCCCGCGCGATACTGGCGCTGCACAAACCGACCGTGGTGGTGCTGCTCAACGGGCGGCCGTTGTCGGTCAATTATCTGGCGAATGCCGCACCCGCGCTGATCGAGGGGTGGTATCTCGGCCAGGAGACCGGCCACGGCGTTGCCGACGTGGTGTTCGGCAAGGTCAATCCCGGCGGCAAGCTGCCGGTGACAATCGCGCGTTCGGCGGGCCAGCTGCCGGTGTTCTACAACCACAAGCCGACCGCGCGGCGCGGCTATTTGTTCGACACGGCGGCGCCGCTCTATCCGTTCGGCTACGGGCTCAGCTACACGCGCTTCGACATTTCGGCGCCGCGGGTGGTGACGCCGGCAATCGCCGCGGGGCAGCCGGCGCAGGTCGAGGTCGACGTCGCCAACACCGGTACCCGCGCGGGCGATGAGGTCGTCCAGTTGTACGTGCACGACGACGAAGCGTCGGTCACTCGGCCGGTGATCGAGCTAAAGCGCTTCCAGCGCGTCACCCTCGCGCCGGGCGAAAAGCGCACGATCCGGTTCGATTTGCAGCCCGACGACCTTGCATTGTGGAACGTTGACATGAAGCATGTCGTCGAGCCCGGCACGTTCACGATCTACTCCGGCCCCAACTCGGTCGACCTCAAGAGCGCGAAGCTGACCGTCAGGGGCTAGAGACCGCCGCCCCTGCGCCCGGGCACATCGCCGCAAGCTTCGCCGAATAATCGGTCGCCACCGCTATCTGGACGCCTTTCTTCGCGGCGAGATCCCACGGCGAGGGGGGCGGAGGCAGGCCGAGGTCGGTATATTCGCGGTAGCTTGGATCGTGCTCGGCATCGGCGAGCGCGACGAAGCGGAAGCCGGCGTCCCGATAGAGCTGAAGCAGCCGCGGCATCATGTGTGCGCTCATCGCGCTGACATGCATCAGCAACACGTAGGGAATGTCGCGGCCGTAGAGCTTGCGCGAAGTGTCGCGGGCGACCGCGGCATTCTCCTTCGCCGAAGCGAGATACATGCGCTCGAGGTCGCCAACGGCCGCATCGTCGTGGGCGGCCGCGCACCGCGTATAAGGCGCCGTCCATTGCCAGTCGGAAAAGCTCATCGTCACCGCGGCGACGCGGTAGCCGTGCTTCGCCAGCACCTGCCGTCCGGAGACTCGCTTGGCTGCATCCTCCCCCTCGTCGAGGAAGGGATAGCGGAACCAGCGCCAACCGGTGCCGCCGCCGATTTGACCCAGGATCGGCTCGTCCCGGGCGACCTCGGTTTCGAACTCGCCCTGGCTCATCTCGCTCAAATGCCGGTGCGACCAGGTGTGATTGCCGACAATCAGGCCGGCCGCGCGCCACTGCCCAAGCGCGGTCATCGTCTCCGGCTGCCGTTCGACGCCGATGCCATTGAAAAAGGCCATCGCGGGCACATGCTGTGCCGTCAGCGCCGCGATCATCTGGGCGTTGACATCGTTGGCACTCTGCCCCGGCGGATAAGGCGCGTGCACCGGCACATCGTCGATCGTGATCGCGATCCGCGGGCCCGGGGCCAATTGGGGCGTCGCACAGGACGCCAGCAGGAGGACGAACACGGTTGCGCTGCGTTTCATGCGCTCGCCCCGACCGATGTCGACGCTTTCCAGATGTCGATTCCGCCGTCGGTTGCGTGGCGGTCGATCCGCGCCAGCTCCTCGGCGCTGAACCCGAGGTTGCGCACCGCGGCGAGCGAGTCCTCGAGTTGCCGGACATTGCGGGCGCCGATCAATGCCGAGGTGACCCGCGAATCGCGAAGCACCCACGCAATTGCCATTTGCGCCAGCGTCTGGCCGCGCTCCTTGGCCAGCGTATTCAGCTCGCGAACGTGCAAGATGTTCTTCTCATTGAGGAAATCGCTCGAGAATGAACCCGGGCGAGCGCCGCGCGCGTCCGATGGTACGCCATCCAAATATTTGTCAGTTAGCAAACCTTGCGCAAGCGGAGAAAAGGCGATGCAGCCCACCCCGAGCTCCCCCAGCGTGTCCACCAGCGCCTCTTCGATCCAGCGATTGACCAGCGAGTAGGACGGTTGATGAATCAACAGCGGCACGCCCTCGCCAGCGAGGATCGCGTGCGCCTTGCGCGTTAAATCGGCGGAGTAAGACGAGATGCCGACGTAAAGCGCTTTACCCTGGCGATGCGCGTGGACGAGCGCGCCCATCGTTTCTTCCAGCGGCGTCGAGGGGTCGACCCGGTGCGAATAGAAAATGTCGACATAGTCGAGCCCCATGCGCCGCAAGCTTTGGTCGAGGCTGGCGAGCAGATATTTGCGCGACCCGCCATCGCCATATGGGCCCGGCCACATGTCGTATCCGGCCTTGGTCGAGATGATCAACTCGTCCCGCAGGGGCCGGAAATCCGCCGCTATCCAGCGGCCGAAATTCTCCTCTGCCGAACCGTAAGGGGGGCCGTAATTGTTGGCGAGATCGAAATGGGTGATACCAAGATCGAAGGCGCGGCGAAGTACCGCCCGGCCGTTCTCGAAATCGTCGACGCCGCCGAAATTCTGCCACAGGCCGAGCGAGATGCCGGGAAGATCGAGGCCGCTGCGGCCGCAGCGCCAGTATGGCATGCGCCCGTCGTAACGTTGCGGATCGGGGCGATATTGCTCGAGGACCATGCGCTCTCCTCAACCGTGCCGCGACGACGCCGAAGCTAACGCCGACGCAATCGCCTGGCGCAGCGGCTTGGCCCGGAATTTGGCGTCGTAGGGCGTGCCGCGCTTGAGCAACTTGTCGGCGCGCGGGTCGAAGTCGCCCAGCCAGCTGTAGCGGTCGACCATGCCCCAGCACAGCACGTCGCCGAGCTGCCTGTAACTCAGCATCACGTCGAGATAGGCCCTGGCGTAATCCGCGACCATGCGGTCACGCGGCCCGATCGCGCTCGGCGCCATGCGGTCGTTGACGTCGAACTCGGTGATCAGGAGCTGGTAGCCCATGCCGGTCACCTCATCGAGGAAGCGCCGCCACGGCCCTTCCGATTGACGCACGATCTCGGCCACCGAAGCCGACTTGAGCAAGCGGATGTGCGACTGCACTCCGAGCGCGTCGACCGGCGTGCCGCGCTTGCGAAAACCTTCAAGCAGCTTGAGCACGCCGCGCATATGGGTCTCGTCCTCGCCGTTGCGCTCCCAGCTCATATAATCGTTGTAGACCAGCTGCGCGTGCGGCGCCTCGGCCCGGGCGGTGTGGAACATGAGATCGAGGAATGCTTCCCCCCCGAGCGCGGCGGTGACGTTGGTGCTGCGGATTGCGCCGGTCTCGGGCTGCACCGCCTCGTTGACGACGTCGTAGGAATGAATGCGGGTGCCGTAGCGGCGGCAGACGATGCGCACATGGTCGGCGAGCAGCCGCTCGGCCTCGGCGGGCGTTTTGAACTGATGCTCGGCGAGCCACTTCGGATACCATTTGGACGGGGTCCAGAAGAGCGTGTGCCCGCGCAACTTGAAGCCGCGGCGGGTCGCATAATCGGCGATCGCGTCGAACTGGCAGAAGTTGAACTCGGTCGGTCCGGGCCGCGACCATTGCCACTTGAGCTCATTCTCGGGGACCAGCACGCCGCATTCGCGCTCGAGGATGGCGGCATAGGCAGGATTGGCGAAGCTGCCGCGGTCGGCGCCGGGGGGGCTCCACGCGACGGCCGAGCCAAAGCGGCGGATGCCGCGCCTAGCCAAGGCATTCAGCGACTGCGGCCCGCGCGCCGCCTCCAACCGGCTGGCGGCAAGCGCCGCTGCCCCACCCGCCAGCGCTTCGCGGCGCGTCAGTTCCATTGGCCCTCCTATGGTAGCGCTACCAATGCTAGGGTGACGCCGGTGTTGTCAACGCGATCCTTTTTGCTCCGCCTTCTGCCGGCGCTGATTGCGGCGGCGCCGTTCGCGGGCCCCGCTTATGCGGAAGACGGGTACGATCTGTGGCTCCGCTACCCGACGATCGAACAGCCCGCCCGCGAGCGATATACGGCGCACGCCACCGCCATCGTGTTGCAGGGTTCGTCACCGACGCTCGACGCCGCTGCCAGCGAGCTTCAGCGAGGCCTGTCGGGACTAATTGCCCGGCGTGTGGGCCGAACGGGAGTGAAGGAAGGCGCAATCGTCCTTGCCGGCAACCGCCGTCTCGCCGGTATCGGGGACCAGGGCTTCGTCATTCGCTCGACGCGGCTCGGCGGGCACCGAGTCACGCTGATCGCCGCGAACGGAGACATTGGCGTGCTCTACGGCGCGTTCGCCTTTCTGCGGCTGATCCAGACCCGGCGCGACATCGCCCATCTGGACATTACCGACGCCCCAAGACTGCCACTGCGGATGCTCGACCATTGGGACAATCTCGATAGCACGGTCGAGCGCGGCTATGCCGGCCGTTCGCTGTGGAATTGGGACGAGCTGCCGCGCGTCGATGCTCGAATGTCGGATTACGCGCGTGCGAATGCGTCGATTGGGATCAACGCGGCGATTCTTAATAACGTCAACGCCGACGCGAAAATCCTCACCGCGCCCTATCTGCGCAAGATTGCGGCGTTGGCCAACGCCTGGCGGCCGTACGGGATCAAAGTCTATCTGTCCGCCCGCTTCTCGGCGCCAATCGAAATCGGCGGCTTGCCGACCGCCGACCCGCTCGATCCGCGCGTGCAAGCCTGGTGGCGGGCCAAGGCGGACGAGATCTACCGCGTCATCCCCGACTTCGGCGGGATGGTCGTCAAGGCCAATTCCGAAGGCCAGCCGGGACCGCAAACCTACGGCCGCACCCACGCCGAGGGGGCGAACATGCTCGCCGCCGCGCTCGCGCCGCATGGCGAGACGCTGATCTGGCGCGCTTTCGTTTATTCGGGCGAGTCGAACGAAGACCGCGCGAAGCAGGCCTTCACCGAATTTGCGCCCCTCGACGGCAAGTTCGCGCGCAACGTCATCCTGCAGGTGAAGAACGGGCCGATCGACTTCCAGCCGCGTGAACCTTTCCACCCGCTGTTCGGCACAATGTCCCGGACCCGCCTCGCGATGGAAGTGCAGATCACCAAGGAATATCTCGGCGAAAGCACCCACCTCGCCTACCTCGGCCCGATGTGGTCGGAGGCGCTGCGCAGCCGCACCTACCGCCCCCGCCCGCAATCCGCGGTCCGCGACACGATTGGAGCGATGGCAGGCGTCGCGAACATGGGCGGCGACCGCAACTGGTCGGGCTCCGACTTCGACCAGGCGAACTGGTACGCGTTCGGGCGCCTCGCATGGGACCCGGGCGCCGATCCACGCAGCATTGCGGAGGAGTGGACGCGGTTGACCTGGGGCAACGACCCGCGCCTGCTGAAGCCGGTCATCTCCATGATGACGGGGTCGCGCGAAGCCGTGGTCGACTACATGACCCCGCTCGGCCTCGCCCATCAGATGGGCAGCGACCACCATTATGGACCCGCGCCGTGGGCGCACGACCAGCCGGCTCCGCTGTGGAACCCGATTTACTACAATCGCGCCGACGAGCGCGGCATTGGCTTCGATCGCACCGCGAGCGGCAGCAACGCGGCCGCGCAATATGCGCCCGAGCTTGGGCGGTGCTTTGCCGACCTCGGCTGCGTGCCGGACAAATACCTGCTGTGGTTCCACCACGTGCCGTGGACCTATCGAATGCGCTCGGGAATGCGCCTGTGGAACGCGCTCGTTGCGCATTACGACCGCGGCGTCGCCGACGTCGCGGCGATGAACCGCAGCTGGGCAAAGCTGAAGCCGCTCGTGGACCGGCAACGCCATCGCGCGGTCGCGGCCAAGCTCAGACGGCAGCTGGCCGAAGCCAAATGGTGGCGCGACGCGTCGATCGCTTATTGGCGGAGCATGTCCAAGCTGCCCTTGCCAAGGGGCCACGCGTCCCCGCCGCGCGCGCTTTCATGGTATGAAGCCATCCACTTCGATACGGTGCCGGGGTTCCTCGCGCCGCGGATCGACCAAGGCTCGTCTTGCGTTTCGAGAAAAGGAGAAAAGCCATGCGCCCCCTGATCCTCATTGCCCCGCTAATCCTGATGGCCGGCTGCACCCGCCCCGTGGAACCGTCGGGAGCGGGTCTGGCGCGTGAGCTTGCCGGCCATGTTCCGGGACCGGCCGAAACCTGCATCTCCAGCTTCCCCAGCCAGAATCTGCGGGTGATCGACCCGGGCACGGTCGCCTACGGCTCGGGACGGACGATCTACGTCAATCACCTCGCCGGTCCCTGCCCCGCGCTCAGCCCGTACAACACGATCATCGTCGAGACGCAGGGCAGCCAATATTGCCGCGGCGACCGCGTCCGCGGGCTCGAGCCCGGATCGATCATTCCCGGCCCGTCGTGCAACCTCGGCAGCTGGACGCCGTACAGGATGCGGTAAACGGGCTTCCCTATTCCGCCGCATCGCCTAGCGTGAGCGCATGACCGAAGGGGGACCAATCCGGCGCATTGTCGTCGTCGGCGGAGGAACGGCCGGGTGGATGGCGGCTGCGGCGCTAGCGCGGTTCGTCGGCGGCAGCGGCAAGCGCATCGTCGTCATCGAATCGGAAGCGATCGGCACGGTTGGAGTCGGCGAAGGGACGATCCCGCCGATCCTCGAGTTCAACCATCAACTCGGGATCGACGAAGCCGAATTCCTGCGCGAGACCAAAGCCACCTACAAGCTCGGCATCGAGTTCGTCGGCTGGACTGACGAAAGCGACCGTTACTTCCACCAGTTCGGGCACATCGGGCGGCCGCTCAACGGCATTTCGTTCCACCAATTGTGGCTCAAGCACCGCCGCGACCCCGCTGCAGCGCCGCTCCAATCCTATTCGATGTCCGCGGTCGCCGCCGCGCGCCACCGCTTCGAGCATCCCACGACCGATCCCGCCAATCCCTTGTCGGATCTCGCCTACGCCTTCCACTTCGACGCCGCGGCATACGGCCAGTTCCTGCGCAGATATGCCGAAGCGCACGGCGCCGAGCGGATCGAGGGCCGGATCGTCGAGGTCGATCAGGACGGCGAGAGCGGCTTCATCACGGGCGTGAAGCTCGACGACGACCGTCGCGTGCGCGGCGACCTGTTCGTCGACTGCTCGGGCTTCCGCAGCCTGCTCCTCGGCGACACGCTCGGCGTACCGTTCGAGGATTGGAGCCGCTGGCTGCCGTGCGACCGCGCGATCGCGGTCCCGTCGGAACGGACCGAGCCGCTGCTCCCCTTCACGCGTTCGACCGCGCACCCGGCGGGGTGGCAATGGCGCATTCCGCTGCAACACCGCACCGGCAACGGCCACGTTTACTGCAGCGCCCACATGAGCGACGACGAAGCGGAGCGAATCCTGCTCGATAACCTCGACGGCAAGCCGATCGCCGAGCCTCGGCAGCTGCGCTTCACCGCCGGGCGGCGGAGCAAGGCGTGGGACAAGAATGTCGTGTCCGTCGGCCTGTCGAGCGGCTTCCTCGAGCCGCTGGAATCGACCAGCATCCACCTGATTCAGCACGGCATCCAGAAGCTGCTCAGCCTGTTTCCGAGCCACGGCATCAGCCCGGTCGAGCGCGACGAATATAACCGGCACATGGTCAGGGGCTATGAGCCCGTGCGCGACTTCATCATCCTCCATTATCACGCGACGCGCAGGGCGGGGCCGTTCTGGGATCATGTGCGCGAGATGGAGGTGCCCGACAGCCTCCAGCACAAGATCGCACTGTTCCGCGAGCACGGGCGGGTGTTCCGCTACAACGAGGAACTGTTCGACGTGCCGAGCTGGATCGCGGTGATGCTCGGCCAGGGCATTGTCCCCGAGCGCTATGACCCGCTGGTCGACGCGATGCCCGACCGCGACGTGCTGCGGATGATGGCCGACCTCGGCCGAAGCTACGAGCAAACCGCCGAGCGCCTGCCGCTCGCGAGCGACTTCATCGATCGGCGCGTGGCCGCGGCCTAATGAATGGTCGCGGCGGCGGGTTCGTCGCTGAGCGTCACTTGGGCGCGGTTCGCCGCGAGCGAGAAGAGGAACAGCGCCGCGTAGCAGGCGGCGGGGACGATGAACGCTTTGACGTAGCTCGTGTGCTGCGAAACGAGGCCGACCAGCGGCGGGATCAGCGCTCCGCCGATGATCGAAAAGCACAGGAAGCCGGAGGTCGCTTCGTTGCTCGCGGTCGAACGCTCCAGCGTCAGGGTGAAGATCACGGGGAACATGATCGAATTGAACAGGCCGATGCACAAAGCGACGACGCCCGCGGCGACCCCGCCGACGGCGAAGACATAGAAGCACATCAGGCACGCCGCTGCGGTGAACACCGCGAGCAGAATGGCGGCGCGCACCCGTGCCAGCAGTGCCGACCCGATCGCGCGGCCGACCATCGCTCCGCCCCAGTAAAGCGCAACGGCCTTGCCCGCTTCCTCGGCCGAAACGCCGAAGAGCCGGTCATTGCCCATGATTCGGCCGATGAGCGGGAAAGTGAACGGCGCATCGCTTCGACCCCACACCGAATCCGAGTGAAGGAAGAAGGCCATCTGCGTGCCGATGGCGACCTCGGCCCCGACGTAAAGAAAGATCGCCGCGCCACCGAGCACCGCCCAGCGCGACGACAAGGCGTCGCGAACGACGGCGACGATGCCGCGCCGCGCAATTTCCTGCGACGGTGGCGGGGCAGCGTCCGTCACGGTCTTGCGGAAGACGATGAACAGCAGCGCCAGCGCGATGATGAACCCGCAGATCCAGAAGTACGCGCGGTCGATGCCGGCGAGCGAGGTCAGTCGAGCCGCCTGGGTGGTCGCCTCGCATTGCTTGGTCTCGATTCCCTTGAGGAACAGGACGGCGCCAAGATACGGGCCGATGAAGGTGCCGAGCGAGTTGAAGGTCTGGCTGAAGGTCAGCCGGAAATGGCTGTATTCGGGCTTCCCCAGCGCCGCCGCCAGCGGGTTGGCGGCGACCTGCAGGATAGTGATCCCGCTCGCCAGCACGAACAGCCCGAGCAGCACCAGATTGTAGGTCACGAGGTTCGCCGCGGCGAGCATCAGCAAGCAGCCAATCGCCATCAACGCGAAGGCGATGAGGATGGTCGGGATCGACTTCATCCGTGCGAGCAAGAGCGCCGCCGGAAAGCTCATCACCCCGTAGGCGATGAAGAAGGCGAAAGCGCTGAGCTGAGCGCGCACGTCGGTAAGGCAGAAGATGCCCTTGACCGCCGTGACGACGGGGTCGTTGAGCGAGGTGATAAAGCCCCAGGCAAAGAACAGGCATGTGACGATCACGTAGGCGCCGGTGACGCCCGCACTTGTCCGTTGCTGCACGCTTTTTCCCCCTCGAAGCTTTGATGCAGACTGGCAGCGAAAATTCCGTCGCACAAGAACGCGCGTTAGCGCTAACGTCGCGCGATGTTCAGACTCCTGATTCCGCTCCTGTCCGCTATCGCCTTGCTGTCGTGCGCGCCGGCCGGTGCGCAGGTGGTCAAGGTCGACGGCGGCCTCGTGCGCGGCAAAGCTTTCGCGGGCGGCGGGACCATGTTCCGCGGAATGCCCTTTGCCGCCCCGCCAGTCGAGGATTTGCGCTGGAAAGCGCCGCAGCCCGTGATTCCATGGAAAGGCGCCCGCGACTCGCTCGATCAGCCGCCTTCGTGCGTGCAGAACGACCAGGGCTGGAACCACGCCGATTACGTGAGCGGGCGCGAAGATTGCCTGACGCTCGACGTGCGCACGCCGTCGCTGACCGGCAAGCTTCCCGTGCTGGTGTGGATCCACGGCGGCAGCAACCGCGCCGGCGGGCCCAATGACATCATCCTGTCCGACGTCGGCAAGCAGGTCGTGATCGTCGGCATCCGCTACCGCCTCGGCATTTTCGGCTTCCTCTCGCACCGCAAGCTCAGTGCAGAGCAGGGCGGATCGTCGGGCAATTACGCGCTGATGGATCAGATGGCCGCGCTCGAATGGGTCCAGCGGAACATCGCCAAATTCGGCGGGGATCCGAGACACGTGACGATCGCGGGCGAATCGGCGGGGTCGCAGGACGTCAGCTTGATGCTTGCTGCGCCGAGGGCTGCGCCCTTGTTCCAACAAAGCATCATGGAAAGCGGGACTCCAGGGTTCGGCGCGCCGTTCCGCAGCCTCGCCGATGCCGAGCGGCTCGGCGACCAGGCCGACGCCCTGCTCGGGTCCGGCGGCGACATCGGGAAGATGCGGAAGATGTCGGTGCCGGCGCTGCTCGCAGCCGACCTCAAGCTCCACGACGACGCGCTCGAATCCGACGCGATGGTGTGGCTCCGGCCGACCGTGGACGGGAAAGTGTTTCCGTCCGACCCGCGCACGCTGCTGGAGAAGGCGCCGGCTAAGCCGGTGGTCCTCGGCACCAACCGCGTCGAATTCGGCGTCGAGAGGGCGCACCGTGACCCGTTCATCGCCAAGGCTTTCGGGCCGCGCGACGCGGAGGCGCGCGCTTTCTACCATGCCGACCAGCCCGATCCGCCCGCCGATCCGCGCATGGGTACGCTCGAGGACCAGATCGGGACCGACCTGATCTTCCGCTGCCCGACCGAGCGCGTGGCGCAACTATTGTCGGCGAAGAGCGCGCCGGTCTGGCGTTACGAGTTCGACGCGGCGCCCGGTGGCGGCAAGACGTCGCACGCCGCCGAGATTTCCTACGCCTTTGGAGATTCGACCTTCGCTCACGGCCAGTCGCTGAAGCCCTATTGGGTGAACTTCATCCTGCATGGCGACCCGAACGGCGCGGGCCTGCCGCAATGGCCGCGATTCACGCCGGCGACGCCCGCGCACGTGCTGTTCAGCGACTCGGAAATCGCGCAGCTCGGAGCGCTTCGCCCGGAAATCTGTTCGCTCGTGGACCGCATCTGATGATCGCCGACCGCCGGCGCTTTGTCCAGTCCGCGCTTGTGCTGCCCCTGATCGCGGCGCAGCGGGCGCCCGCGGGGGTCGACTGGAATAAGTGGTTCCAAGGGTGGCTGCTCAAGGATTTCGGAATGGTTGGCTACTACGCCGACGACAATGCGAGATTGCTCGCCTCGAAGGAACCGGTGGACATCGTCTTCATCGGCGATTCGATCACCGAAGGCTGGCACGACAAGCGCCCCGACTTCTTCACGCGCGGGCGGATCAATCGGGGGATCGGCGGCCAGACGACGCCGCAAATGGTGCTGCGGATGTTCAGCGACGTGGTCGCGCTCAAGCCCAAGGCGGTGCACATCATGGCCGGCACCAACGACATCGCCGGCAACACCGGCCTGATGACCGCCGCGATGACCGAGGACAACTTCCGCGCGATAAGCGATATTGCGCGGCGGCACGGGATCGTGGTGCTTTTGGCGCCGGTGCCACCCGCAGCGTCGTATCCATGGAAGCCGGAAGTGCCGACGCGCCCGCGCATCGCCGAGCTCAACCGCTGGCTGGAGACGT
>JBDTXI010000117.1:0-6391 GCA_040006255.1 Sphingomicrobium sp.
CACACGCCCGGCGACAGCGATTATGACGACATCCAGCAGATCAAGTCGAACTCGAACCGCGCCGCGGGCCTCACGCGGCAGCTTCTCGCCTTCTCACGCCAGCAGACCTTGCGCCCGCAAGTGCTGCAGCTCCCGGATGTCGTATCGGAGGTGTCCCACCTACTGAAACGGCTGCTCGGAGAAACCGTCGAGCTAGTGGTCAAGCATGGGCGCGACCTCGGACCGGTTCGGGCTGACCCCGGGCAGCTCGAGCAGGTGATCGTCAACCTTGCGGTCAACGCGCGCGATGCGATGCAGTCCAAGGGCGGCGGAACGCTCACCATTCAGACCTATTCGGTGAAGTCGAACCAGGTGGCTGAGCTCGGCTCGGACATCCTGCCCGTCGCCGACTACAGCGCGCTGTCGGTCACCGACACCGGGACCGGAATTGCCCCAAGCGTCCTCGGCAAGATCTTCGAGCCGTTCTTCACGACCAAGGAAGTGGGGAAGGGCACCGGGCTAGGTCTTTCGACCGTCTACGGCATCGTCAAACAGTCCGGCGGCTTCATCTTCGCCGATTCCAAGGTGGGCGAGGGGACCCGCTTCGTCATCTATCTGCCGGTCCACCGCGAGGAGGCGCCCGTTGCCAAGACGCGCAAGGTCGAAAAGGCCAAGCCCAACGAATTGTGGGGCAGCGGAACCGTGCTGCTGGTCGAGGATGAGCCGATGGTGCGCACCGTTGCCGAGCGGGCTCTTACCCGCCACGGCTATACGGTGATCACCGCGGACAATGGCGAGGAAGCGCTCGAGGTGCTTGCTCGCGGAGAAACGATCGACTTGTTGATCAGCGACGTCGTGATGCCGGGAATGGATGGCCCGACCATGGTCCGCGAGGCGCGCAAGAGCCGCCCCGAACTCAAGATCCTGTTCATGTCCGGCTATGCCGAGGAGCAGCTGCGCAAGTCGATCGATATCGAGAACGTCAATTTCCTGCCCAAGCCCTTTTCGGTGATTGAGCTGGCCGAGGCGGCGCGCCGCGCGGCGGGCGCGAAATAAGCGCTTTGCGGTTTGGGATCATCACTTTATGCGAAGCGCATGGCGGGCGGGCGTACCATATTGATCGTCGAGGATGAACCTCTCATCGCGATGATGCTCGAGGACTTCCTCGATTCGCTCGGGCACAAGGTCAGCGGCACTTGCGACACCGTGCAAGGCGCGCTCGACGAGGTGGAGAAAGGCGGGTTCGACCTCGCCATTCTTGACGTGAACCTCAAGGGCGAGAGCGTGTGGCCCGTCGCCACCCGGCTGCGCGAGCGCAATGTGCCCTTCGTGATCGCGACTGGTGGGCACGTCGATCCGCCGCCGCCCGAGTTCAATTACGCTCCGGTGATCGAGAAACCCTATACCGTCGATCGCGTTACACCAGCGATTGAGGCGGCGGTTGCCGGCTAGGCGCACGCTCGCGGCCGCATAGTCGCGACAGCCTCCGATCCGATCTTTCCATGTTCGAATTCCAGGCCTCCCTGATTTTTCCGACGCACGCGGTTCCCTCAGCCGGACGGTTCCCGCCGGGCGCGGAACGGCTGTCCCTGACCACGCCGGACGGCCACAGGCTCGCCGGGATCCACCTTCCGGCTGACGAGCCGTCGCAAAACGGGACGCTCATCCTCGGTTTCGGCGGGAATGCGTGGAACGCACAGGACGTCGCCCAATATCTGCACGAGGTTTATCCCGACCACGACGTGGTGACCTTTCACTATCGCGGTTATTCGCCTTCTACCGGCTCGCCCTCGGCCGAAGCGCTGATTGCCGATGCACCGCTGGTCTATGATTTTACGGTCGACCGCCTGAAGCCGCGACGCGTCGTTGCCGTCGGATTCAGCATCGGCAGCGGGGTCGCCGCCGAGCTCGCGGCCACCCGCAAGCTCGACGGATTGATCCTCGTCACGCCGTTCGATTCGCTGAAGGCGGTCGCCCAGTCGATGTACCCGTGGCTGCCCATCGGGCCGTTCTTCAATCACGAGATCGACGCCGCTAGAGCGCTGCGCAAGAGCAAGGCGCCGGTGGCGATCATCGCCGCGGAGCGCGACGAGATCGTCCCCACGGAGCGCACCGACGCCCTGCGCGCCGCGACCCCAAACATCGTCTTCGATCGCACCGTGCGCCGGGCCGGGCACAACGACGTTTACGCCCGGTCCGAATTTCACGAGGTGATGCGCGACGCGCTCGACCGTCTCGAATCGTGACACCCGCCCCTTGCTAGGGGGTTCCACTCCATCCATATTGTTGAGATTAAAGGACCTATCGTGCGGTGGGTGGCGTTAACCGACCGGCAGAGTTGATTGTGCCATAAAGCGGGCTAGCATGGCCCTTGAGAGGACGGTCGTTCGCGGCCGATAAAGGACGGAATGACCAAACTTTCAGGCGGCGCCGGCGACAGCAAGAGCACATTGTACTGCTCCTTCTGCGGAAAATCGCAGCACGAAGTGCGCAAGCTCATTGCCGGGCCGACGGTCTTCATCTGCGACGAATGCGTCGAGCTGTGCAACGACATCATCCGCGAGGAATCGAAGTCGGCGCTGGTCAAGACACGCGACGGGGTCCCGACGCCGCTGGAAATCTGCAAGGTCCTCGATGACTATGTGATTGGCCAGGACCGGGCCAAGCGCGTGCTCTCGGTCGCGGTGCACAACCATTACAAGCGCCTCGCCCACGGCGCCAAGGCGGGCAACGAAGTCGAGCTCGCCAAATCGAATATCCTGCTCATTGGCCCCACCGGCTGCGGCAAGACGCTGCTGGCGCAGACACTGGCGCGGATCCTCGACGTGCCCTTCACCATGGCCGACGCGACGACGCTGACCGAAGCAGGTTATGTCGGCGAGGACGTCGAGAACATCATCCTCAAGCTGCTCCAGGCGTCCGATTACAACGTCGAGAAGGCGCAGCGCGGGATCGTCTACATCGACGAGATCGACAAGATCAGCCGCAAGTCCGACAATCCCTCGATCACTCGTGACGTGTCGGGCGAGGGCGTGCAGCAGGCGCTGCTCAAGCTGATGGAAGGCACCACCGCCTCGGTTCCGCCGCAGGGTGGACGCAAGCATCCGCAGCAGGAATTCCTGCAGGTCGACACGACCAACATCCTGTTCATCTGCGGCGGCGCTTTCGCCGGGCTCGAGAAGATCATCGCCGACCGGCTTCAGGGCAAGTCGATCGGCTTCGGCGCGCATGTCGCCGCGCCCGACGAGCGCAAGACAGGCGAGACGCTGCAGCATTGCGAGCCCGAGGACCTGCTGAAGTTCGGCCTCATCCCCGAGTTCATCGGCCGCCTGCCGGTCATCGCCACGCTCATGGACCTCGACGAAGTGGCCCTGGTGAAGATCCTCATCGAGCCCAAGAACGCGCTGGTGAAGCAATATGCGAAGCTGTTCGACATGGAAGACGTCGAGCTCGAGTTCACCGACGACGCGCTTCACATGGTCGCCAAGAAGGCCATCGAGCGCAAGACCGGCGCGCGCGGGCTGCGCTCGATCCTCGAGGGAATCCTGCTCGACACGATGTTCGATCTGCCCTCGATGGACGGCGTCGACGAGGTTCACATCGACAAGGAGGTTGTCATGGGAACCAAGGAACCGGTGCGCGTCTACGCGGCCAAGGACAAGACCGGGGACGCGGCTTAAGCGTCTGCGCTCAGCCCCCGTTGGTTCTCATTGCCGCAGGTGAATTCGTTCGATTCGCTCGACTTGCGTGTCGAGGAGCTCAAGCGCCCTGCCGAAGGGCGGGCGGCCAAGTTCGCTCACTCCGTCGAGAATTAGTCCCTGCGAGTGTTCGCAGCCTAGCGCGCCGGTCGAATAGGCGGGTATTCCTTCCGCCCACTGGATGTCGACGTCGCGGAGCTGCAGTCCGCGGGTGAACTCGCAGTAGATGGCCGGGATGTCATGCTTGACGATTCCCTCAGCGGGCGCGCTTGCGGTCCAGCGCCGATCGAAATTCCCGCCGATCGCGGCGACCAGGCTTGCCGGTGGCGGAATCATCCGTAGACGCACATTGCGCATGAGGACGTTCGTGACCTCCTGCCCGGCAACGCCACTTATCGAAACGCCGGCTTCGGCGTCTGCCTCGATGTCGCTGAAGACGACGTTCCGTACCCCGCCCGTGCAAGTGCGCTCGCAACGCTGCGTGGAGATATAGATCGGCTCCGCTTTGCCCCACCAATGGCCCGGCCTGTAACCTGGCCTTCGCCGGCGATATCGGCTCCGTAGGTGTGGCCGAGGCCGATGCGGCTCGACGGCCAGTAATCCTTGATGTTGTGGCTCCCCGACAGGACAGCGCCGCGGCCCAGCTTCAGGGTCATGTGGCTCTTGAGGCTGACACTGCCGCTCACATAAGTGCCCTGCCCCAAATAGACTGTCCCGCCGCGGCCTGCGCAGCTGTCCACGGCAGCCTGGATGGCGCGCGTATCGAGGGTCCGGCCATCACCCTTCGCGCCGAAATCGCGGACGTCGCAAATGAGCTCGGCCTGCCGGACGGGCGCCGCGGCTCAGACGCGCTGGCGACGCTCCCGATGACGGCTGCGGCTGCTAGCCGGATCAACCATGGCGCACGTTCGGCAAGGACCCCCACGCCATTCCCCTCGGTCAGCTTCGTCGGCAGACGCTAACAAGGGATCGGGAGGACGCAAGTCTACGCTTGGTCGATCGCCGCCAGCGGACTCCTCCCGTGGCCGCGGGACCTCAGTTCCCGCGGACCGCCGCGACGAGTTGGGAGCCGAAGCGCTCCATCAGATGGGCGTCGCGTCCGTATGGGTCGGGTAGGAAGACTACGCCGGTCGCGGTGGGCTGCACCGTTAAATAGGTCATGTACACCGGCACCGGCCGCGGCAGGTCGACCTCTTTCTCGATCTTCGGATCGTCGCCTCGCGGGACACTCCCGTCGAAGAGCCAGGCGGCAAAGCGCTTGTAGTCCTCTACGCGCACGCAGCCGTTGCTGATCCACAGCTGGTTCTTGGTGAAATGCTCCTTCTCGGGCGAATCGTGGAGGTAGATGCCGAAGTAGTTGGGCAGCATGAACTTCATCATGCCCATCGAGTTGGCCGGGCTGGGGAGACGGCGCAGCGCCACCTCCTGGCGGCCATCGACGACGGCCTGCCAATCGACCGTATGCGGGTCGATGACCTGGGCGTTGGCGCTGAGGTCCGACAGAACCTGATATTCGCGCTCGCTCAGATAGCCGACACCCTGCGTCACGATACGCGGCGCAATAAGGCTTCGCACCAGGTCCGGCGGGACGTTCCAATAGGGGTTTACGCTCGCATATTTGATGTAGGCGGCCATCATCGGGGTTGCGGACTCGGCCTTGCCGACGACCACCTTCATCTCGTCGACCTTGCGGCCGTTGTCCCACAGCGACAGCCGCGCGTCGCCCGCGTCGACGATGGCGTATTTCCGCTCTTCTTCAGGCGCCGGAAGGCGCTTGGCGCGCTCCATGTTGATGATGATCAGCTGCTCATAATATTGCGGCCCGCGGTTCAGTGCATCGACCGTCCCAGCCCCCGCGACGCCATCGGCCTTGAGCCCGTGGACCGCCTGGAATTCCTTCACCTTCGCGGCGAGCGCCGGATCGTAGATGGCACCGGGGGCGAGGCCGAGGCGGGTGCGCAGCATCGCAACCCGCTCGCCCGTGGCGCCAGGCTTCAGCGCGGGACCGTCGGGGACCGGAATGGCCGGGAGGTCGCCCCATTGCTGCTGGTAGCGGACGAGCCCGCGGCGGAGTTCGGTGTAGATCGGGTTGACCGAGACGAAGAGGTCGAGCGGAGCGCCGCTCCATGCCGCGTTGGTCAAATCGCCCATCGGCCCGCTGTCGTGAACGGCGCGGGGGACGAGCTCCTCGTCGATGTAGATCATGTCGACGCCCTGCTCGATGGCCGGCGGAAGATCGATCGGCTCGAGCGCGGGCGAGCGCCGCGATTGTGCGGCGGGCGACTGCCACGGCTGGGCGGCCGGGGGAGGAACCGGCTGGGCCATCCACGGCTCGGCCACCGGCGCGCGAGGGGGCGCCGGCATGGGCGGCGGCGGGGCCGGCCACGGGACCTGCGCGAACGCAGGGGCGGACAGGGTCATCGCGCTGAACGCGAGCAAGGAATGGCGAATGGTCACAGCCCCTTAGATAGTGCGTCAGCCTGAACGATTACAGAATCAGCCGTTCAGTATTGGCGCGATTCATTCACCATCGAGGCGCGGCGTGTCGCGCTCGCGGCTCGGAGCATTGAGCGCTTGAGCCACTTCGGGATTCAAGCGAGCGGCGGCCCCGCGAGTTCCGCGTTCGCCGATCTACGGCTGCCCGAACTTCCGAATGTTCGCCAATGTTCGCAGTGACGCGCACGCGAGGCGGCGGTGTCCCGTCTCGGGCGAAA
>JBDTXI010000118.1:0-31038 GCA_040006255.1 Sphingomicrobium sp.
TCGGCGTCGAGCTCGGCCAGCTCCTCGTCGATCTTGGCCCGGGGACCGCTGGTGTCCGGCCAGTCGAAACCGACGCGAGCGGCGCGGCGCTGCAGCTTGGCTGCCCGCTCGAGTGCCGGAAGAGCCAGCGCAACGCCCGCTAAAGCACTGTCATCAGACGCGTTTTGGCGCTCCGCGGCCTTGATTTCCTCCCAAAAATGGTGGCCACCACGGTCAGCGTCGCCGAAGACATGCGGGTGGCGGCGTTCCATCTTGTCGCAGATGCGGCGGATTACGTCGTCGAGCGTGAAATGGCCGGCTTCCTCGGCCATTCGCGCATGGAACACGACCTGGAGCTGGAGGTCGCCAAGCTCGTCGGCCAGCGAGCCCATATCATTGCGGGCGATCGAGTCGGCGACCTCATAGGCTTCCTCGATCGTGTACGGCGCGATGGTGGCGAAGGTCTGCGCGACATCCCATTCACAGCCGTGCAACGGATCGCGCAGGCGCTTCATGATTTCGATCAGGCGCTCAAGCGGCACGAGGGGCCTCAAAGCGGAGCGGAGAACCCTCTCGCCCCGACCTGTCTGAAAGTATGATAATATGCATTATGTAAAGTGCGACAAAGGTCAGGAGACCAGAACCAGCCATCGACCCTCCACTCCCCAGCGGGTCAGCGAGGATAGGAAATTCATCCCGAGCACGTTGAGGTCGTCGTTGTCCGCGACCTGTAACCCGACGTCGCTGCGCTTGATCCCGCCGACCTCGAGCTCGGCAGCGCGCCCCGTGGACACGCGAATGATGCCGTTGCCGGTGCGAACGAACTGGTCGCGCTGCGGCGAAACCTCCACGCCAGCGTTCAACGCGGTCTTCCGATCGATCGTGGTCATCGTTGCGCCGCTGTCGACCAGGAAGCGCACGTTTTGTCCGTTGAGCCGCGCCTCGACCCAGAAATGGCCGTCCAATGCCATTGGGATGCGGGTTTCGCGGCCCTGCTGCACCGGAGAGCCCACGGCTTCGGCCTTCAATCGCTGCGCGACCCAGCCGAAATCGTCGCGGAAAGTGAACAGGACGAACCCCGCGGCAAAGATCGCCACCCAGGCGAGCGCCATGGTCAGCATTTTCGCCACCGGCTCCCGCCGCGCCATCAGCGAACCGAGCACGAGCATCACCGCCATCAATATGTAGACCCCGCCGAGCATCACGTCGTTGCTCACGACAAGAGGATCTCAAGCCCATCATGGGCCGGCGCGGCCCAGTCGGGCAGCTCGGCGACAAGCGTGCGGTAATCGAGGCCGTTGCCCATGTGCGTTAGATAGACCTGGCCGACGCGCAAATCACGAGCCCAGCCGAGGATTGCGTCGAGATGCGCGTGGGTCGGGTGCGGCGTGCGCGTCAGGCAGTCCGCGACCCACACGTCCAAGCCTTGATAAAGCTGCGCCATTTCGTCGGTTAAGTCGCTGAAGTCTATCGCGTAAGCGGCCGATCGCTCGCCTTCGTCGAAGCGCAGGCCGAGCGATATCGGTCCGCCATGCGGTTGATCGACAAAACTTACGTTCGCATCTCCGAACCCGAGTTCATCGCCCAGTTCCCGAGGGTCCACGATGGGCCGATAAAATTCGGCTTGCTCGAAGGCGTAACCGAAACGGTGACGGAGTTCGCCGAGCACGTTCGCTCGGGCATGCATCGGCACCGGCCTGCCCAGCGCCTGGGCGATCGGTCTGAGTTCGTCGATGCCATGGCAATGGTCGCCGTGGGCATGGGTGACGACCACGCCGTCAAGGCGCCGTACCTCGGCCGCGAGCAGCTGCTGGCGAAGGTCGGGCCCGCAATCGACGAGCAGGGTTTCGCCAGCGCTTTCGACCAGAATCGAGGAGCGCAGGCGGGCATTGCGCGGCTCGGCGGGATCGCATTTGCCCCAATCATTGCCGATCTTGGGGACCCCGGTCGACGTCCCGCAGCCGAGAATTCTAAGCTTCACCCGCCGCCTTGCTGAAAAGCTTGAAGAAGTTCCCCGTCGTGGCCTCGCCGAAGACCTCGGGATCGTCTCCCCTCAGCCCGGCGACAAAGCTCGCCGTATCGGCGACGAATGCGGGCTCGCCCGTGCGGCCGCGATGCGGGACGGGTGCGAGGAACGGCGCGTCGGTCTCCACCAGAAGCGATTCAAGAGGGATTTTGCGCGCGGTATCCTGGAGGTCGGCCGCGTTCTTGAACGTGACGATCCCGGACAGCGAAATGAAGAAGCCGAGATCGAGCGCCTTGGCCGCCAGGTCCGCCGAGCCCGTGAAACAATGGAGCACGCCGGTGACCCCGCCCTGCTTCACCGCGGCGCCGAGGATTTCAGCCGTATCTTCCTCGGCCTCGCGGGTGTGGACGATGAGCGGCAATCCCGTCTGGCGCGCCGCGTCGACATGCGCTTCGAACCGGTCGCGCTGGGCGCGGCGGTCGGACTTGTCGTAATAATAATCGAGGCCGCACTCCCCAATCGCGACAACGCGCGGGTGCCGGGTGCCGGCAACTAGCGCCGCGGCACCCAGATCCGGGTGCGCATCGGCCTCGTGCGGATGGACCCCGACGCTAGCCCACACATCGGCGTGCCGTTCGGCGATCGCGATGACGTCGTCCCACTCCTTCTGCCTCGTCGAGATGTTGAGGAAACCCTCCACGCCGCGACTGCGCGCACGCTCGAGCACCTCGTCCTGGCGTTCGACGAGGCCCTCGTAGTTCAGATGGCAATGGCTATCGATCAGCTTCATTGCGCCGGCTCCGGCTCCATCTCGAGCTCGAGCCGCGGGAACAGGGGCGTCGGCTGCGCGATCGGCGCTCCGTCGGCGCCGGAGTCGATCAACGCCAACAGCTTGTCGGCGGACTCTGGAACGATCGGTGCGATCGAGCGAGCGAGCTCGCGCACGGCCACCACAAGCGTTCCAAGCACGGCCGCCATGCGCTCCGGATCGGTCTTGCGAAGCGCCCACGGCGCCTGCGTGTCGACATAGGCATTGCACGCGAACACCGCCTTCAACCATGCTTCGATCCCGAGCGAGAAAGCGAAGCGATCGAAAGCCTCGGGCACGTCACGCTTGGTCGCCTCCTCGACCAGCGCGAATAGCTCGCGGTCGGCCGAGGCATCGCCACGCGCGGGAAGAACGCCATCCAAATTCTTGTAAATCATCGACAATGTGCGCTGGGCGAGATTGCCGAAGCTGTTCGCCAGCTCGGCGTTGGCGCGGGCGACGATCGCTTCGGCGCTGTAGCTTCCGTCCTGGCCGAACGAGACCTCGCGCAACAGGAAATAGCGCAGCGCATCGACCCCGAAGCGCTCGGCGAGCACCATCGGATCGACGACATTGCCGACGCTTTTCGACATTTTCTCGCCGCGGCTGAGCAGAAATCCGTGCCCGTACACCTGCCTGGGCAGCGCCAAGCCGGCCGACATCAGGAACGCCGGCCAGTAAACGGCGTGAAATCGGACGACGTCCTTGCCGATCAAATGGACGTTCGCCGGCCAATAGCGGCGCCACAGCTCGGTATCGTCGGGGTAGCCGAGGCCGGTGATGTAATTGGTCAGCGCATCGAGCCACACGTACATCACATGTTCGGGGCTGCCGGGCACCGGAACGCCCCAGGCGAAGCTGGTGCGCGAGATGCTGAGGTCGTTGAGGCCCCCTTCGACGAAGCGCTGCACCTCGTTGCGGCGGCTTTCCGGGCGGATGAACTCGGGGTTCGCCGCATAATGGTCGAGCAACGGCTGCTGGTACTTGGAAAGGCGGAAGAACCAGCTTTCCTCCACCGTCCACTCGACCGGCGAGCCGTGCGGCGAAAGCTTCTCGGCCCCTTCCCCAGCGACCAGCTCGCTCTCGTCGTAATAAGCCTCGTCGCGGACCGAATACCAACCCTCGTAGCGGTCGAGATACAGATCCCCTTTCGCCTCCATCGCCTGCCAGATCGCCTGGCTGGCGCGGTAATTGTCGGCTTCCGAGGTGCGGATGAAGCGGTCGTACGACACGTTAAGTGCGTCGCACATGTTCTGGAATAGCTGCGACATTTTGGTCGCGAAGGGTCGCGGTTCGACGCCTTCCGCGCGCGCCGCCTGCGCCATTTTCAAGCCGTGCTCGTCGGTGCCCGTCTGGAAGCGCACATCGCGCCCCTGGCTGCGCTGGAAGCGCGCGATGGCGTCGGCCGCTATCGCCTCGTACGCGTGCCCGATGTGCGGCGGCCCGTTGGGATAAGAGATTGCGGTGGTGATGTAGAAAGGCTCGGACATGCCCCGTCGCACCTAGCGGGGGCGGCCTAGCGCTTCAAGGAAGCGGGCGGGGCGACCTCGGCGAGAATTCCGCCGATCTGGAACACGGTGGCGGCGGGATCGAGCGACAGCCGCGGAGCGACGGCGGCAAGCTCGCGCGCCTTGGCATAAGCGTCGAGCGCGCGTTCGCGGCGGCTTCCGTCGAGTAGGCGGGCTTCGCGCGCGATGAGCGACGGCGCGAGATCGAGGAACGCGGCATAGCGCTCGGCGGCGGCCTTCTTGCCGAGTTCGGAAGCCAGATCGGAGCGCCGGGCATTGGTCGGATCGCCCTGGCGGAGGATCGCCAGCGCCGATTCCTCGAGCTTGGCCAGCCCCAACTCGGCGAAGGCCAGCGCCCGTCCCGCCGAGCCGAACGACATGGCGATGATCCGTTGGCGCTCAACGCTGCCGAGGTCCGGCGAGTTCGCTTCGAGGATCGACGTCATGGCGCCATCGTCCAGCGCCTGGAAATCAAGGCGGCGGCAGCGCGACCGGATGGTCGGCAGAAGCCGCCCGGGCGCGTGGCTCACCAGCAGGAAGATGCTGTTGGCCGGCGGCTCCTCGAGCATCTTGAGCAAGGCATTGGCCCCGCTCGGCTCCAGTTCGTCGACCGTGTCGATCACGACCACTCGCCAATCCGACATCGCCGGGCTCAAGCCGAACAGTTCGGCCAGCGAACGGACCTGGTCGACGCTGATGTTGCGCGCGAGATTGCCCGTCTTTTCGTTCACCAGCCGCTGCAGCCAGCGCATGTCGGGGTGACTGCCCGCCTCCACCAGCTTGACCATCGGATGATCGTTGGGGCTGTCGAGACCGGGCAAATCGAAGGCCGGCCCCGCCGCCTCGGCGAGCACGCGTCTGGCCGCGGCGTAAGCGAATGCGGCCTTGCCCACGCCTTTCGGTCCGGCGAGCAGCCAGGCGTGGTGCAGCTTGCGCGTCGCCCAGGCACTGGCTAACAGCTCGACGGCGCGGTCCTGTCCGACGATCATGGAAGGAGGTCCGCAATGGCTTCGAGCAACCGCTCGGTGACTTGCTCTGCGGAACCCGACGCATCGACCAGCACGACGCGCTCGGGCTCCTCGATGGCGATCAGGCGGAAGGCGGTGTCGACCTTGTGGTGATAGTCTGCGGAGCGGCCGCCGATGCGGTCGCTGCCGTCAGCGTCGCGGGCACGCGCGCGCTCGGCGCCATCCTCGGCGGTGAGGACCAGCGTACGGTCGGGGAACCGGCCGCGAACCGCGAAGGCGTTGATTTCGCGCACCGCCTCGATCCCGAGACCGCCGGCCCCGCCCTGATACGCCAGCGAGCTGTCGACGAAGCGGTCCGAGATCACCCATCGGCCGGCTTCGAGCGCGGGCTCGATCGTCTTGTCGACGTGGTCGGCGCGCGCCGCGGCGAAGAGCAAGGCTTCTGCGTGCGCGCACCAGCGGGTCTCGGTGCCGCTCAGCACCAGCTCGCGGATCGCTTCGGCGCCTTCGCTGCCGCCGGGTTCGCGGGTGACGAGGACGTCCAGTCCGTGGCTCTTCAGCGCCTCGGCGAGCGCGCGGACCTGGGTCGACTTGCCGACCCCCTCGCCGCCTTCGAGGCTGATGAAGTGCCCGCGCGAGCTCACGCCATTCCGAAGAGCTGCTTGAAGCCGAGCCAGATGCGCCCGAAGAAGCCGGCGCGGCCGACATCCTCACCGGCGATCAGGGGGACGATTTGCGGCGGCGTGTCGCTCGTCGTGATGACGAGGTCGGCGACGTGCTGCCCCTTGGCGATCGGCGCGGCGAGCGGGCCCTGGTAGCGGATCCTCATGCCCGTCGCGCCGGACGCCAGCCCTGCGGGCATGGTTACTGCGAGATTGCGCGGCGCAACCAGCGCAACCTCGCTGCTGCTGCCGAGCTGGACCTTGGCCGTCCCGACCTTCGCTCCGGCCTGGAACAAGGGCTTGGCGGTCCACGCGGCAAAGCCCCACTGGATCAGCCGCGTCGATTCCTGCACGCGCGCATCCCAGCTCGCCAGACCGGCGACCACCTCGATCAGGCGGCGCCCGTTTTGCTCGGCCGAGCCGGTGAAGCCGTAGCCGGCCTCGTCGGTATGGCCGGTCTTGAGCCCGTCGGCGCCGGGCACCTGGCCGAGGATCGGGTTGCGGTTCTGCTGGGTGATGTCCTGTTTCGATCCCAGCGTCTTCCCCCAGGTGAAGCTCGGGAGCGAATAGAATTGCTTGTACAGCTTGGGGTGGCGCTCGATTTCGGCCCGGGCCAGCGTCGCGAGGTCGCGCGCGCTGACATAGGTGCAGCCGTTGTCCGGCCAGCCGTTGGCGGTGCAGAAGTGACTGTTGGCGAGGCCGATCTGCTTGCCGAGCGCGTTCATCTGCCCGGCGAAGGCCTGCTCCGTCCCGGCAATGCATTCGGCGAGCACGACCGAGGCGTCGTTGCCCGACAAAGTGACGATGCCCTTCAGCAGATTTTCGACGCTGACCTGTTCATTGACCGACAGAAACATGGTCGAGCCGGCCTGCGGCCCGTGCCATTTCTGCCAGGTTTCCGGCCGCACCGTGCACATCTTATTGAGCGGCAGCTGGCCCTTGTCGATCAGCTCGAACGCGACTTCGGTGGTCATCATCTTAGCCATCGAGGCGGGCGGCATCCGCGCGTCGGCGTTCTTGGCGTAGAGGGTCGCGCCCGACGACAGGTCGATCAGATAGGCGACCTTCGCCGGCGTATCGAACAGCGGCGCCGCGGCCGCCGCGGCGGTTGCGAAAATCAGCGAAGCGGCAGTGGCGATCAGGATGGATCGGCGCATGGTTGCTGGGGAATCCTCGAGCGGCGGTGAACGGTTCCGCCTGTCCTACCGCCGAGCGATCGCGTCCGCCAGAACCCCGACCGAAATCGCGTAGAAATTGGAGCAATTGTAATCGAGGATCGCCATGTAGTTGGTGGTCAGCAGATAAGCGGTCGAATCGTAGCCGTCGGGCTCGATCAGCGCCGCCAGCTCGTTGTCCGGCAGCGAGCGGCCGAGCGGCGTCACCCCGAGCGCGCGCCATTCGCGCATCGTCAGCCAGCGGCTGTGGCGGCGATAGACTTGCGGGCAGCGCTGCGGCGCCGTCACTCGCGATACGATCGCCTGCCGGTTGAGATAGGATGGAGTGCGGACCGGGATGCCCCAGGTCACGTTGGGCTTCCACCCGGCGTCGCGCATGTAGGCGGCGATCGAAGCGAGCCCGTCAATCTCGTCGGACCAGATGTTGGCAAAACCGTCCCCGTCCCCGTCGGCGCGGAGCCGCAGCGCGACCGAGGGCATGAACTGCGGAAAGCCCGTCGCGCCCGCCCAGCTCCCCTTGAGCCGCCAGCGCGGCACACCCTGATCGATCAGCTTCAGGGCGGAAATGAACTCGCTCTCGAAGAACTCACGGCGGCGGCCGTAATAGCCAAGACTGGCCAGCGCCTGCAGAAGGTCGGTGCTGCCGGTGACGCGGCCATAGCTCGTCTCGTGCCCGTAGATCGCCAGCAGCAGCGCCGCATCCACGCCGTAGCGGGCCTCGATCGAGCGGAGTCCGGTGTACAGGTTGGAATAATTGTCGCGCCCGCGCTGGATCAGCGAGGAGGTGACATGCGCCTGCAGGTAAGGCGACAGTGCGCCGACCACCCCCCCGCTGGTGCGCGCGATAGGCTCGGTGCGCTCGAGCTCGATCACGTGGGAGTTCACGGTGAGATCGGGAACATTGGCCTGGATCGTCGCTTCGCTGACGCCCTGCTGCCGGGCGAGTGCCGCCAGCCGGATCTTGTAGGTGTCCCACAGGCTCCGGATCGGTGATGCATAAACGGGCTGCGCATAAGTATAGGTCTGCGCCCAGGCGGAGCCCAGGGGCACAGCGGACAGTGCGACAAAGCTCCAGACGATCAACCGGCTCAACGCATGCTCCCTCGCAACATCCGAGGCTAAGCTGCAAGACCCCCGTCCGGCCAGCTTGGTTCATCGCGCGGGTTGCACGCCTCGGCCCGGCGGACAATATGCTCGCGAGATTAAGGAGAGGTGGCCGAGTGGTTTAAGCGTGAGGCGACTGGGCTTCCGGGGGAAGGCCACAAGCCGAACGGTCTTGAAAACCGCGCGCAGCGAACTGACAAGCATGCGACGGATGGGTGGCCGAGTGGTTTAAGGCACTGGTCTTGAAAACCAGCGACGGTGCAAGCCGTCCGTGGGTTCGAATCCCACCCCATCCGCCATTCGCTCCAAGCGATTCCAGGTTCGCAGCGACCGATTTTGGCCTATCAGCAAATGTGGAGGTCCAATGCGGAAGAAGCGAACACTGGAAACCGGAGAGCAGCGCGCCAAGCGGCTTGACCAGCAAGCCGGACAACGGACCGACGACGCAGCCGAAGCCGACAAGGCTATCGATGCGATGGTGAGAAAAAGCATCGAGCTCAACGGTCCGTGATCTGCGTTCCGTAGGACGCGGGGAAAGCCTAGCTTCCCAAGAGCCCGCCGAGGATACCGCCACCCGCGGGAGCAGAGCCTTTCTGGCCGCGATGGGTCATGTAGTGCATCGCGACCGCGCCGGCGACGATCGGCAACAATTTCTTGAGGATCGATGGATCGACACCGCTTTGCTGCGAGGCTTGCGTAGCGACGTCGCGGCTGGTGTCCTTCGACCCGAAAATCTGGCCCAGAATCTGGTTGCCGACACCGCCGCCAATGAGGCTGCCAAGGATCCCGCCACCGCCGCCGGCGCCCATCAAGCCGCCGAGCATGCCGCCAAGGCCACCCGGCCCGCCGATCAATCCGCCACCCTGCGCGGGTTCTGCTAACTGCGAATCGCCCGCCTGAGGATCGGCGACGCCGGGAAGTCCCTGGGTCTCCACCCCCCTGACGACGTGCGGAAGAAGCGCTCCGGCACCGCTCTCGACGGTGGATTCGTCCACACCTAGCTCACGCGCGACCGCGCCAACTCCGCCGGCCTCGTTCAGTATCGATCCGATATCCATCTTCGTCGCTCCTTCGAATTGCCTTGCATCAATGGTTGCGGGGGTCGGACGTTCCGTGCCTTGCCGTCAGCGAATATGGCAACGTGAAGACTGGTGGAAGGACGCGCGAGCCGACCCCCTCCCCCGCCATCCGTCGAAGGGACGCGCCTTTCCGCAATTGTGCGTTCACCGCCGACCCGGGCTTCACCCAGGCGCTGGTCGCCCGGGGGATCGGACGGCCATCGCGCGAACAGGCGTTTGCGTTGATGGCGATCGACGCCCGTCGCGAGGTCGTCGACGCACTGGCCCAGGCGCGATTCCCGACGCCGACGATCGACGAGCTGATGGCGCTGACCGCCCTCCAGGTGACCGGGCAATACGTCAACGGCCTTGCGCGCGCCGGTTACCGACCCCCGTCCATCCACAGCCTGGTCGAGTTCAAGGCGCTTGCCATCACGCCCGAATGGATTGGCGGCTTCGTCCGCATCGGCTACGGCAATCTGCCGCCCGAAGAACTCGTTCAGTTGAAGGCGCTCGACGTCACGCCCGAGTTCATCGCCGGCTTCGACCGCATCGGCTATCGCCGCCTGCCCGTCCCGACCCTGATCCAGTTGAAGGCGCTCGATATCTCGCCCGAGTTCGTTCGCTCCGCCGTCGGCCACCGCGCCACGCTGCCGCCGGTCAACGAACTCGTCCAGATGAAGATGTTCGGCAAGCGGCGGTGGCGCTGATTCCACCATCCGTCGCGGTCGGGCAGCGGTCAGCAGAATCGTCCGTCGATTGGTCGAACGGGGCTGGCACCGCCGCCCGGCAACGGTACCGACTTATGTCGCTAATACAGGGGAACAACATGGTCCGCGTGATTTGCGTGACGGGCGCAGGCCTGGGGGCGCTGCTGGCAGGCACGTCCGCCTTCGGCCAGACGGCGGGCGCCGGCGAGATTGCGCAGGCGGCGGTGCAAACCAGCCGCACCACCGTCTACGATGCGGCCTTCTTCGCGAAGTACGCGCCGCGGACCGCGTATGACATCGTCCAGCGGATCCCCGGCTTCACGCTCGACCTCGGCAGCAACCAGAACGGCAACGACGTCCGCGGATTCGCCGGGACCGCCGGCAACGTCGTCACCAACGGCCAGCGGCCAAGCACCAAGTCCGAACCGCTCGACGCTTTCCTCAGCCGCATTCCGGCAAGCCGGGTCAAGCGCGTCGAGGTCGCCGCCGGAGCTCTCTACGGAGCCGATTATTCGAGCAAGACGCAGGTTGCTAACCTGATCCTGGTCGAAGGCGGAGGCGGCGGGGCCACGGGCAATGTGACGCTTGCGGGAACGCGCCACTTCACCGGCGAGATCATCCCTAACGCGAGCGGCTCGGTCAGTCTCAGTCGCGGGCCGTCGACCTTCAACATCGCCGCCGATACCGCTCGCGGCGATCAGTTCGAGGAGGGCTTCGACCGGGTAACCGATGCCATCACCGGCGAGCAGCTCGAGTACCGGCGCAAGTTCAACGACATCCGCGAGCATGCGCCCGTCGTTTCGGCCAGCTGGGCTTTCGACAAGGGGAAGACCGAGTCCGCGAATCTCAACGTGCGTTACTCCTACGATCACTTCTTCCTGCACCAGAGAAACCACGTGATCCCGACCGGCGGGCCCGAGCATGACGACCGGCTGGTAGAGGATTATCCGACCAAGATATTCGAGATCGGCGGCGACGTGACACGGCCGCTCGCCGGCGGCGCGATCAAGCTCGTCGCGCTCGCTAATCGCCGGAACCGCAGCACGCTCGACGAATATGACACCGGGGACCTCGGCCCAACCCGCGTCGTCGGCGGCTTTCAGCAGCTCACCGAGTCGCAGCGCAACGAGACGATCAGCCGCCTTACCTGGACCCGCGCGGACGTTCTCGGCTTCCAATTCGAGGTCGGCGGCGAAGTCGCGCTCAACAGTCTCGACTACAAGTTGAACCTGTTCACGTTCGACGAGAGCGGCGGCAAGACGAAGATCGACCTCCCGATCGAGAACGCCACCGTGCGCGAGAAGCGCGGCGAGGTGTGGATCAACGCCGGTCGCCAGCTCGCCAAAAACCTAAGGATGGACCTCGGTCTCAATTATGAAATGTCGCACCTCACCGTCGCCGGCGATGCGACCGCCGACCGCAAGCTCGCCTTCCCCAAGCCCAGCGTCACCCTCGACTGGCAGCCGGGAGGCGGTTGGCACGCACAGCTGATCCTTCGCCGGACGGTCGCCCAGCTCGACTTTTACGATTTCGTGAGTTCGGCCGAGCTCGCGTCCGGGCGAGTCAACGGCGGTAACGCCAATCTTCAGCCGCAGCGCAGCTGGGAAGGCCGGCTGCTATTCGAACATCCGGTTTTCAAGGACGGCAAAGTTCGGCTGGAGCTCGGATACGACCTCGTCAGCCTGCTCCAGGACCGTATCCTGGTGTTCGATGACAAAGGCAACGGCTTCGACGCGCCGGGCAACCTCGGCACCGGCCGCCGGCAATATGCGGACCTCACCATCGACGCCCCGCTCGACCGACTGTGGAAGGGCCTCAGGGTGAAGCTCCACGCAAACGTCCAGCATACGCGCGTCGACGATCCGATCTCCGGCGATCCGCGGGACTGGAGCGGCTTTTTTCCGCGCTGGCTGTGGGACGCCGACATCCGCCGCGATGCCGGCAAGTTCGCCTACGGCGTTTCGCTCTCCGATAATCGCCGGATCACGTTCTTCCGGACCGACGAGTTCGACAGCAACTTCAACCAGGGCTTTCCCTACACCAGCCTGTTCGTCGAATATCGTCCGACCGCCAAGCAGACGCTGACCTTCAACGTCAACGACATCTCCAACACCGCCGGAGCGCGATTCCGCCAGTTCTTCTTCCCCAACCGGACGTCGGGCGCGCCGTTCGCCAACGAAACCCGCTACCGCAACAGCCACGTCCGCGTCGGATTGACCTTCAAGCAGAGCTTCGGCGGCGCGGCCGGGGTGGCGAAGTAAGCCGAGCGCGGCTAATAGCGCCGACTTCACGTCACAAGCGGGGCAATTTGTTGTGGGCGAGCCTGCCATCCTTCCGTTCGACTGGGCGGATCCGTTCGATCTCGATCATCAGCTGACCGACGAGGAGCGGCTCGTCCGCGACACGGCGGAAGGCTATGCGCAGGAAAAGCTGCAGCCGCGGGTTACGTCGGCCTACATGGATGAGCGCTTCGACCGCGAAATCTTGAGCGAAATGGGCGAACTCGGCCTGCTCGGCGCGACGATCCCGCACGAATATGGCGGCGCGGCGCTCGGCTACGTCAGCTACGGCCTCATCGCCCGCGCGGTCGAGCGCGTCGACAGCGGCTACCGCTCGGCGATGTCGGTCCAGTCGAGCCTGGTGATGTATCCGATCTTTGCCTACGGATCCGAAGAGCATCGGCAGAAATATCTGCCCAAGCTGGCTAGCGGCGAATGGGTTGGCTGCTTCGGCCTGACCGAGCCCGATGCCGGTTCCGACCCCGGAAGCATGCGCACCCGCGCCCAGAAGGTCCAGGGCGGCTACGTCATTTCCGGCACCAAAATGTGGATCACCAACTCGACCATCGCCGACGTGTTCGTCGTCTGGGCCAGGTCGGACGCGCATGACGGCAAGATCCGCGGTTTCGTGCTCGACAAGGGCATGGCCGGCCTCTCCGCACCGAAGATCAAGGAGAAGCTATCCTTGCGCGCCTCGATCACCGGGGAAATCGTGATGGACGGCGTCGAGGTCGGCGAAGACGCGCTTCTTCCCAACGTCGAGGGCCTGAAAGGCCCGTTCGGCTGCCTCAATCGTGCTCGATACGGCATTGCCTGGGGCACGATGGGCGCGGCCGAGGCCTGCTATCGCGCCGCGCGCCAATATACGCTCGATCGCAAGCAGTTCGGCAAGCCGCTCGCCGCCAACCAGCTCGTCCAGCTCAAGCTTGCCAACATGGCGACCGAGATCAGCCTCGGGCTCCAGGCCGCGCTTCGCGTCGGCCGCCGCCTCGAAGAGGGCGAGCTGATCCCCGAGACGATCAGCCTGATCAAGCGCAACAATTGCGGCAAGGCGCTCGACATCGCCCGCACCGCCCGCGACATGCACGGCGGCAACGGCATCTCCGCCGAATTCCAGGTGATGCGCCACGCCGCCAACCTCGAGACGGTCAACACCTACGAGGGCACGCACGACGTCCACGCGCTGATCATCGGCCGCGCCATCACCGGCATTCCCGCCTTCTAGCGAACAGCCGTAAACCGCCTTATGTTCGCGGCTACGCGACTGCAGGGGGCACGCATATGATTGGCTGGATCGTCCTGGGCGTTATCGTCCCGGTTTTTCTCTACCTCATCGGCATCTACAATCGGCTGGTTCGGCTCCGTGCGCTGGTGAAGGAAGGCTTTAGCGGAATCACCGTCCAGCTTCGCCGCCGCGCCGATCTCATCCCCAACCTCGTCGAGGCGGTGCAGGGCTATGCGACCCACGAGCGCGAGGTGTTCGAGGAGGTCGGCCGCGCCCGCGCCGCGACCGTAAACGCCGGCGGCGTGCAGGCCACGGCGCAGGCCGACGCCCAGATGACCGGGCTGCTCGGGCGGGTGTTCGCCGTTGCCGAGGCCTATCCGGAGCTCAAGGCGAACACGAACTTCCTCCAGCTCCAGGACCAGCTGTCGAGCATCGAGGGCGAGCTGCAGTCCTCGCGGCGCTATTACAACGCCACCGTCCGCGATCTCAAGTCGTCAATCCAGAGCTTCCCGCCGGTGCTGATCGCGAAGCCGCTCGGGTTCAGCGAAGAGCCGTTTTACCAGGACGACGATCCGTCGATCCAGACCGCGCCCAAGATATCATTCGCTCCGCCGGCGGCCTGACCATGCGGCTCGTGTGGCGCGCGGCCCCGGCGCTTTCGTGGCTCCTCGTCCCCGCGGCCGCAAACGCCGACGAGCGCATCCATCGCTATCTCAGCGACGTCGTGGTGCAGAAGGACGGCGCGCTCGAGGTCAACGAGACGATCGACGTCATCGTCGAGCACATCGCCATCAACCACGGCATCTACCGCGACTTCCCGACCCGCTATCGCGGGCCGCATGGCGGACAGGTCCGCGTCGGCTTCACCTTCGAAGGCGCGACGCTCGACGGGTCGCCCGTGCCGACGTCGGTCGGCCCGTTCGCGAACGGCATCCGGATCAAGATCGGCGACCCCGACAAAATGGTCGACGAAGGCGAGCACAGCTTCGTCATCCGCTACCGCACGACGCGCCAGATCGGCCGCTTTCCGGACTATGACGAGCTCTACTGGAACGCGACCGGCAACGGGTGGATGTTCCCGATCGACGTCGCCGAGGCGCGAATCCGCCTGCCCGAAGCCGTGCGGTTCGGTCAGCGCGCCGTCTACTCCGGGGCGCAGGGCGCGACCGCAGCCAATGCCGAGGTCGTCGACGAGCAACCGGGCGACATCCGCTTCCGCACCACGCAGCTGCTCGGCGCCTACGAAGGGCTGACCGTGGCGGTCGCCTTTCCCAAGGGCGTGGTGGCCGACCCGCCGCCCGCCAGCCGCCTCGCCTGGTGGTTCGCGGATTATGGCCCCTATGCCGCCGGACTGCTCGGGCTGGCCGGCCTGGCCGCTTATTATTTCCTCGCGTGGAGCCGCGCCGGGCGAGACCCGCGCGCGGGAACCGTGGTCCCGATCTTTGCCCCGCCCGACGGCCTGACGCCCGCGGGCATGCGCTATCTGACCAAAATGGGCGCGGACAATCGCACGTTTGCCGCAGCGCTCGTCGATATGGGCGTTAGGGGCAACATCCGCATGATCGAGGAAGACGGCGGGTGGCTGTCGGGCAAGAAGCTCCGGCTCAAGCGCCTGACGAGTGGCAAGCCCTTGTCGGACGAGGAGGAGGCGGCGCTCGATTGCCTCTGCCGGCCCGGCGAAGAGCTCATGATGGAGCAGGAGAACCACTCGAAATTCGCTGCCGCAAAGAATGGTCTCGAAGCGATTCTTAAGGCGAAATACGAAGGCCGCATGTTCAAACGCAATTACGGCTGGGCGGCGGCCGGCCTGATGCTGTTTATCGCTTCGTTGTGGCTGGCCGCCGCGTCGGTCGTCGCCGCGACCGACGGCGCGGCGATCTGGCAGATCGGCGTCGTGCTGGGATCCTTCGTCACCACGGCGATCATGTGGCTGGTCTTCCACGAGAGCACGGTCGGCAAGTGCTTGCTGTCGCTCCTTGGCCTGGTCGCGACCGCGGTCGTGGTGACGCTCGGACTGCCGATCCTCACCGGCGCGCTCAACAGCGGCTGGTATTTACCGCTGCTCCTTCCCGCGCTCGCCTTGCCGCTGGTCGTCTCAGCATTCTGGTGGATCGCGGCCCCGACAAAGGATGGGCGAGCCGTCCTCGATCATATCGCCGGGTTCAAGCAGTACCTCTCGATCACCGAGCGCGAGCGGCTCGACCGTATGACGCCGGTGCATCCTCCGCCCGACACGCCCGAGATTTTCGAACAATATCTTCCGTACGCGATCGCGCTTGGCGTCGAGAATCATTGGGCCGACCGCTTCCAGGGCGTTCTCGCCGCCGCCGCGGCTTCCGGACGGCAGGGCTTCGGCTGGTATTCGGGGTCGAGCAGCCCGTGGGCCAATCCGACCGGCTTTGCCAACAGCGTCGGCTCGTCGCTCGCAAGCACGATCAGCTCGGCGTCCACCGCTCCGGGATCGAGCAGCGGCTCGGGTGGCGGCGGATCGTCAGGCGGTGGTGGTGGAGGCGGCGGTGGCGGGGGTTGGTGATCGCCTTGGCCGGCGGAAGTACCCCATCGCGGCGTCGCGATAGAAGGCATCCGGCTGGCGGACAAAGCCGAGCCGTTCAGCCAATTTCATCGATGCGCCATTCTCAAGATCGATGATCGCCGGATAGGATTGCGCTGCCAGCTCCCGCTCGGCCCACTGCAGCGCGGCGCTGCACGCCTCGAATGCGATGCCCCGCCCGTGCACCGAGCGATCGAAGATCCAGCCCATCTCCGGCTCGCCGCGGATCGAAGGGTTCATGTCGCGTTCGAACTGGAAGAAGCCGCAGTGGCCGACCATGCGGCCGTCGGACTTCTGCTCCACGGCCCACGGGCCCATGCCGATCAGCGTCCACGACCCGACACCCGACATCAGCCGCCGCCAGCTGTCTTCGCGGTTGATCGGCTTTCCGCCGATGTACCGCATGACCTCCTCATCGCCGAGCGTCGCCGCATGCGCGTCGAGGTCCTCCTGACGGAATTCGCGCAGGATCAGGCGCTCGGTCTCGAGCGACGGGGCCGAGCGGTGATTCATTGTTGCTGGATCCCGGATCAGGTCCGGGATGACGAATCTTCGTTCGTCACTTCTTGCCGAGGCTGAGGCCGCCGAAGCGCTTGTTGAAGCGCGCCACCTGGCCGCCGGTGTCGAGCAGCTTCTGATTACCGCCCGTCCAGGCCGGGTGCACCTTCGGGTCGATGTCGAGGTGCAGGGTGTCGCCTTCCTTGCCCCAGGTCGAACGCGTCTGGAACTTGGTGCCGTCGGTCATTTCGACGGTGATCGTGTGATATTCGGGATGGATACCGGACTTCATGTGGAATTTCCTCGGGTTAGCTGCTGGTTTCCGACCAGTGGCCGAAGGTTTGAGGGCGCGCCTTTAAAGGTTGAGCCGAAAAGTTGCAACCGAGCGTCAGGCCAAGAGTCAGGCTGGAGTCGGCTCCGGCGTGTCGCGCAGCGAGGGGATGGCGTCGAGCAACAGCGCAAAACCGCCGAACAGCAGCGCCGAATAAACGAGATCGCCCGCCACCGTGTTCTGGAAGAACGGGATGGCGGCGACGTAGCAGGCCTCGAGCCCGGCCAGCGTATGCGGATAGATGCCGCTCGACAGCCACATGCCGAAATTGGTGACGATGTAGAACAGCATTGAGCTGGTGAGCGCGGCCGCCCCTACCCGCCAGAACGAGCGGTGTTTCGCCAGCGCCCAGCCGATGAGCACGATGAGCACGACGCTGGAATAGACCGTCGCCATGCCGTGATAGAAGCCGAGGGCGAGATCGCTGACTAATAGCGCTCCCAGCGGCGCGACGAAGGCCAAGCCGCGGCGCCCGAAATAGGCCCCGCTGAACAACGCCATCGCTCCGACCGGGGTGAAGTTCGGCGGATGCGGGACGAGCCGCATGACGGCGGCCGCGAGGATCGCGGAAAGCAGCGCGAGAAGGCGGGCGGAGTTGGCGTTCATGGCGGCTCCAATAACGCGGCGATGATCAATTTGACACCCCGCCCCGCACCTGCCTAGCAGGCGTTCGATCAGGGTGCCGCCCACGAACGCAAGTTTGGCGGGGGCGGTTCAAAGGGAAGCCGGTGCGATTCCGGCGCTGTGCCCGCAACTGTGGTGGCCGGAACGGGATCGAAAGATCCCCGACGGCCAAGCCAGGAACCTGCCTTGGTTGGTCGTCCGTTTCCCCGGCCGGGACCAGCCGCGGGGGCGTGGGGCCCGCGCCGCAAGGAAGCGGCGCATCCCTCTGTGACGGCACGTTCGTCAACAGGAGGACTCCCATGCCCGCACTGCCCATCGACACCAGCCAGATCGTCATCACCGCCTCGCGCGCTCCGCAGCAGGAGTCGCAGACTCCGGCGAGCGTCACCATCGTCGACCAGAAGAGAATCGAGCGGCTGGGAGACCCTCTCATCCCAGCGCTTCTGCGGATTACGCCATCCGTCGCGGTAGCCACCTCGGGCCCCGCCGGATCGCTAACAGAAGTGAGGATTCGCGGCGCCGAGGCGAACCACACGTTGCTGTTCGTCGACGGCATCAAGATCAACGACCCCGCGGCAGGCGACCAGCCGCGGTTCGAACTGCTCAACGCCGACCTTGCCTCGCGCATCGAGGTGGTCCGCGGCCCGCAGTCGGCGCTTTGGGGCTCCGAAGCGATCGGCGGCGTGATCGCCGTCAACGGCCTGTCCAACCCCGCGGGCCTCAACGCCGCTGCGGAGGGTGGCTCATTCGGCTTCGCCCGGGCCAGCGGATCGGCCGCGATCGGCTCCGACCGCGCCAGCCTGGCGGGCGCATTGGGCTGGCAGCGCGCGGCCGGCATCGACAGCTTCAACGGCGGCGGCGACAAGGACGGCTACAGCAATCTTTCGGGCCGGTTGCGCGGATCGTGGAAGCCGCTCGCCAATGTCGAAATCGGCGCGAGCGCGATGGCCCTCACCGGCCGAACTGAGTTCGACGGGTTCGATCCAGTCACCTACGCCCATACCGACACGCTCGACAGTAGCCGTAACCGGCTGGTCGCTGGACGCGTGTGGGCCGCGTTCGGCAATGAATCGTCGCCTTGGTCCGGCCAGGTCAGCGCGTCCTGGCTGAGCTCGGCGAACCGCAACTATCTGGCCGAAGAACAGATCAACCGCACCGCCGGCACTCGCCGGACGCTCAGCGCCCAGCTCGACCGCCGCTTTTCGACCGGCGCCATCGCGCACACCGTCATCGCCGCGGCGGAAACCGAACGCGAGACCTTCGAGGCGCGCGACACCATCTATGGCGGATTTTCGGACCAAGACCGCACGCGCCTGCACCAGGCGCTGACCCTCGAATGGCGCGGCGAAGCCAAGCGGTTCACGGGCGACGTCGCCATTCGCCGCGACATCTTCAACCGGTTTCGAGACGCCACGTCGGTGCGCGCCTCGCTGCTCGCCGAGATTGGCGGCGGCTTTGCCGTTGCGGGCTCGTATGCCGAAGGCATCGTCCAGCCGACCTTCTTCGATCTCTACGGATTCTTTCCCAACAATTTTCTTGGCAATCCATCGCTTAAGCCTGAAAGCTCACGTGGGTTCGAAGCATCGCTGCGCTACCGGCACGGCGCGCTCGAGGCGTCGCTCACCGGGTATCGCCAGCGTCTGCACGACGAAATCGTCGACGTGTTCGACCCCGCGACCAAACTCTTCAGCACCGCCACCCGCATCCAGACCAGCCGCCGCTCGGGCGCGGAAGCGGAGGCCGGCTGGCATTTTGGCGACAAGTTGCGGCTCTCCGCCAGTTACGCCCTGCTGAGCGCGACCCAACCCGATGAGGCGGGCCTGACCCAGGTGCACGAGTTGCGCAGGCCCAAGCACAGCGGATCGGTGACCCTGGACGGCGTGGCGGGCCGCCTCACCTACGGGGCCTCGCTGGCTTATGTGGGGCGGCATATCGACCAGCGCGACACATATCCGTTCGCTCGGGTAACGCTTGGCTCCTACTGGCTGGCGAATGCGCGGGTCGCGTACAGCGTTAGACCCGGCGTCGAGCTATTCGCCCGCGGGACAAACCTGCTTGGGCAGCGTTACCAGGACGTGTTCGGGTATCGGACCGAGGGCCGCGCCGGCTATCTCGGCGTCAGGCTGGTGGATCGGCGATCATCGCCGTGAAGTTCGCCTCGGCGGCGAGCTTGCCGTCCACGCTGGCGCGGCCGGCGAACTTGCACACGCTCGAGCGTTTCTGGACGAAATGGACTTCGAGCTTGAGGAGGACGCCAGGCTCAACGGGTTGGCGAAACTTGGCGCCTTCGATGGCCATGAAATAGACGAGTTTGCCCGTGCCGGCGAGGCCGAGCGCTTCAACCGCGAGCACGCCCGCCGCCTGCGCCAGCGCCTCGACGATCAGAACTCCGGGCATGATCGGCCGCCCGGGGAAATGGCCCTGGAAGAACGGTTCGTTGATCGTCACCGCCTTGATAGCGGTGATCCCCTTTTCCGGGTCGAGGCTTTCGACCCGGTCGACCAGCAGCATCGGGTAGCGATGCGGCAGCGCCGCCATCACCCGCCGGATATCGAGCGGGCCGATGGCGGCGCTGACCGGCTGATCGGTCATCGGCGCGGTTAGCGGCCCTGCGGCTGCTGCGCCGCGGCCGGCGCGGTCGTCTGTACCGACGGCAAAGCCGCGTTGAGCGCCGCGAGCACGTCAGACGTGACATCAACGTTGGTGCTGGTGGCGAGCGTGTTGCCCGCCTCGACCATCAGGTTGGCGCCGCGCCGCGTCATCACCTGCTGATAGATCGGCCCGAGTTTGGTCTGGATCTGCTGCGAAATATAGGCCTGGTTGCGCTTGATCTGGTCCTGCTGGCGAGCAAGTTCCTGCGCCGCCTGCTGGCGCTTGGTTTCCCACGCCTTGGCACGGGCCTGGAGAGGTGCGCCGGGCTCCTTGCCAGCGAGCGCATCCACGGCCGCCTGGATCGACTTCTGCTCGGTCGCGAGCGGGGTCGAAAGCGTGCTCTCGCGGGCCTGGAGTGACGAGACCTGGCTGCGCAGCGTCGCCGCCGCGCTCTTGCAGGCGGTGCATTCGCTGGTCACCCGTTCGAGGTCGACGACCGCCACGGTTGCAGCGGGAATAGCCTGGGCGCTAGCCGCCGAACCGGCGCCGAGCGATGCCGCAAGCGCGGCTGAAAATAGCAATTTGTTCATCAGAATTGGGTCCCTACGTTGAAGCTGAAGAGTTTGGTTTCGTCGCCGTCCTGTTTGAGCAAGGCTTTGGCCAGATCGAGCCGCAGCGGCCCGAAAGGCGAGGTCCAGTTGACACCGATGCCGATGGCGACACGTGGCCTTGGTGAGTTGCCGATGAAGAATTCCTTGTAGCCGTTCGAGCGGCTGTACCCGGTGGGGCAGTTGATCGGCTCGCCAGGCTTGTACCGCTTGGTGTCCGCCGGAGTTGTGGTGGTCGCGGGAAGGAAGCAGATCGTGGTGATATCGGTCAGGATCGGCGGCGTGATGTCCCACAGCGATCCGATGTCGATGAACGCCGAGGGCCGCAAGCCGACGCTGCGCAGACCCGAGCTGGTCGGAAACTCGAGCTCCAGCCGGCCCATGTAATACGCCTTGCCGCCAAGCGCGTCGGTCGTGACCGGCTTGTCGGTGGTAAAGCCGACCGTGTTGCAGGTTGTCGTCGCTGTGGTGCCGGTGCCCGTGGTCGTGGTGTCGGTGCACTCATAGTTGCGACGCTGGATCCTCGGCCCAATCCCGCGGATGTCGAAGCCGCGCAGCTGCGGGCCGAAGAAGCGGTCGGTCAGGCGGATAGCATCGCGGCCGGGCCCCGGGGACGACTGCAACGCCTTGATGAAGCCGCCTTCTCCGTGGACGGAGAAGATCCACCCACCGCCGAAGCCCTTGTACTTGGTGCCGTCGATCCGCGAGCGAATGTAGCGCACATTGCCGCCAAGGCCCGCAAAATCCTGGGAAAAGGTCAGCCGCTGCCCGCGTGTCGGACGAATCCCGTCGGTGTCGTCGTAGAGCGTCGACCAGCCGAGGAGCGACGTCAGACGCGAGCCGATCTCGTCGCACAAATAGCGGCCGGCCAGATCGGGGTTGCAGACGCCGTTGGTGTAGAAGGTCGACTGGTCGAGCGACACCTTGTCCTGGGTCAGCGTGTAGCGGCCGCCGAACGTCCAATATTCGGTCAGCGGGAAGCCCATCCGCAGTCCGCCGCCGGTGCTGAGCTGCTGGTAGGTCGTATTGCGGTTGCCGCTGGCACCGTAGTTGAAGCTGTTGTAATCCTGGCGGAAGAGCTGGCCACCGAGAAGGATCGACTTGTCGAGGAAATAGGGATCGACAAAGCCGAGCTGGATCGATTTCGAATATGACGAATAATTGACCGAGGCGTCGAGCTCCTGGCCCTTGCCCATGAAATTGTTCTGCGAAACGGCGAGCTGAATGACGGCTTTCTCGAGGCTCGAATAACCGCCCGACAGCTGCAGCTGCCCAGTCGGCTTTTCCTCGACCGCAACGCCCAGCACGACCCGGTCCGGCGCCGATCCTTCGGTCTGCTTGATCTCCAGCTTTTCCTGGAAAAAGCCGAGGCTCTGAATGCGGTCCTGGCTACGCTTGACCTTGAGCGCGTTGAACGCATCGCCTTCATTGAGGCGAAACTCGCGGCGGATGACCTTGTCGCGAGTGGTGGTGTTGCCGCTGATGTCGATCCGCTCGACATAAACGCGTGGAGTTTCGCCGACCTTGACCGTGAGGTTCATCAACCGATGTTCGGAATCGCGGTCGTAGGCGGGGCTGATGTCGGCGAATGCGTAGCCGAGGTTGCCGGCCTTCTCGTTAAGGTCGGTGACCGCGTCCTCGACCGCCTTGGCGTTGAACCATTCGCCGGTCTTCAGCTTCAGGGTCTGCTTGATCGCGGACGCGGGGAAGTCGCGAAGCGCGCTCTGCGCGTCGATTTTGCCGAACTTGTAGCGCGGTCCCTCCTCGACCACGTAGGTGATGACGAAGTCCTTCCGGTCGGGCGTCAGCTCAGCGAGCGCCGTCACGACGCGGAAATCGGCATAGCCCTGAGTCAAATAGAAGGCGCGCAGCTTCTGCTGGTCGGCGGCGAGCCGGTCGGGATCGTAGGTGTCGTTCGACTTGAGCATACCAAGAACGCCGCCCGCCTGCCGGGTGTACATCTCCTTACGCAGGCGCCCGTCCTTGAATTCCTTGTTGCCGATGATGTTAATCGCCCGGACCTTGGCCAGGCTGCCCTCGGTGATTTCGAAAACGACATCCACGCGATTCTGGTCGAGCTGGACGATCTTGGGCTCGACGCGCGCGGCGAAGCGGCCTTGGCGGCGGTAGAGCTCGAGGATTCGCTCTACGTCGGCGCGGGCCGCCGAACGGGTGAAGATCTGGCGGGGAGCAAGCTTGATTTCGGGTGTGATCTTCTCGTCCTTGAGGCGCTTGTTGCCATCGAGGATGATGCGGTTGATCACCGGGTTTTCGCGGACATTGATCACGAGATCGCCGGTTTCGGTGCCGGCGATATTGACGTCGGCGAAGAGCTGGGTCGCGTAGAGGTCCTTGAGCGCCTGATCGAGCGTTTCCGCGGTGTAGGACTGGCCCGGCGCGAGGTTCGCGTACGAGCGAATCGTTTCCGGCTCGAGACGCTGGTTGCCGCGAACGGCAATCGAGCGAATCGTGCGTTGCTGGGGAGCGGCAACGGGCAATTGCGCCGGAGCCGCGGCTGCCGGCGAAGGAGCCGCGGTCTGGAGCTGCGGAGCGGCGGTCGCCGGCTGGGCAAGCAATGGCGTCGCCGAGCCACCTAGAACCGTTCCGGCCATGAGCAGCGCGCCCGCACGCCGATTAAGTAACTTCGCTCTTGAAATCACGCGTCCCGCCTCTTGTGCAAATGGTGCGATCGGCGCGCTTCGCCGCAAGCCCCTGTTTCTGCCCTGCCCCAACCCTCCTAGCCAATCAAGCGCTGAAGCCGGTCCCACAGGCCAAGCGAGCCCAAATCATTGAATGTTCCGAACACATACAGCGCGAGGATGAAGGCCAGACCGCCGCGGAACGCCCAATCCACCGCTCTAGCGCTAAGCGGACGCCGGCGGATGGCCTCGATCGCATAGAAAAACAGATGGCCTCCATCCAGCACCGGGACTGGCAAGAGGTTGATGAACCCGAGATTTATGGAGAACAAAGCGAGCAGTTCGATGAAGGGCAAAACGCCCAGCGACGCGCTTTGTCCGGCGACCTGAGCGATCTTGATCGGTCCCGAGAGCTCGCTCGCCGAGCGCCTGCCGCTGACGATCTGCCACAGGCCGTCCATCATCGATCGAGTGACCTTGACCGTATACCCCGCCGCCGTGGGCACGAGCGCGAGGGCCGAAACCTTCACAAACGCGCGCTTGTCGCCGAAGATGCCGAGGCGGCCGACGCGGAATTTCTGGCCGAAGCGGTCGCGTTCCTCGACCGCGCCGATGGTGACGGGCAGCTGGATGACCTGATTCGAGCGCTCGACGACGACAGTAACCTGCTCGGCGGGCCGCATCAGCACGATGTTCGAGATATCCTCGAAGCTCGATGTATCGCGCCCGGCGATCGAAAGGATGCGGTCGTGAGGACGGATGCCGGCGCGCTCTGCAACGCTGCCCGGTTGAACGCTCATCACCAGGTTTTCGGTGCGGGGGATGCCGACGGTGGCAAAGAAGGCGGCGAAAATGGCGATCGCCAACAGGAAATTGGCTGCCGGTCCGGCGAGGACGACAAGAAAACGCTGCCAGACCGGGCGCGACTGAAATGCGCGTTCGCGCACTTCGGGCGGAAGATGATCGAGGTCGCCGGGACTGCTCACCGGGTTCATGTCGCCGACGAACCGCACGTAGCCGCCTAGAGGCAGCCATCCCACCTTCCAGCGCATGCCCCGGCGGTCGGTCCAGCCGAACAGCTCGCGCCCGAAACCGATCGAAAATTCCTCGGTGGGAATGCCGAACAGGCGCGCGACCAGATAATGGCCGAGCTCGTGGAAGACGACCAGCGGCCCCAGCGCGCAGACAAAGCCGATGAGGACCAGCCACAGGGGCGGTTGCGGGAGCATCAGTGGCAGCTAGCTTTCATGAACGTTTCAACGCGTTGCCGCGTCGCGCGGTCGATGTCGAGCACCTCGGCGATAGAATGTGGCGCACAGAAGCGTGATTCTTCAAGCGCTTCGCCGACTGTCCTTGCGATATCGGTAAACCGGATGCCTCCGCCAAGGAAGCTCGCGACGGCTGCTTCGTTGGCGGCGTTGAGCACGATCGGCGCAGCGCCGCCTGCCTCCAGCGCTTCCCGGGCGAGGCGAAGCGCGGGAAACCGCGTCGCGTCGGGGGCCTCGAAGTCAAGCCGCGCGATGGCCGCGAGGTCGAGCCGCTGCGCCGGCGTTTCCAGCCGCTGCGGCCAGGCGAGCGCGTAGGCGATCGGAATGCGCATGTCGGGGCTGCCGAGCTGGGCGAGGACGGAACCGTCGATAAATTCGACCATCGAATGGATCACCGACTGCGGATGAATAAGGATGTCGATGTGACGCGACGGCAGGCCGAACAGGTAATACGCCTCGATCAGCTCGAGCCCCTTGTTCATCAAGGTCGCCGAATCGACCGAGATTTTCGCGCCCATCGACCAATTGGGGTGGGCGACGGCTTGCGCCGGGGTGGCGGCCCCGATGGCCGCGGCCGATGCCGTCCGGAACGGCCCGCCGCTGGCGGTCAGGATAATTCTTGAGACATCTTCTCTGTGACTGCCCGCAAGACATTGAAAGATCGCATTATGCTCACTGTCGACCGGCAATATGGTTGCTCCGCTCGCGGCCGCGGCGTCGGTCATTAGCCTGCCGGCGGTGACCAGCGCTTCCTTGTTGGCGAGCGCAACCACCCGGCCCGCTTCCACCGCGGCCATGACCGGCGTCAGTCCGGCACAGCCGACGATCGCAGCAATCACCAGCTCGGCCTCGCCGGCCGCCGCTTCTATCAAGGCAGACTCGCCCGCCGCGGCACGGCAGTCGGTGCCAGCGAGTCGCGCCCGCAGCTCCCCCAGCCGGCTCTCGTCCGCAACGACGGCGAGCTTCGCCCTGGTCCGCCGCGCGATTTCCGCGAGCCGATCGGCGTTAGTCGCGGCGGTCACGGCGACGACGGCGAGCCGCTCGGGCGCGCGCTCGACCAGGTCGAGCGTCGATTTGCCGACCGAGCCGGTTGCTCCGAGGATCGCGATCTTGCGGCTCACGTGAGCCCCCCTAGCTGCGCCAGCGCGGTTAGCACAGCCACGGGGACCAGCCCATCGAGCCGGTCGAGCACTCCGCCGTGGCCAGGCAGCCAGGTTCCGGAATCCTTGATTCCAGCGCGGCGCTTGAGGAAGCTTTCGAACAGATCGCCCGCCTGCGCAGCGATTGCCAGCACGGGCGCAAGCGCAAGCAGCGGCCGCCCGAGGCCCGTCGCCAGAACCCAGGCGCCGCCGATGAGGCTGGCGGCGGCGATTCCCCCGTACAGTCCCTCGACCGTTTTGCCGGGGCTGATCGACGGCGCGAGGTTGCGCCGCCCGAAGCTGCGACCGACGAAATAAGCCCCGATGTCGGTCGACCAGGTCACCAGGAACACCCACAGCAGCAGGAACAGACCGTGGGCATCGCGCTCGCGCACCCACAGCAGGGCGAGCGCGGGAAGCAAGGCGTAGAAAACCCCGGAGATGTACCAGGCCATGCCCCAGCCGCGCACGATCCGCGTCCACTCGTAGAACATCGCGGTGGCAAGGCCGCCGACGAAGACTGCGAAGACGGTTCCGCCGACCGCCGCGCCGGCGAGCGCGGCGGCGATGAGCAGAAGCCCGGTCAGCGTGCGAACGAGGAGCTCGCTCAAGCCGCCTCCCCTCTCCCACCGAAGCGGCGCTGTCGCTGGGCGAAGCGTTCGATCGCGTCGGCGAAGACCTGTTCGTCGAAATCGGGCCATAGCGTGTCGAGAAACAGGAGCTCGGCATAAGCCGCCTGCCACAGGAGAAAATTGGACAAGCGCACTTCGCCCGACGTGCGGATCAGGAGATCGAGTTCGGGAAGGCCGCGCGTCTGCAGCTCGCCCGCGATGTGCTGTTCGTCGATGTCGCCTGGCTGGATCTCGCCCGCCGCGACTTTGACGCCCAGAGCCTGTGCGGCCAGCGCAATTTCCGCGCGGGAGCCGTAGTTGAGCGCGATCACCAGCGTCAGCCGTGTGTTGTTCGCCGTCCGCTCGATCGCCCGCTCGAGCCGCTCGACCAGCTCCGGCCCGAACGCCGAATAATCGCCGATCAGCTGGAGGCGGACGCCTTCCTTGGCCAGCGTCTTGAGCTCGCGCTCGAGATAGTAGCGCATCAGCGCGGTCAGCTCGGAAATCTCCTCCGCGCTTCGGCGCCAGTTCTCGGACGAGAAAGCATAGACCGTAAGCACTTCGACACCGTGCTTGGCGGCCGCTTCGAGCGCGCGGCGAAGCGCTTCGGCCCCCGCCCGGTGGCCGGCGACGCGCGGCAGGCCGCGCTGCTGCGCCCAGCGGCCGTTGCCGTCCATGATGATGGCGACGTGACGCGGGACGATGCGGCCTTCGGTCTCGGCCAATTCCTCAGCTCCTTCAGCCGGAGCGGGAGCGCTCACTTGCCAAGGATTTCCTTCTCCTTCGAGGCGGCGAGCTCGTCGACTTCCCTGATCGTGTCGTCGGTGAGCTTCTGCACTTCCTGCTCGAGCCGCTTGCGCTCGTCCTCGCTGATCTCGTGCTTCTTCTCATCGGCCTTGAGGTTATCCATCCCGTCGCGGCGCACGTTGCGCACCGCGATCCGCGCCTTTTCGGCATATTGGCCGACGAGCTTGGCGAGTTCCTTGCGCCGCTCCTCGGTCAGCTCGGGGATCGGCAGACGGATCACCTGCCCGTCGGTGATCGGGTTGAGGCCGAGGCCCGCCGAGCGGATTGCCTTTTCGACCGGCTGGACGTTCGCGCGGTCCCAAACCTGGACCGAGAGCATGCGCGCCTCGGGAGTGGACACGGTCGCAATCTGGTTAAGGGGCATGTTGCTGCCGTAGACCTCGACCTGCACCGGATCGAGTAGAGCCGTCGACGCGCGCCCGGTCCTCAGCCCGCTGAGATCATGCCGCAGCGCCTCGACGGCGCCGTGCATTCGGCGCTTGAGGTCCTCGGTACGAATGTTGGTCGTCATCTCTTACTCCCCGGTCTGGACGATCGTCGCGGTCCCGCGCCCCTCGATCACTTGCGCGAGGTTGCCCGGCTGGCGGATGTTGAACACGACGATCGGAATATTGTTGTCGCGGCACAGCGCGACCGCGGCGGCGTCCATCACCTTGAGGTCGTCGCCGAGCACCTTGTTGAACGACAAGGTGTCATAGCGCGTCGCGTCGCGCACCTTCTTGGGGTCGGCGGTGTAGACCCCGTCAACGCTGGTGCCCTTGAACAGGGCGTCGCAACCCATTTCCGCAGCGCGAAGCGCGGCTGCGGTGTCGGTCGTGAAATAGGGGTTGCCGGTGCCCGCAGCGAACAGGACGATGCGGCCCTTCTCCATGTGCCTCAGCGCGCGGCGGCGGATGTAGGGCTCGCTGACGCTGGACATCGGGATCGCCGACTGGACGCGCGTATCGACGCCGAGCTTCTCGAGCGCATTCTGCAGCGCCAGAGCGTTCATCACCGTGGCCAGCATGCCCATATAATCGGCGGTGGCGCGGTCGAAGCCCTTGGCCGCCGCCGCCATGCCGCGAAAGATGTTCCCCCCGCCGACGACGAGGCAGAGCTCATGCCCCTGCTCCTTAGCCGAGGCGATCTCGCCGGCCAGGCCCGCGGCTGCGTCGGGATCGATCCCGAACTGCCCCTGCCCCATCAAGGCCTCGCCCGAGAGCTTCAGCAGGATCCGGTTGAAGCGCGGGCGGGTCATTCGGGAGGGATATCCTTCGGATGCGAAAGGGGCGGACACGCTTTAGCGCGCCCGCCCCATTTTCCAACCGTCTTGCTGATCACGCGACCGGTTCGGGCTTGCTCCCGGCAGCCGCCGCGACTTCGGCGGCGAAATGGCTTTGCTGCTTCTCGATGCCCTCGCCGAGCTGGAAGCGGACGAAGCCCTTGAGCGCGATGTCCGTGCCGGCATCCTTGGCGGCCGCGTCGACGACCTCAGCGACCGGGGTCTTGTTGTCGATCACGAACAGCTGGGTGAGCAGCGCATTCTCCTTGCGAAACTTCGCCAGCCCGCCCTCGACCATCTTCTCGGCGATGTTCTGCGGCTTGCCGCTTTCCTTCGCCTTTTCCAGGGCGATGCCGCGCTCGCGCTCGACCAGCTCGGGCGGCAGCTCGTCGGCGTTGAGCGCCAGAGGGTGCGCCGCGGCTACATGCATCGCGATCTGCTTGCCCAGCGCGAACAGGGTGTCGGCCGGCGCCGCGCTCTCGAGCGCGACGAGGACGCCGATCTTGCCGAGACCCGGCGCGACCTGGTTGTGGACGTAAGGCACGACGGCGCCCTTGCTCACTTCGACGACGGCCGCGCGGCGCAGCGACTGGTTCTCGCCGATCTTGGCGATATTGTCGGTGAGCTTCTCGGCAACCGTGCCGCCGTCCGGATAAGCGGCGGCGGCGAGCGCTTCGACGTCGGTGCCCTGCTCGAGCGAAAGCCGAGCGACATTGCGCACAAAATCCTGGAACAGTTCGTTCTTGGCGACGAAATCGGTCTCCGAATTGACCTCGACAAGGGCGCCGCGGTTGCCTTCGACGACGACTCCGACGAGGCCCTCGGCGGCGGTGCGCCCGGCCTTTTTGGCGGCGGCGGAAAGACCCTTGGCGCGCAGCCAGTCGATCGCCGCTTCCATCTCGCCGTCATTCTCGGCGAGCGCCTTCTTGCAATCCATCATGCCGGCGCCGGTGCGCTCGCGCAGTTCCTTCACAAGCGTGGCCGTGATCTCAGCCATGTCATTTTCCTTCGTGCTCCCCGGCAAAGGCCGGGGTCCAGCCAAAATTGAAGAAGTGTCTAGGCCCCGGCCATCGGGCCCCATCAAAGTAGTACTTTGATGGGGACCCATCGCCGGGGAACAGTCCGATCAGGCTTCCAGCGCGGCTTCGACCGACGGTTCGGCCATCTCGCCGACGTCCTGGCCGCGGGCTGCCGCATTGCCGGTGCGGCCTTCGCCGACCGCCTGGGCGATCGCGTCGGTGTAAAGGCGAATGGCGCGGCTGGCATCGTCATTACCCGGCACCGGGAAAGCGATTCCACTCGGATCCGAGTTCGAATCAAGGATCGCGACGACCGGAATGCCGAGCACATTGGCTTCCTTGATCGCCAGCTCTTCCTTGTTGGTGTCGACGACGAACATGACGTCGGGAAGCCCGCCCATGTCGCGGATCCCGCCGAGGCTCTTCTCGAGCTTGTCGCGCTCGCGGGTCAGCTGCAGGACTTCCTTCTTGGTGAGGCCGGCCGTGTCACCCGAAAGCTGCTCTTCGAGCGTCTTCAGCCGCTTGATCGAATTGGAGATCGTCTTCCAGTTGGTCAGCATTCCGCCGAGCCAGCGGTGGTTGACGAAATGCTGGCCGCTGGCGTGGGCCGCTTCCCTCATCGGGTCCTGCGCCTGGCGCTTGGTGCCGACAAACAACACCTTGCCGCCGCGTCCGACCGTCTGCTGGACGAATTCGAGCGCGCGAGCGAACAAGGGCACGGTCTGCGACAGGTCGATGATGTGAACGCCGTTGCGGTCGCCGAATATGTACGGCTTCATCTTCGGGTTCCAGCGGTGGGTCTGGTGGCCGAAATGCGCTCCGGCCTCGAGCAATTGCTGCATCGTGACGACGGTGGTCGCCATAGGTCTTCTCCTTCCGGTTTTGCCTCGGCGGAGCCAGTCACCAGCCTTGCGGCCGGCACCGGTATGTCAGCTCCGCCTGTGGAATGCGCGGGGCACTAGCCCAAGCTGCCCCTGCTTTCAAGGGCTTGGCGGTGCGCGAATTGCCCGCTTGACAACAAAGAACAAAACAGGAACATTACTATGTCTCAGCAGGAGGCACGGACGTGATGATCGCAGCTTTGGGCACCCTTCCCTTCCTCGCCACATTGTGGCTGCTCGTGGTCCTGGGTGCAGCGGTTCTTGAGGAAAGCGGCGCGAAAATCGTCGCTGCCCTCAAGGGCGAGCTGGCGCGTCCGCAGATGACTTGCCCGGTTCGGTCTAGAGCGCGCTCGCGCCTTGCGCAGCCCGCCCGCGCGAAATCGCGCCTGCGCGCCGCCGCTTGAGCCTGGCGTAGCTCGCCAGCGCGAACGGAATCATCAGAAGGTACAGCGTGGCAAGGGCGAGCAGGGTCGGCCACGGCGCGACGATCAAAGCCGCGCCGAACAAGGCGACCCCGGCCAGCGCGAACAGCCGCCAGTCGCGGCGGATGCGGATGCTCGACCAGCTGTAGGTCGGCAGGCTCGAGATCATCAGCGCGGCGATGAACAGGGTCCACGCCATCACCGGCTGCCAATGGCGGAACAGTTCGTCGCCGGAGATCAGCCACAGATAGATCGGGACGAAGGCGAGCCCCGCTCCGGCCGGCGCGGGGACGCCGGTGTTGAAGCCGGCGGACTTGTGCGGCTGTTCGGCGGCGTCGAGGCGGG
>JBDTXI010000119.1:0-12564 GCA_040006255.1 Sphingomicrobium sp.
GTCGTACATCGCGCGCACCGGCAGGCGCTCGTCGAGGCCGTGGGCGCGCTCGTCGATCGGGGAAATGCCCCAGCTCCCGTCGATGTCGTAAACGGGAATGCCCTGCGCGCGGAAGAAGCTGCCGTCGCTCGCCCCCGTCGACATCAGCGGGAAGACGTGCATCTGCGGCCCGTGGAAACGCTGGATGGCGGCGATCACCGCCTTCACCACATCGGGCCGCAGCGGCGATGGCGGCGTCGTCTGCCCAATATAATTGGGATCGGGCTTCACCTCGACATTGGGGCCGACCATCTGCTGCAGCTCGACCTGGACGTCTGTGGGCTGGACGCCGGGGAAGATGCGGCAATTGACCGTCGCCTCGGCGCTCTGAGACAAAGCGTTATCGGCATGGCCGCCCTGGAGCATGGTGGCGACGCAGCGCGTGCGCGTCAGCCCGACCTCGAGCGGATTGGCCTCGATTTCATCCGCCGCGGCGCCGTCGTTCGGGTTGGCGAGCCAGGCGCGGATCTGTTGTCCGAGCGGGCTGTTGCCTTCCTGCCGCGAGCGTTCCTCGAAATAGCTCCGGCTGACGTCGTTCTGCATCGGCTGGAAGCGATGCGTGCGCAGTTTCTCCAGCGCGTCCGCCAGATCGTAAATCGCGTTGTCGGGCCGCGGCCGCGAGCTGTGGCCGCCGCGATTGTGAGTGGTGAAGAAGTAAGTCTGGAAGGTCTTCTCGGCCATCGAAATACCGCAGCCGAGCGGCCGGAATTGCTCGTCGTACGACCCGCAGCCGCCGTCGGCATTGAGCCCGAATTCGGCGTCGGTGAGGTTGCGCCACTTGGTCGAGCCGAGGGTCGCTCCGACCCCCCGCGTTTCCTCGTCGCCGCTGTAGAAGAAAATGATGTCGCGGTCCGGTTTGAACCCCTGGGACATCAGCTTCACCGCGGCCATAGTCGTCGCGACGTCGCCGTTCTTCATGTCGGACGTGCCGCGGCCGAGAAAATAACCGCCTTCCTCGCGGAACACGAAGGGGTCGTATTTCCAGTCCGACCGCTTGGCTTCGACCACGTCCATGTGACCGAGGACCAGCATCGGCTTCTTCGTCGCGTGAGGCGAGCGCCAGCGGACGATCAGCGCCACAGTCTGGTCGCCCGGCAACGCCTCATACGGCATGATGTGGATGTCTGCGTCGGGGATGCCCGCGGCGCGGAACTGCGCGGCGAGCAGGTTGGCCACGCGCTGCGTCTCGCCGCGATTGTGGACGCTGGGGATCTCGATCGCCTGCTTGAACAGGTCGCGGGTCTTCGCCTGCCATTGCGGCGGCAGCTGCGTCGGAACCGTCCGCGGGTCGACGGCCGCGACCGCGCTGGTCGACAGCGCGGCCGTGAGGAAGAAAGCGAGCACGCGGTTCATTCGATCGTCTCCTATTTGCCGGCGAGGTCGCTCAGCATCATCTGCCAGTGGACGACATTGTCGTACAGCGACTGGATCGGGATGCGCTCGTCCTTGCCATGGGCGCGGAAGTCGGTCGGCACCTGGACCCACGCGCCATTGGTGCCATAGACCGGGATTCCGCCGACCCGGAAGGGGCGCGCGTCGCTCGCGCCGGTCGACATCTCCGGGAAGATCGGCATGCCCGGGTGCACCGCCTGCACCGCCTTGGTGAAGGCGGCGGTGACGTCGGGACGCAGCGGCGAGGAGATCGACGCGACATAATCGTCGTTGCGCGTGACGACCACCGTGGGATCGTTGACCAGCTTCTCGAGCTCGGCCTTGACCGCATTGGGGTCTTCACCGGGAAAGATACGGCAGTTGACCATCGCCGTCGCCAGCTGAGGAAGCGCATTGTCGGCGTGGCCCGCGAACAGCCGGGTCGGAACGCAGCGGGTCCGGGTCAGGCCGACCTCGCTCTCGCTCGCCTCGATGACGTCGGCCGCTTCGCCGTCGTCGGGATTGGCCAGCCAGCGCCGCATCGCATCGCCCAGCGGCCCTTTGTCCATCTTCTGCTTGGCCTCGAAATAGGCCCGCGTGGTTTCGCTCAGCTTGGGCGTGAAGCGATAGGCTTCGAGCTTGTCCAGCGCATACGCCAAACTGTAGATCGCATTGTCCTTGCGCGGCTTCGACGAGTGGCCGCCGCGGTTGCGGACGGTGAAGGTATAGCCGGCGAAGGTCTTTTCGGCCGTCTGCATCTGGAACCCGGCGGGGCTGCCATCGACGTTGAACCCGCCGCCGCCGCCATCCGCATTAAGCCCGAACTCGGGATGGCCGAGCAGGTCGAGCCATTCGGTCGCCCCCTTGGTCGCGCCGATGCCGTTGGTCTCTTCGTCGCCGGTGAACAGCACGACGATGTCGCGCTTGGGCTTGAAGCCGGCGGCCCTGAGGTTGATCATCGCCTGGGTGATGGCGGTGATGCCGTCCTTCATGTCGATGGTGCCGCGGCCGTAATAATATCCGTCGCGTTCGGTCATGACGAACGGGTCGGTGGTCGAATCCTCGCGCTTCGCCTCGACCACGTCCATGTGGCCCATCAGCAGGATCGGACGCGCGGTCGGCTTGCCGGCGGCGCGCCAGCGGACGATCAGCGCCGCCGTGTCGTCGTCACCGGTCGTCGCGCTTCCCGTGTGATAGGGGATGACGTGAATGTCGGCCTCGGGGAACCCGCCCGCCTTGAACTGGTCGGCGACATATTGCGCCTCTTCGGGCACGTGGTGCCGGCCGATGACCGTCGGCAGGTTGATGATGTGCTCGAACATCGCGTGGGTGGCGTCGTGCTGCGCCGGCGTCAGTTTCAGCGGCGCCGCGGCGGCGACACCGGTCAATGCGGCAGCCGACACGCTGAGTGCAAGCATTTGACGAATCATGGAAATCCTCCCCAGAGACTCAGTTGCGCGACGCTACTCGTCCTGAACTTGGCGTCAAGCAGCGCCGCTCAGCTGCGGTCGGCAAACGCGTCCTCTACATAGCGGCGGTCGCCCGTCGCGGGATCGAACCAGACGGTGAGCAGCTTCCCGCTTTCCGGATCGACGAACTTTTCATCTGAGCCGGTGACGCTAGTCGGTACCATGGCCCTGCGCCAGATACGGGTGCTTCGGCTTAGTGCCGCAGCTCGAGCGCGCGATAATATTCGGCGAGCACGTCGAATGCCGCCTTCCGTGTGCCGGTTTCCGACTCCAGGCCTTTGCGGTTCCACCCCCGCTGGTAAATCGGATGCTGGCGCCGCGGCGAGCGGAAGTCCTTCAGGATCCACGGCGACAGCCCGCGAAGGAAGGGGATCTTGGACGCCATCGCGAGAGTCTGCCGGTAGTATTCTGCCTGGAACTCTTCGCTGAACTTGTGCGGATTGCCCGGATCGTCGTGATAGCCGGCGAGCGCGTCGGCGCCGAATTCGGAGAAGATCAGCGGCTTGGCGACGGGCTCGCGCCATTGGATAGCGGGGATGTTGGAGAGCGGGTCCGCGCTGTACCAGCCGTTATACGTGTTGACGGACAGGACATCGAGGTCCGCAGCGAGCGGGTCATCGATCGTCTGGACGTTGCCCTTGCGTCCGCTGAGTAGCGCTGCCGTGACGAGCCGGCTGTCGTCCAATGTGCGTGCGTTTGCGACCAGCGACCGCAGGAACGCGTTGCGGGCGTCGCTCACCGGAGTTTCGTTGCCGACGCTCCAGAGGATGATTGAGGCGCGGTTGCGGTCGCGAAGGATGGATTCCCGCTGCATCTGACGCGCGATCTGAAGCGTCTTCGGCTTCGCAAAGTCGACCTGCCAATATACCGGGATTTCGCTCCACACGAGCAGGCCGAGCTCGTCGGCTGCGCGAAGCATCGTCTCCGGATGCGGATAATGGGCGAGCCGCACAAAATTGGCGTGGAGGCCCTGCTTGGCTTCGGTGAGCAGCGCGCGCGCCGCTGCGGGAGTGATGTCGCGGGTAGGATCGCCGCCGAACTCCTCCGCGTGAATGTTCACGCCGCGAAGAAAGATCGGCCGGCCATTCAGAAGAATGTCCTGCCTAAGCACCGCAATTGTGCGGAAGCCGATACGGTCGTTGAGAGCGTCGTCGCCCGCTTCGACGCGCAGGTCATAGAGCGCGGGGTCTTCGGGCGACCAGCGGCGGAGGCCTCGCGGCGCAGGCGCGGCCCCGTTCCACGTGCCGTCGGCCGAAGTCCTGCCCGTCAGCGCGAAGCCGAGGGCGGGGATTCTCACCCGCACCTCGCGGGCACCAGCCTCAGGTCCGTCAAGCTTGACCGTTGCGGCGATGCGGCCGTCGCGGGTCAGCCGCACCCACGCGTCGTCGATGTAGGTCGCCGGCGTGGTGACCAGTGTTATGGGGCGAGTGATCCCGCCGTAATTCTCCCAGTCGGTGACAACCGGCGGCACGTCGGCGGCCGTGCGCTCGGAATCGGCGCCGACAGTGCCGCGATTGTCGCCGTCGCGTAGCAGGCTCGTCACCTCGAACGCGAAGGGCGTGAAGCCGCCCAAATGCTCACCTACGAACTTGCCGTTGACGTAAACGTAGGCGTGATAATCGACCGCTCCGAATCGCAGGAAAGCGCGCTCACCGCGCTTGAAGTGCGCGGTGAAATGGCGCTGATACCAGACGAGACCGTTGTACCTGCGCATGTCGGGCGAATGGGTGACGAACGATTGCGGAAGTTGGACCACCGGCGAGCGGTCCATGTCATATTCGTAGAGCGCCTTCGGGTCCGCGCGCATCGCCGCGGTGGTGTCGATGTCGTCGTAGCGCCGGTGCCCGGGTGCAGCCTCGCCGCCGTGGAAGCCCGAGAGCCCGTCGCCATACGGGTCGACCGACCAGTTCCACGGCCCGTCGAGGTCGACTGCCTGGCGCATGTCGGCGCCAACCAGCACCGGCTGCGCCTGAGCGGCGGCGGACGCGAGGAGGAAGAAGAGGACGGTCAGGAGCCAGCGCGACATACAATCAATCATGCTGAGTTCCGTGGCCTTCCGCCAGATATTCCGCGCTGCGCATCTCTTCGAGCCGGCTGGCGGTACGCTGGAATTCGAAGCTACGGTCGCCCGACCGATAGAGCGCGGACGGCTGCGCGTCGGCGGCCGCGAGAAGCTTCACCTTATGCTCGTAGAGCGCGTCGATCAGCGTCACGAAGCGCGCCGCTTCGTTGCGCATCTCCGGCCCCATCACCGGGATGCCGACGACGATCACCGTGTGAAAGCGCTGGGCGATGGCGAGATAATCGGCGGCGCCGCGCGCCTCCCCGCACAGCCGCTTGAACGAGAAGACGGCGACGCCCTTGAGGCTCTTGGGCACGTGGAGCGTGCGCCCGCCGCCGACGTCGAGCTCTTCCGACGGAACTTTCGCCCGGTCCTCGACCGGATAGTCGGTCAGCTGGAAGAAGGCGCGCGACAAGGCCGCCGTCGCCTCGGGCCCGTTGGGCACGTGCCACACCTTGACCCCCGCCAGCCGCTCGAGCCGGTAGTCGGTCGGCCCGTCGACCGGAACGACCAGCATCCTTTGCTCGATCAGCTCGGTGAAGGGCAGGAACAGCTCGCGATTGAGACCGTCGAGGTAGAGGTCGCTCGGCGGGCGGTTGGAGGTGGTGACGACCTTCACCCCCTGCTCGAGCAATTTGCCGAACAGGCGCGACAGGATCATCGCGTCGGCCGGGTTGGTCACCTGCATCTCGTCGAACGCGAGCAATTTCGCCTCCTCCGCGATCTGTTCGGCGACCGGCTCGATCGGGTCGCCCTCTTCGCTCGCCCGCGCCACGTGCAGCCGCTGATGCGTCTCCAGCATGAAGGCATTGAAGTGGACCCGGCGCTTCGGCGCGATGGCGATATGTTCGAAGGCGAGGTCCATCAGCATCGACTTGCCGCGCCCGACGCCGCCCCACAGATAAACGCCGGCCGGCCCCTCGGTCTCTCGGCGCAGCAGCCGCGAGAGGAAATTGCCGTTCGGCTGGAAAGAATTCGCCAGCCGGTCGAGCGCGCTGACGGCCCGCGCCTGCGCGGGGTCGGCCTTCAACTCGCCCGCTTGCACCAGCTCCGCGTAAGCGCGGCCGACCGGTCCGGTCATGCGGGCGCGTTGCGCTCGCGGATGCGCTTTAGCGTCCCGCTGAAGCTGTAGCACGGCGCGTCGTTCTGCCGCACTACGCCCTGCAGGAACGCGTGGCCGCGGGTCTGCTTGACCAGCTCGACATGGGCATCGAGCGGCGACCCCGGCTTGCCCCGCGCGATGAAATGCGTGGTCAGGTCGAGCGTCACATAATGGCCGCGCTCCATGCCGGCGCACAGCCCGCCGGCGAACATGGACATGTCGATGAAGCTCATCACCGATCCGCCATGCAGCGACCCGCCCATGTTCATGTGCGCTTCGGTCGGGAACATCCGGCAGATCGCGCGCCCGGACCCGTCGGGCTTGAATAGCAGCCGCCCGGTCGCGCCGGCAAAGCTGCCGCGCGGGAAATCGCCCCAGCTGAACCAGCCGGGATTGTCCGCGTCGGGAGTCGAGCCCGTGGGGACGCCGACGTCTTCCATCATCTGGGACTGGTCTGGTTCGTCGCTCACGCTTGAATTCGACTTAGGCAGCGCGCTCGGCGATCAGCTTCTTCGTTTCCGCGATCGCTTTGGCCGGGTTGAGGCCCTTGGGGCAGCTGTTGGCGCAGTTCATGATCGTGTGGCAGCGGTACAACCGGAACGGGTCCTCGAGCTGGTCGAGCCGCTCGCCGGTCGCCTCGTCGCGGCTGTCGACGATGAAACGGTACGCCTGGAGCAAAATCGCTGGGCCGAGGAACCGGTCGGAATTCCACCAGTAGCTCGGGCAGCTGGTCGTGCAGCAGAAGCACAGGATGCACTCGTACAGCCCGTCGAGCTTCGAGCGATCCTCCGGCGACTGCAGCCGCTCGCGCGACGGCGCCGGGCTGGCGGTTTTCAGCCACGGCTGGATCGACGCATATTGCGCATAGGCATGGGTGAGGTCGGGGACGAGGTCCTTGACCACGTCCATGTGCGGCAGCGGCGTGATCTGCACTTCGCTCTTGAAGTCGGTGATCGCCGTCGTGCAGGCGAGGCCGTTGCGCCCTTCCATGTTCATCGAGCACGATCCGCAAATGCCTTCGCGGCACGATCGGCGGAAGGTCAGCGTGGGGTCGATCTCGGTCTTGATCTTGATCAGCGCGTCGAGAACCATCGGCCCGCATTTGTCGAGATCGATGGTGTAGCGGTCCCAGCGCGGATTGGCGCCGCTGTCGGGGTCGTAGCGATAAATTTTGAACGACCGCAGCCGCTTGCCCTCTTCGGGCGTGTACGTCCGGCCCTTGGTGATCTTGCTGTTCCGGGGAAGCGTGAACTCGGCCAAAGCTTACTCCATTGCTCGCGCGACCCGCTAGCACGCGGCAAACGCCTTTTCAAAAGCCGGCGAGGCAAAAAATGGCGCTTGCGTAAATTACAAACCAACGGTCCTAATGGCAGCTCTCGACCCAAAGCGGACATTCGCGTCCACCTCGAGAAGCTACCTCGACGCGGCCATTTTGACATTGCCGCGTTGCCGGCTCACCCCTGTGCCCGGATATCAGAGAAGTGTCTCATGCTTAACGACGCCATCGCCTGGCCCCGCAAGACGCGTGAAGTCGTGAACCATCACATGGATTCCACCGTGTGGAACGACTTCCTATTCAGGGACGACGACGTGGTGATCGTAACGTATGCCAAGTCAGGCACGACCTGGGCCCAGCAGATTGTGGCGCAACTGATTTTCCAGGGGAGCGAAGAGACCGCGGTCCACGCGATCTCGCCGTGGGTCGATCTGCGCGTGCCCCCGGCCACGGAAAAGCTGGCGATGCTCGAGGCGCAAACACACCGGCGGATCGTCAAGACTCACTTGCCCCTCGATGCGCTCGTGTTCTCGCCCAAGGCAAAATACATCTACATTGGCCGCGACGGCCGCGATGAGTTGTTTTCATTCTACCACCATCACTCCACGGCAAACGCGCTGTGGTATCAGATCATGAACAATACCCCGGGGCTCGTTGGCCCTCCGATTGATCCGCCTGACCCGGACGTCCGTCGTTATTTTCGCACGTGGCTGGAGCGCGACGGCTATCCGCTTTGGTCGTTCTGGGAGAACGTAGCCAGTTGGTGGGCCGCCCGCGATCTGCCCAACGTCAAGCTGGTCCACTTCAACGCGCTGAAAGCGGATCTTCCGAAGGAGATGAGGGCGATTGCCGACTTCCTTGACATAGAAGTTTCAGAAGGCCTTTGGCCCGCGATCATCGAGCACTGCAGCTTCGATTACATGAAGGCTCACGCCAATAAAGTGGCACCTTTGGGCGGCGCGGTTTTTGAAGGTGGTGCGGGCGACTTCATGAACAAGGGCCTGAACGGGCGCTGGAAGGATACTCTCTCTGCAGCCGAAAGCACCACCTACGAGCAACTGGCGGTCCAGAAGCTGGGGCCTGAATGTGCCCGGTGGCTCGCAACGGGGAAGCTTGACTGAAATGGCGGACCGATCGCCGTGGCTCTTACAGACTTACAAACCAACGGTCCTAATGGCAGCTCTCGACCCATTGCGGACATTAGCTCGTGGCCGGGCAGTCCCGCATTTCAGCGGCTAGCCGATTGAACTCGCGAGTGCGGCGCTCCGAAGACCAGAAAGTGACGTAGGTCGCGTGGATCGCGGCCCCCCGCAAATGCCACCAAACCTTGCTTCGAAGCACACCTTGATCGAAGTTGAGCGACTTGGTGACGAGCGCGTCTTGTCCCTCTTCAGACGATCTTCCCGACGCGATCTTCTCGCGAACGTTCTTGTCTAAGCAGAGGTTGTGAGTTCGTGGAGGGGCTGCCAGCGCCCGATCCACGAAGAGGACGGCTCCGACCGTTGCGGCAGCACAGACAAGCGCAACAAACGCTGCAATCAGGCCTAAGCGCCGCATGTCGAGCCTTGTGCGCGAGTTAGCGTCAGCTTTCCACCCATTGCGGACACTACGGTCGGATGCCATCCCTTGGCATATGATTGGGGACTTCCGGAGCGACTTGGAACCTGAGGTCAAGCGGACCGACGCTCTCATCCTGCAAGTCATCAGGGAGGTGGTCCCGTCCGCACGCCTGGAGCGCATTGGCCCCATCGGTTTCGACCCGCCGGAATGGTCGTGCTGGGTCGTGACCTCTACAGATGCTGAAAGAGACAGGCTTACCGCTGACGCCGAATTGAACAAGCGGCTCGCTTCGGTCGCGAGAACGGGCTTCCCTCCGGACAGCTTCACTTTCCAATCAGAAGAGACCGTGAGGCGCGATTACGAGGGAAGCTGGTTCTATGCCATGCGGTGAACGTCCGCTTTCCACCCAAAGCAGACATTTTGCGGCTGAGGAGGTAGGCTCTCGACCCAACTCAGACATTAGCTTCCGGGCCCATACTGTATGAGCACTAGTGCTTACTGGCCGCAGGCAGTTGCGGCGAAAAGCGGGGGGAAGAGACATGCTTTATTGGTTGATTTTTGCGGCGTTGGCATCTGCCACCCCGCAGCAGCAGATGGCAGTTTCACCTCCCGGCGCGGTCATCGACCACATCGCTCTTCACGTTGCGAACCCAAGCATCAGTGCTGATTTCTATCGGCGCGTTCTTGCGCTGCGCCCTTTTCCTCAAAGCGTATCTCCAACCATGCGTTGGCTAGGGTCCGACAGTTTTCAACTCCATTTGATTGGTGGGCGGACGAAGTCCGTTGACGGGGCAACCAACACACATTTTGCATTCCGCGTCGCCAACCTTGCAGACGAGCTTCGCATTCTGGATCAAAATCACGTTGCATGGTCAAATTCTGACGGGGTGCCACACAAGGTTACAACCCGAGTAGATGGAGTCCTGCAGGCCTACTTTCACGATCCGGACGGCTATTGGATCGAGGTCAATCAAGCGCCGAAATAGTGCCGACGGGTAACGTCTGTTTTCTACCCAAAGCAGACATAAGGCATCCGGGTTCGACCGGCTTATGCTCCACGAGGTTCTTGAGGCGCTCGTGGATGCACGCTTCGTTCCACGGAATCGCCAAAAGAATGGGCCGCCCCGGAGGACGGCCCATCGAAGTTCGCGGCCTGGCTAGCGCTGCAGCAGCGCGCTGACGATCTGCTGGACCAGCATCGTGCGCCGATCGACCCGGTAGAGGTATCCGTTGTTGTAATAATAGCGGTCGTTGGCGTCGAAGCCGTAGCGGTGGCGCAGGTTGTATGGGATCTGCTGATACGACCATGGCGTGCCGTAGCCCGAGCGGAAATGCTGGCCGACGTGATAGAGCTTCTTCGCCTGGCCCGGGGGCAAGCAGCCGTTGTGCTTCTTCGCCAGCCCTGGGGGGCAGCCTCCGCTACCACCGTAGCCCTGAGAATTACCGTGGTCGCTCCCGTGCCCGCCCTGCCCGTGGCCATTGTCCTGCCAGTGGCCGTTGTCCTCACCGTGGCCATTGCCCTGGCCGTGCCCGGGCTTGGCCAGCGCCGGTCCCGCAAGGGCGAGCGCGGCGGCGCCGGCAAACATCATCACATGCTTCATATCCAAAAATCCTGTGTCGTTGATGGAAGCGGAACGAAGGTCCGGCTGTTTGGATGCGGCCGGCGTCCCGTTTCGGCTGGGCACCGCACGGGTTTCATCGGCCCAATGCGGACGTGGCCGGTTGCCCGTTCGCGGTCCCCCCGCTAATCGGGCGCCGCGCTCCTACGGCGGCGACTCCCCACGAACCGCCGCGAAGCAAGACAGAAAGGTTGGAAAGCGGCCCTCATGGCTCGACGTAAAATCGCGCTGATCGGCGCTGGAATGATCGGCGGCACCCTCGCCCACCTCGCCGCGATGCGCGAGCTTGGCGACATCGTCCTGTTCGACGTCGTCGAGGGCGTTCCCGAGGGCAAGGCGCTCGACATCGCCCAGGCAGGGCCGGTCGACGACTTCGACGCGAACCTCAAAGGCTCGTCGGATTATGCTGATATCGCGGGCGCCGACGTGTGCATCGTCACCGCCGGCGTGGCGCGCAAGCCGGGGATGAGCCGCGACGATCTGCTCGGCATCAATTTGAAAGTTATGAAGGCGGTCGGCGAGGGCATCCGCAACCACTCTCCGGACAGCTTCGTCATCTGCATCACCAACCCGCTCGACGCGATGGTCTGGGCGTTGCGCGAATTCTCCGGCCTTCCGCACAAGCAAGTGGTCGGCATGGCCGGCGTGCTCGACAGCGCCCGCTTCCGCCATTTCCTTGCCGATGAGTTCGACGTCAGCGTCGAGGACGTCACCGCCTTCGTGCTCGGCGGCCATGGCGACACGATGGTGCCGATCGTCGAATATTCGACCGTCGCCGGAATCCCGATCCCCGACCTCATCAAGATGGGCTGGACGACGCAGGAGCGGATCGACGCCATCGTCAAGCGCACCCGCGGCGGCGGCGGCGAGATCGTCGCTTTGCTGAAGACCGGCTCGGCCTTTTACGCCCCGGCCACCAGCGCCATCGCGATGGCCGAGAGCTTCCTCAAGGACAAGAAGCGCGTCCTCCCCTGCGCCGCGAACCTCACCGGCCAGTACGGGGTCGACAACCTGTATGTCGGCGTTCCCTGCGTGATCGGCGCCGGCGGCGTCGAGCGCATCGTCGAGATCCAGCTCGACGAAGCCGCCCGCAAGAACTTCGACGTCAGCGTCGAGGCGGTCAAAGAGCTGCTCGTCGCCTGCAAACAGATCGACAATTCCCTCGCCGAAGAAGCGGTCGCGTGAGCATTCTTCTTGCTCTGTTAGCGGCATCCGCCGCGCCCGCAGCGCCGGACATTTTGAGCGAGTTTAGTCGAACGTGTTTTGCATCACGATCGCTTGCAGCTCTGCACCAATCGCTGGCGAAAGAAGGCTGGAAATCCATTCCGAATTCACAGGGTCAAATTGCAGGAGTGATCGAGGCTGTCGGTCCAATCCTTGATGCCCAAGGTCTTTCTTCTGACTACGCAACATACGCGCTCGATGCTGACGCACGCCACTTCGAGCTGGCGGTCAGTGAAACGAAAAAGCCAATCGCCGGAGGCCGCAAATTGATTGGGTGCAGCATCTATGACTTTGCCGCCAAGACGCCGGTTGATCGCAAGCAGCTCGAAGCGCTCGCCAATGGGGCCGGCGGCCAAGAAAGCTCCTTAGGGGACATCACCGTCGAGAAGTGGAGCAATGTCCATGGGCAGGGGTCGGGAATGCGTGCGGTGTTCGTCCCTCCACGCTCGCTGGTCAAAGCGACCCTCGGCTTCACTGGCATGATGCTCGGCACGCATTTTGTGGACGGAGCGACGAATTGAGCATCCTCGTCGACCGCAGCACCAAGGTCATCACCCAAGGGATGACCGGCGAGACCGGCACGTTCCATACGCAGCAAGCGCTTGCCTACGGCACGCGGATGGTTGGCGGCGTGACGCCGGGGAAGGGCGGTACCGAGCATCTCGGCTTGCCGGTGTTCGACACGGTTCACGAGGCCGTTGAGAAGACGGGCGCGACCGCGTCGGTGATCTACGTGCCGCCGCCGTTCGCCGCGGATTCGATCCTCGAGGCGATCGACGCTGAGGTCCCGCTGATCGTCACCATCACCGAGGGCATTCCGGTGCTCGACATGGTCAAGGTCA
>JBDTXI010000120.1:0-16190 GCA_040006255.1 Sphingomicrobium sp.
CCTCGCCGGACAATTGCGGAGCCGCAACCAGCAGTTGGGCCTCGGCTCCGGACGCGTCGTCGGCTTTGACCAGCGGATCGAGGGTGGCGCGCAGCTGGTCGGCCGCAGGCTCGCCCGGCACCGGCTTGGCGCGGTAGCGGCCAGGCGCCGAGCCGAGGTTGATGGTCCGCCGTTCGGGAACCACGAGGATGGGATCGGTCGCGCCGCGCGTGAATGCCATCGCCGCGAGTTGATTGGCTTGCGGGAGTTCGGGCGACTGCGCGATCAGTGATCGAAGGGACGCGAGGACGACGACTGGCGAGCCCTTGGCCGTGTAGAGGTCGGCCTTGGCGACGGGGGCAAGAATGCCTGGCGGAAGAGCCGCGATGCCGGCCTGCGCCGCTGTCCAGTTCTGGCTATCGATTGCATCGAACACCCCGCGCCAGTCCGTGGGCACGGCGATTGTCGGAAGAACCGTCGCTGCAGGCTGGGGCGCAGGCGGCAACGCGAAAATCGCAGTCGGCGACGATCCACCCGGAGGGGGCGGGATCGGATTGGGGCTCGTCGGCAAGGGCGCGAGCGGGTCCTGCTGCTGCGCCAGCAACGGCGCGGCCCAGAACAATGCTCCCAACGCGATCGCGCCAGCCTTCAAGCTTCGTCCTCCATCAACAGCAGAAGATCCCGCCATGCCAGATGCTTGTCTAAGGGGCGATTAATGAGGTGGCGCGGATGAAAGGTCGCGACGGCGCGCACGCCCTCGACCTTGTGAACGTGCCCGCGCGCTTCGATCAACCGTTTGCCGAGGAGCCCGAGGCAGGGTCCGTCGCCAAACAACAGCAAGCGCCGCGGCTGTGCCAGGCGGATGTGCTGCCGGGCAATCTCGGCGCACGCCTCGCGGTCCTTCTCGTTCATGCGCGCTCCGGGCGCGTGGAAGCAGGACAGCGAGGCGCTGTACGCCTGGTCCGCGGGAATCCCGATCGCGGCCAGCATGCGCGTCGCCAGCGCCCACGAATCGCCCCCGATCGGCTGTCCGGCAGCGGCGTCTTCCAGTGTCGGGCCACCGCTCAGGAGCATGATCGCGGCGGTTTCCGGCCCGTGCGGGAGGATTCGCCTCGACGACAAAGACGCGAGCGGGACTTGCGCGCTGCTCGCCAGCCATGACTGGAGGTCGGCGAGCGTTTCCTGGTCGGGCTCGGCCACGTTGGAGACGGTCGCGGGTTGAGGCACTGCTCGTTCGTGCGGCGGTGAAGGCTTCAGCCAGTCGCGGGGCGCTTCCTGAATGGCGACATCAACGCCGGCCTCGAGCCACCACGCGAGCGCGCTCCTGGCCTCGGCAATGCCAATCAATTCCACTTCCCCGCCCATCTGCCTGTCCTCGCCTGCCATTGACGCAGCGGTCAAGGAGTTGGCAGGGCAGACGAGTCGAATTGTGTTCCCGCCGCGACGAGAGGACGATGAGCCAGCGCGAGTCCATGCAATATGACGTCGTGATCGTGGGTGGCGGCCCCGCCGGCCTCTCGGCGGCCATTCGCCTGAAACAGCTCGCCGCCGCCGCGGGACGGGAGCTTTCCGTATGCGTCCTCGAAAAAGGGAGCGAGATCGGCGCGCACATCCTTTCCGGGGCGGTGGTCGATCCGATCGCGCTCGACGAGCTGATCCCCGACTGGATGGAGCGCGGCGCACCCCTCACCGTCCCGGTGACCGAGAACCACCATTGGGTCCTGACGAAAGGCGGCAAATGGGCAATGCCCGAGTTCCTCATGCCGCCGTTCATGCGCAACAAGGGGACCTACACGCTCAGCCTTGGCAATCTCTGCCGCTGGCTTGCCGGGCAGGCGGAGGAGCTCGGAGTCGAAATCTTCCCCGGCTTCCCCGCGGCCGAGATCCTGTTCCACGACGATGGGTCGGTGAAGGGCGTTGCCACCGGCGACATGGGGATTGCGCGCGACGGCAGCCATCGGCCGGATTATCAGCCGGGGATCGAGCTCCACGCCCGCTACACCTTCTTCGCCGAAGGCGCGCGCGGCCACCTGACCAAGCGGCTGACCGATCTCTTCGGCCTGCGCAAAGAAAGCGGCCCGCAGGTTTTCGGTCTTGGTGTCAAGGAGTTGTGGGACGTTCCTGCGGACAAACACAAACCCGGGCGCGTGATTCACACGCAAGGCTGGCCGCTCGGCGACGCGTGGGGCGGGGGCTTCCTCTACCATCAGGAGAACAACCAGGTTGCATTGGGCTTTGTCGTCGCGCTCGATTATTCCAATCCCTACCTTTCGCCGTTCGAGGAATTCCAGCGGTGGAAGACGCATCCGGCGATCCGCGCCGAGATCGAGGGTGGCCGCCGGGTGTCTTACGGCGCGCGCGCGATCAACGAAGGCGGCTACCAGGCCATCCCCAAGCTCGTTTTCCCCGGCGGCGCGCTGATCGGCTGCTCGGCGGGCTTCGTGAACGTGCCGCGGATCAAAGGCAGCCATACGGCAATGAAATCGGCCATGCTCGCCGCCGAAGCGGCGTTCGCGGCGGTTTTGAGCGACCGCTCGGGCGATGTGCTCGACGCTTATCCTGAGGCGCTGCACAAAAGCTGGATCGTCAAGGAACTGAAGACCGTCCGCAATGCCCAGCCCGCGGTCGCGCATTGGGGCGGGATCATCGGCACGCTTTATGCCGGGTTCGACATGTGGCTCAACTATCTGCGGATCGGCGTGCCGTGGACGCTGAAGCACAAGGCCGATCACACGACACTGCGTGAAAAGGCCGCCGTGCAACCCATTGATTATCCGAAAGCCGACGGCGTTCTCACCTTTGACCGTCTGTCCTCGGTCTTCGTCTCCAACACCAATCACGAGGAAGACCAGCCGGATCATCTGACGCTCAAGGACGCCGACATACCCACGGCCATCAACCTTCCGCTATATGCCGGCCCCGAACAATATTATTGTCCGGCCGGCGTTTACGAATTCGTCGATGGGACAAGCGGTGAACCGAGGCTTCAGATCAACGCCCAGAACTGCGTTCACTGCAAGACGTGCGACATCAAGGACCCGACCCAGAACATCAACTGGGTCACACCCGAAGGCGGCGGAGGCCCCAATTACCCGAACATGTAAATGGCTCGCGGGATCGGCGATTGCCGCACTGGCGCTGATCTCGGCGCCCGCGGCGGCGCGGATCGCGACGAGCGCGGGTGAATCGGCGCGGACCTATATGGCGGCCCGCGCAGCGGCAATGAACGGCCATCACGCCCGTTCCGCGGCGCTGCTGGCGGCCATCGCGGACGCCCAGCCCGACCAGCCCGATCTCCTCCGCAAGGCGCTCGCCGAGGCCATCAATTCGGGGCGAATGGACCTTGCACTCGGTCTTGCGCAGAAAATTCCGGCGGCCAAGCTGCCCAATGAAGCGCGCCTGCTGCTCGCGGCGGATGCGCTCAAGCGCAACCGTCTCGACCGGGCGCAGGCGTGGCTCGCCGTCCGCGCCGACGGTGGCGATTTGAGCTTCCTGACCCCGCTTCTCACGGCATGGGACGCCGCCCAGCGCGGCGATGCGGAGCGGGCGCTGGCGACCATCGACGCGATCCCGGCCAACACGTTGCTCGCGCCCCTCAAGTCCGAGGAGCAGGCGCTGGTCCTACTGAAGTTCCGCCGAACCGCGGATGCCGAGCCGTTCGCCCGCCGCGCGATCGGGACCGCGGGAACGCGCGAAAACCGCGTACGTCTGGCGCTCGCCGACGGATTTCTTGCCGCCGGCGACCGCGACCGGGCGCTGATGATGATCGAGGGCATGGGCTCGGATGCCGCGGTGGCCCGCCAGCGGGTGCTCGCGGGAAAACTCAGCGGTCAGGCAATCGACACGCCGCTGGAGGCGTTTAGCGAGGTGCTGACGGCCTTTTCCGGCGATCTTGCGCGGATGCAGCGCTCGGCGCCGCCAATTGGGCTGATGCAGGTGGCGCGCTACGCCAATCCGCAGAACAGCAGCGCGGTGGCGCTTCTCGCCGTTCTCCTCGCTTCGCAGCAGCGGACGGAAGAGGCGTTGGCCTTGCTCCGCAGCGTTTCTCGCGATGATGCCTTGGGCGCGCAACTGCGTGACGTCGAAACCAAGATCCTGAGCGACGACAAGCGCTTCAACGAAGCTTATGCCATTGCCGCTGCCGCCGCAGCGGCGCCGAACGCGGGAATCACCGATTTCTCGCGGCTCGGCGACGTGTTCCAGGCGATGAAGCGCAGCAACGACGCGGCCAACGCTTACAGCCGTGCGGTCGCGATGGCCCACGCGCAAGGGCTCAAGAGCGATCTTTGGCCCTTGCTTTACCTTCAGGCCAATGCGCTTGACCAGGCGAACCGCTGGCCGGAAGCCAAGCAGGCGTTGCAGGAGGCGCTGACGATCGCCCCTGAGCAGCCGATCCTGCTCAACTTCCTGGGTTACGCGAAGCTCGAGCGGGGCGAGGACGTGGATTCGGCCGAGGCCATGATCCGCAAGGCCAGCGAGCTCTCGCCGGACGAGGCCTCGATCACCGATTCGCTCGGCTGGGCGCAATATAAGCGGGGCAAGGTCGCAGACGCGATCGCGACGTTGCAGCGCGCGGCCGAAAAAGACCCTGACCAGGCCGAAATCCAGGAGCATCTCGGCGATGCATTGTTCCGCTCGGGGCGGCGCTTCGAGGCGCGCTTCGCCTGGCAAGCGGCGCTGATCACGGCCGAAGACGACATCACGGGGCGGATCAAGGCCAAGATCGCGTCCGGGCTCATGCCCGCGAACGCCGCGCCTTGACCCTCGCGCATCGCGAAATCGCTCCGGCGAAGCTCAACCTTGCGCTTCACGTGCGCGGCAAGCTCTCCGACGGGCGCCACGCGATCGAAACCATCTTCGCCTTCTGCACCGATGGCGACCGGTTAAGCGCCGAGCCGGCGGACGAGTTGACTTTGGCCGTGACGGGACCGTTCGCGGAGGAACTCGGCGACGAGCAAGACAATCTCGTTCTCCGCGCTGCGCGGGCCCTGCGGGAGGCGGCGGGCGTGGAAAGTGGCGCAGCGATGACGCTCGACAAGAGATTGCCGGTTGCATCGGGGATCGGCGGCGGGTCGGCTGACGCTGCGGCGGCGCTGCGGTTGCTGACTTCGTTGTGGCGGATCGACCCCGAGCATGCGCGGGATGTTGCGCCAACGCTTGGGAGCGATGTCCCGGCTTGTTTGCTGAGCCTGCCGGCGCGGGGCGAGGGCGCGGGTGACCGCTTGACGCCGCTCGACCTGCCGGAGTTGGCAGATAAGCCGGTCCTGATCCTAAATCCGCGCGTGCGGCTGTCCACCGCGGAAGTGTTCGGCCAGTGGGACGGCGAGGATCGCGGACCGCTTGGCGACTGGTGGGAGGGCCGCAACGACCTCAAGGCCGCGGCGATCGCGCTCGTGCCGCAGATTGAGACCGTGCTTGCGTGGCTGTCGGTGCACCCGGGAGTGGAGCTGGTTCGAATGTCGGGCTCGGGCGCGTCCTGCTTCGCCTTGTTCGATAGCGAGGAGTCGCGCGACCTGGCGACCGAGGCCGTGCCGCGCGAATGGTGGCATCTCGCGACGCATGTGCGTTAGACACGGCGCCCATGACTAGCGGGCGACCGATCCTCACCTCCGACCAGATGCGCGCCGCCGAGCAAAGGGCGGTCGACGCGGGCACGAGCGTCGAGCAACTGATGGAGCAGGCCGGAGCGGCGCTCGCGGAGGCGGTGTACCGCTATGCCGGGCCGCTGCCCGCGCTGATCCTGACGGGGCCGGGCAACAACGGGGGCGACGGTTATGTCGCCGCGCGACACCTTGCCCAACGCGGAGTCGCGGTGAGGATCGCGCAGGTGGCCGAGCCGCGCAGCGAGACCGCGAAATGGGCGCGGTCGCAGTGGAACTTCGAGGTTGAAGATCTGGGCGACGAGACCGCGCCCGCACCGCTGGTGATCGACGCGATTTTCGGTGCCGGCCTTAAGCGCGGACTTGAAGACGTTGTAGTCAAACAGCTTTCACGATTGTGTGATACCGCCGTGGTCAAAGCCGCGTGCGACTTGCCGAGCGGAATCGAAAGCGATTCTGGGGCCGAGTTCAGCTCTGTCCCCTGCTTCGATCTCACGGTCGCTTTCGGATCGTTGAAACCCGCGCACCGGCTGCATCCGGCAATGCACAAGTGCGGACGCGTGGTTTTGGCGGATATCGGGATCGAAGCCGATGACGCCTGGCATGAGATTGGGCAGCCGCAGCTGCCGCGGCTCGACCCCGGCGGGCACAAATACACACGCGGCCTCGTCCATGCGCTGGCCGGGAGCATGCCCGGCGCGATTGCGCTCGCGGCGAAGGCGGCGGCATACGCCGGGGCGGGCTATGTCCGGGTCAGCACGTCACGCCCGATCGAGGGGCTTCCGTCCGCGATCGTGCAGATCGATACCGCGCCGGTCAACGATGAACGGATCGGCTGCCTGCTTGTCGGCCCCGGCCTGGGCGACTTGCCGCAGGTGCTCACGCTGGCGCTGACCTCGACCGCGCCCAAGGTGCTCGATGCCGACGCGATCACCCATCTGGGCGAGCCGCCGCGGCTCAAGGGCCAGGATGCGATCGTGACGCCCCACGAGGGCGAATTCCGGAAGCTGTTCGGCGATCTTCCCGGAGCGAAGCCGCAGCGGGCACTCGAGGCGGCGCGGATGTCCGGTGCCGTGATCGTCTACAAGGGCCCCGACACGCTCGTCGCGTCGCCCGACGGCAGGCTTGGCTTCGCTCCGCCGGCACCGGCCTGGCTGGCGAGCGCGGGGACGGGCGATGTGTTGGCGGGGATCGTCGCGGCGATGCGCGCGAGAGGCCTGCCGGGATTCGAAGCGGCATGCGCCGGCGTATGGCTGCATGGGCGCGCGGCGCAGATCGCGGGGCCGCAAATGATCGCCGACGACCTCGCCGAGGCCATCCCGCAAGCGCTTGCCATGATGGAATGAACGAGCTGATCGTCCGCATTGCGGCGCGCGGCGACGGGGTGACAGCGAGTGGCCGCCACGTGGCGACCGGAGTGCCAGGGGACGCGGTGCTGGACGACGGCGCTTTGGCTTTCGGCGCGCATCATCAAATGCCGCCATGCCGCCATTTTCCGGAATGCGGCGGATGCCAGCTGCAGCATGCCGACGACGAGGCTTATCGGGACTACCTGGTCTCGCGCGTTGAGACCGCGCTGGCGCAACACGATCTGACAGCGGATATCCGTGAGCCGCATCTGTCGCCGCCCAACAGCCGCCGCCGCGCGACGTTGCGGGCGTTGAAGGTGGGCGGGGGCGTGGCGCTCGGCTTCAACGCGGAAAAGTCCCACCGCATCGTCGATATGCGCGAATGCCATATCCTGCGGCCCGAGCTGTTCGCACTGGTCGCCCCGCTGCGCGAGTTGCTCGTCGACCTCCTGCCGCCGCGGCGCACCGCCGAGGTCCAGCTCACGCTGATCGATCGAGGCGCGGATGTGCTGCTGAAGGGCGTGGATGGCGAGGGGCTCACCGCGATCGAGCAGCTGACGGCGTTTGCCGTGCAACACCGGCTTGCTCGCCTCAGCGTGGACCACGGGCTTGGGCCGGAAGTGTCGTACGAACCTGAGCCCGCGACCGTTACCCTTTCGGGCGCGCCGGTGGCGTTTCCGCCGGGCGCCTTCCTCCAGGCGACCGCGGACGGCGAGGCCGCGCTGATCGCGGCGGTGCGGGACGCGATCGGGGATGCTCGCCGCACCGCCGACCTGTTCGCGGGGCTCGGCACGTTCGCGTTGGCGGTGCGCGCGGCTTACGCGGCGGAGGCATCGCGCGACATCGCCGCCGCGCTGAAACGGGCGGCACCCGCCATCGCCGTCGAGCACCGCGATTTGTACCGCCGCCCGCTCGACGTCCCGGAATTGGCGAAGTTTGACGCGGTCGTTCTCGACCCGCCGCGCGCCGGGGCGGCCGAGCAGGTCGCCGCGCTCGCGCGCTCGTCCGTCGCCCGGATCGCTTATGTCAGCTGCAATCCGGCGACCTTCGCTCGGGACGCGCGGTCGCTGGCCGACGGCGGTTACGCGCTCCTTTGGGTGAAGCCAGTCGGCCAGTTTCGCTGGTCGACCCACGCCGAGCTCGCGGCCGCGTTTCAGCGGCGGCCCAGGTGACAGAAAGGTCACTGGCGCGTCCTGCCGTAACGAATTAGCCGGCTACCATGGTCGACCGGCCGATTTTCTACGATCCTTCGGGCCGGCGCCGGAAGCGCTTCAGGCTCGCGCTTGGCCTGTTCATTCTCCTCAACGTGCTTACCCTCGCGGCCCTGTTCGCGACGATCCGCGTGGTTCCAGCGCAGCCGCCGTTGCCGGTCGCGCTCGAACGGGGCACGCCGCGGCGACCGCCAACCACGACTTTGCTGGCGCGGACCAGCAGGCAGATCGACGATGCCATCGGCCGCCTGCTCGGAAGCAGGCCGCCGAGCGCACGGAAAGTCGGTGCGAAGCGCGCGACGGCGATCGCCACGGCGATGAACAAGCCGCTCTACGTCGGCTTTTACGGGCCCTGGGACGAGAGCTCCACGGCGTCGCTGCAACGGCATATCGGCGACCTCGACTGGCTCGCGCCGGACTGGGTGACGGTGACCGGGCCCAATCACCAGTTCAGCATACTTCCAGATCCCGCGGGCAGGGTGGTCATAAATTCCGCCGCGCACCGGCCGCTGATCATGCCCGTCGTACAGAATTTCACCAATGGGCAGGTCGATCCGGTCGGAATCCGCAGCTTGCTCGCAGATCCGGCGGCGAGGCGGCACCTCCTCGACCAGCTCGAGCCGTTCCTGCTCGACAATCATGCCTCGGGCGCCGTGTTCGATTTCGAGGAGCTCGGTCGCTCGAGTCAGCAAAACTATTTGCAGCTCCTGCGCGAGGCTCGCGTGCGCTTTGCGCGCCACGGGTGGCTCGTCACCGTCGCGCTGCCGGTGGCTGGCCAGTGGGACATCCGCGCCTTTGCCGCCGTCGCCGACAAGATCTTCCTCATGGCTTATGACGAACATTCCAATGACGGGCCGCCGGGCCCGATTGCGTCGCAACAATGGTGGGCAAGCTCGGTCGCGGCGGCGGTTCGCCAAGTGCCGCGCGACAAGGTCATCGTGACGCTCGGCAACTATTCCTACGACTGGCACGACGGCACCGGCGATCCGAAGGGCGTGGAGGAATCGTGGGTCGACGCGGCCGACAGCGATGCTCGCCCGGCGTGGGACCGGACCACGAGCAACAGCACCTTCGCCTACGAGGACGAAAACGGCCATCCGCACACGGTGTGGCTGCTCGATGCGGCAAGCGCGTTCAACCAGCTGACCTTGCTCGACCGCGCCGGGATCCGCGAGGTCGGCCTGTGGCGGCTCGGAACGGAAGACCCGGGACTATGGTCGATCTTCGGCCGCAATGTGCAAGTCCCCCGCAGCGCGGCAAGACTGACGAACCTGTCATCCCAAGGCACCAACGTCGACATCGAAGGGCAGGGCGAAATCCTGCGTATTACGTCGCTGCCAACCCCGGGCGAGCGGCGGTTGAGCCTTTCGCCCAGCGGCCTTCTCGGCAACGTCGACTTCGTTCGCGTGCCGCGGCCGTTCACGATCACCCGCACGGGCTATCGTCCGGGGCTGGTGGCGCTGACGTTCGACGACGGCCCGGACCCACGCTGGACTCCGCGGGTTCTCGATATCCTGCAGCAGAAGCGGGTTTCCGCCACCTTCTTCATCGTCGGCGAGAATGCGCTGCCCGAACGCGGGCTGATCGGGCGCATGATCCGCGAAGGCCACGAGGTTGGGAGCCATACCTACACGCACCCCAACCTGGCCACGGTCGGCAAGACGCAGACCCTGTTCGAGCTGAACGCGACGCAGCGGCTGTTCGAGGCATTCACCGGGCGAATGCTCAAGCTGTTCCGCGCGCCGTTCTTCGGCGACGCCGAGCCGACCACGGCGGATGAAATCCTGCCGGTGTGGGAGGCGCAGAACCGCGGCTACGTCTCAGTCGGCCTCCACGTAGACAGTGAGGACTGGCAGCGCCCCGGAGTGCCGACGATCGTCAACAACGCCGTCTCGCGGGTCCTGAGCGCGAGCGCGAATTGCAACGATGAATCGGAATCGCAATGCAGCCGCAACATCGTGCTGCTCCACGATTCCGGCGGCGACCGGTCGCAGACGGTCGCCGCGCTGCCAATCATCATCGATACGCTGCGTTCGCGCGGCATTCGCTTCGTTCCGGTTTCCGAGCTGGCCGGGCTGTCGATGCAGCAGGTGATGCCGCCGCTGTCGCCGGGCGACCAGCTCGCGGCGCGCACCGATCTCGCGGTGTTCGAAATGCTGGGCTTCGGGATCAATGCGCTCGGTTTCCTGTTTGCGGCGGCGATCACGCTGGGGATCGGCCGCGCGCTGCTGCTCACCGGCCTGGCTTTGGCATCCGCCCGGCAGGAGGCGCGGAAAGCTCGTCCCGCGATCGACCCGAAGACATTCGTCAGCGTACTCATTCCGGCCTTCAATGAGGAGCGCGTGATCGAGCGCTCGGTGAACCACGTCCTCGCCAGCGAGCAGGTCGAACTCGAAGTGATCGTCATCGACGACGGATCGAAAGACCGCACTTCCGAGATCGTCGAGAAACTCTTCGGCAAGGATCCGCGGGTCCATCTGATCACGCTCGCCAATGGCGGGAAAGCGTGCGCGCTCAATCAGGGGCTGGCGGTCGCGAAGAGCGATATCGTCGTCGCGCTCGATGCCGACACCCAGTTCGAGCCGGACACGATCGCCCGCTTGGCGCGCTGGTTCGCCAGCGATGAGAAGCTGGCGGCTGTCGCCGGCAACGCCAAGGTCGGCAACCGAATCAACATCGCGACCCGCTGGCAGGCGCTCGAATATGTCACCGCCCAGAACCTCGAGCGGCGAGCCCTGGCACGCCTGGGCGCGATGACCGTGGTCCCGGGCGCGGTCGGGGCGTGGCGCAAGCGGGCGATCGCTAAGGTCGGCGGCTATCCGCCCGATACGCTGGCCGAGGACCAGGACCTGACCATCGCCGTGCAGCGAGCAGGCTGGCGCGTGGCCTACGACCAGAGCGCGATCGCCTGGACCGAGGCGCCGCAGTCGCTGCGCCAGCTTGCGCGGCAACGGTTCCGCTGGGCGTTCGGCACCATACAGTGTGTTTGGAAGCACAAGAAGGTCCTGGTGCAAGGGCGGCCGCGCGGGCTGGCGTTCGTCGGGCTGCCCCAGACCATCGTCTTCCAGCTCCTCTTCGCGATCGTTTCGCCGATCATCGACCTTTCGCTGGTGGTGAACGTCTTCAGCACGGTCACCTCGATCCACGAACATGGCTACACCGCGGTCAAGGGCGACCTTCAGGAGGTGGCGATGTTCTGGCTGCTGTTCGCGGCCATCGACCTCACCGCCGGTTTCATCGCCTTCGCCCTGGAGAGGCGCGAGCAGTGGCGGTTGATGGCGTGGCTGATCCCCCAGCGCTTCGGTTATCGCCAGATCATGTATTACGTCGTCATCAAGGCCGTCGTTCAGGCTCTGCGCGGACCTCGCGTTGGCTGGTCGTCGATCCAGCGCTCGGGCAAGGTCCAGGCTCGCCCGAAACGCCAGCCGGTTAAATGATTCCGCAATCGTGGAGAATGCGCGCGGCGGCGTGCACCGTCAGCCCGAGCAGGCAGAACGACGCCAGGTTGAACACGATGAAGCGGTGCAGCACGCGATTGTACGTCGCCTGGATGAGGCTGTGGAGGATGCGAAAGCCGACATAGCCCCAGGCGAGGTAGAGATTGATTCCGCCGCCGAAGTCGAGCAGCGCCAAGGTCAGCGCGATCGCGTAGAAGATCGTCGGCTGCTCCATCAAATGGGCGTAATTGTGCCCTTTCCAATTGGCGGCGTCGGGGATGGCGCCTTCGAGCGCGTTGCCGCGGGTGCCGATTCGATCCTTGAGATCGATACCCGCGCGCCGCATCGCCGGCAGCCGCGCCGCGTACATCCAGATCTGTACGACCAAGGTCCACGCGACCAGCGCCACGATGGGCGCGAGAATCGGGCTGTAGTGCATGAAGAGTCTCCCCCTGTTGAGGAGGGGGAAGGTGCTTCAGTTCGTTTCGGTTGGCAATCGACTAATCGAACAGCTTGGCGAAGCGGCGCTTCTCACGGTTGCGCCAGGTGCTGCGATGCCAGGCGTCGCTGGCGAGCAGCGGCAGGACGCTGGTCGCCTCGGCGAAAACCATTTGCTCCATCGCGGTCGATACCTTGCCCCAGCTTGCCGCCTCCTGCAGCGTGGAGGAGGAACAAGCGCCGTCGCGGACGTCGGCGACGGTGATCTGAACCGCATATTTGTGCACTTCAACATCTTCGTGGCCGAGGATCTCGGCGCAGACGACAGTGTCCTGCGCGAAATTCTTGGGAACGCCGCCGCCGATCATCAGCAGACCGGTGGTGCCCGCCTTGATCTTGATGTCGGTGAGCTCGCGGAAGTCGGCGATGCTGTCGAGCGTCATGTAGTGGCCGCCGCGCCTCATCGCATCGACCTGATGCTTGACCAGGCCGAAGCCGGCCGAGCTGTCGGTGAAGGCCGGGCAGAAGATCGGCACGTCATGCTCGTAGGCGAGCTTGACCAGGCTGTTGTCCTTCTTGCCGTTGCCCTCGCTCAGCCACTTGCCCATCTCGCGGATGAAGGCCCGGCTCGAATAAGGGCGCGGTTCGAGGCTGTCGGCGATCTTGCCGATGGTGAAGTCGCAATCCTGCAGCTTCTCCTCGTCGATGTAGGTGTCGTAGATGCGGTCGATGTAAAGCGACCTCAGCGTATCATCATCAGGGATTTCATTGGCTTGGTAGTGTTTGTGGCCGAGCGCTTCGAAGAAATCCATGTCGACGATCGTCGCGCCCGTGGCGACAATCGCATCGACCATGTTGGAGCGCACCAGCTCGGCATATAAATCCATGCAGCCGCCGGCCGAGGTCGAACCGGCGACCACCAGGATCACCGAGCAGGCCGGATCCTCGAGCATCTGGTTGTAGATGCCGGTCGCGCGGGCAAGATCGCGGCTGGTGAAGCTCATCTTGCCCATCGCGTCGACGATCGGCCGAGCGTCGAACTTGGTGATGTCGATATGCTCGACCGGCGACGCCAGCAGCTCCTGCTTGCGGGTGTCGTTGACTGTGCCGCGGTCGATCAGCGTCTCGGTGGTCATGGCAATACAAATCCTCGTCATTCCCGCGAAAGCGGGAATCCCGCTAATCGCGATTCATCAAGAAAACAAAGCGGGATCCCCGCCTGCACGGGGATGACGCGTTCCTAGCGAACGCTAAAGCTTCACTACGTTCGGGCGCGTGATCCTGCCCGGCGCTGCGTACAGGCTCGCCATCGGCTCGTCGTCGACGATCTGCGTGCTGACCGCATCGAAACCGTTGAAGCGCGTGCGCATCGCGCAACCGTAGGCGCCGAGCATCCCGATCTCGATATAATCGCCGGGACCGACGTCCGCCGGAAGCTCGAACGGGCCGGCCATGCGATCGAGATCATCGCACGTCGGGCCGTAGAAGCTGAACGCCGCCGGACGAACCCGCGAGGGGCTCTCGCGCAGCAGTCGTACCGGATAACGCCAGCCGATGTGCGCGGCATCGAACAACGCGCCATAAGCGCCGTCGTTGATGTACAGCTCTTCGCCGCGGCGTTTTTCCACGCGCACCACGAGGCTCGCATATTCGGCGCACAAAGCGCGGCCGGGCTCGCACCACAATTCGGCCGAGTAACTGATCGGAAGCGCCTCGAAACCGGCGTGGATCACCGCGAAGTAGTTTTCCAGCGGCGGCGGCTCCATGCCCGGATAGACCGACGGGAATCCGCCGCCGACGTCAACGATATCGACCGTCACTCCGGCTTCGACGATCGCGTCGCGAACGCGGGCCATGGCGTCGGAATACGCGGCGGGGCTCATCGCCTGGCTACCGACGTGAAAGCAGAGTCCGAGCGCGTCCGCGGCCTGGCGCGTGGCGATCAACAGCGGCTTCATCTCGGCCGGATCGGCACCGAACTTCGCCCCCAGGCTGAGCTTGGCGTGGCCGTTGTCGACGCGGATGCGGACCAGCAGGTTGAGGTCGGCCGCACCGTCCGTCGCGCGGACAATTTTTTGAAGTTCGTCCATCGAATCGACGGCGAAGGTCTTCACCTGATGCTCGAAATAGGCCTCGGCGATGACCTCCTCGGCCTTGACCGGGTGCATGAAGCATCCGACCGCTTCGGGCAGCGTTTGGGCAATGAGGCGGACCTCGCCGATCGACGCCACGTCGTAATGAGTAACCCCAGAATCCCACAGGATGCGAAGAAGGTCAGGGGACGGATTCGCCTTCACCGCATAGAGCGACCGGCCGGGGAACTTCTCGACGAAGAAGCGCGCGGCACGGCGCGCCGCATGCGGACGCAGCAGCGTGACCGGTTGGACCGGAGTAAGCCTGGCGATATCGACACCCGCGCGGGCGCCGCTCAGCAAGTTCGCTAGCCCCAGCGGGCGATGATGCTTGTGCAACTCAAGGGACCTCCAACAGTCATGTTCAAACCAAAGCTGCCTTGCGGTTGGAAGTCCCATGGGGCAGCGGGAGCGCGATATATGTTCGGGGGTCCCCCGACGCAAGATCTTTTGGTCCCGGAGCCTCTCATTCCCAACCAAATGTCGCTGGTACGCAACGGCTAATCGAAAAGGTGAAATATCAACGAGTTAGCAGATCCCGCGATCGTGACCCACAATGACGTGGCGGAAGCGGGAGCGCGGATCGCGGGCGAGGTCGAGCGCACGCCGCTGATTGAGACCAAGGTCGCAGGAGCCAGGGTTTGGCTCAAATGCGAGTGCCTGCAGACCGGAGGGGCGTTCAAGCTGCGGGGCGCGACCAACCGCCTGCTGCAACTCTCGCCGGACGAGCGGGCGCGCGGCGCCGTCGCTTTCTCGTCGGGCAACCACGCGCGCGGAGTCGCCATCGCGGCGCGGCGGCTTGGCATTCGCGCGGTCATCGTAATGCCGGCGGACGCGCCGCAAGTGAAGGTCCAAGGCACCCGCGGTGAGGGCGCCGAGATCGTTTTCTACGACCGGCGGACGGAGAGCCGCGAAGCCATTGCCGCGAAAATTTCGGCCGGAACCGGCGCGACCGTTGTTCCCAGCTTCGACGATCCGACGATCGTAGCCGGGCAGGGGACCGCGGGGCTCGAAATCCTGGAGCAGATGCCTGAGCCGCTCCGACAGATCATCATCCCGTGCGGCGGCGGCGGGCTAGCGTCAGGAATCGCGCTCGCCTGTCCGGAGGCGGAGATTGTGATCGTCGAGCCCGACGGTTGGGACGACATGGGGCGTTCGCTGGAAGGGGGAGAGATTGTGGCGGTAGCGGCGGACGCGCCCTACACGTTTTGCGACGCGCTCCAGACTCCCCGCGTGTCTCCGATAACTTTTGGCATCCTCCGGGAGCGCGGAGCGATATTCTTGTCCGTCAGCGATGCGGAAGTTGCCGATGCGATGCGCTTCGCCTGGCAAAGGCATAACCTGATCGTCGAACCGGGAGGGGCGGTGGGCCTGGCCGCGCTGCTCGCGGGGAAGGTCGAGCCTGGCGAGGGGACCGTGGTCGTGTTGTCGGGCGGGAACGTCGATCCGGCGCTTCACGCCCGAATCGTCGCCGAGGAGGCTTAGGCGGCGCCGCGCGTGCGATATTCGCCCGGCTCGACATGGGCTGGGCTCGAGCGCTCGACCGCCTGGGTCAGCTCCTCGAGCTCGGCCGCGAGAGTCTTGAGCTCGCCGACGAGAAAGCGGCGCTCTCCTTCTGCGACCGATTCGGAGGCGTCGATCAGCGTTTCGAGCATCATCGCGATGCACGGCAGGATCGTTTCCTCGATCCGCTCGAACGCCTCGTCGAGGCGCGCTTCCTGATCAGCGGCTGGCATTACGCCAATGTGGACCAATTCTGGTTAAGTCTTGATGAAGCTAGGGACGAAAATGGAGAGTTATTCATCGGTTGCGATGGCGATCGCCATGGTCGCCGCCTTCCTGCTGATCGCCGGCGGCGTGAAACTGATGATCGCTCGCGAAACTCGCCTGCGCGGCGTCCTGATGATCGTCGCCGCGCTAGTCCTTGTTATGAACGTGATGATCTGGACAGTGTAGGCGGCTTGATCGGGTCGCTGGCGAGCCGCATGTCGAGATAATCGTCGACCGATTTCATGAGGAGGTCGAGTTCGTTGGCGAAGAAGTG
>JBDTXI010000121.1:0-14562 GCA_040006255.1 Sphingomicrobium sp.
TTCGACGACGCCAGCGACGACATCAAATGGTCGCGGCATCCGGTGCCGGTGATCTACGGCTTCAAGAGCTATTGCGCATTCCCGATCCATCTCGAGGACGGAAGCTTCTTCGGCACCTTGTGCGCGATCGATCCGGCACCGCGCCAGGTCAGCGACGAGGCGATCGTCGCGATGTTCTCGAACTACGCCAAGACGGTCGGCGCGGTCCTCTCCGAAGCGCTCGCCCAAGCTCCGACGGACGCAACGTAAGGCCCGTGCGCCTTCGAGCGCGCCCGGACACGGGTTGCGATCGCGATTACTGCCCCAACCGCACCAGCGCCTCATCCAGCGCCTGCAGGAACCGCGACCGGTCGGCTTTGGCGAACGGAGCCGGTCCGCCGGTCATGCCGGCGCCGCTGCGCAAATCGGCCATGATCGCCCGAGTCGCGATGGCGCCGCCGATGCTCGCCGCGGTGAACGGCTTGCCGTTGTGGCCGATGACGGTCGCGGCCTTCTTCAGGCAGCGGTCGGCGAGCAGGATGTCCCCGGTGATGACCACCGTCTTCGCGTCGGCCTGCTCGACGATCCACTCGTCGGCGGCGTCGAACTTGTCCGAGACGAGCACGCGCTCGATCAGCGGATGGGCGGGCACGCGGATGAAGCTGTTGCTGACCACGCGCACCGGCACCCCGCGGCGGAAGGCGACCTTGTAGATTTCCTCCTTCACCGGGCAGGCGTCGGCGTCGATGAGAATGCGGACGGAGGTCATTGATGTTTAGTACTTCGTACAAAAAATCGACCGGCTAGCTGTTCTTCAAATTCTCCAGTCCGCGCACGCCGCCTTTCTGCGACGGATTGGCGGCAATGGTCTTGACCTTTTCCTTTTTCGGCTTGCGCGCTTCCTTGCTCTTTCTCTGCTGTCCCTTGGCCATGGTCGCTCTCCTGCGCCGGCGCGGATGCGCCTCGTTGCCCCATCATAGCTGCCGAAAGGCTGCCCCGGCTAGCCGCCGTTCCCGCAACCATTTCTTCACCCTCTTTGCGCACAAGGGTGCTCGAAGGGTAAGTTCACATGGCGGATTCCGCGACACGGCCCGAAGCCCAGCCCGAACGCAGGCGCGCCAACCGGGCCGCGCTCAACCTCTCGGCGACGATGCGCGAGGGCAGCCGCAGCAAGGCGCAAGTGCGGGTCATCGACATTTCCACTCACGGTTGCCGCATCGAATGCTCGTCGCAGGTGACCGACCAGACCAAGATCTGGCTCGCCATCGGGGGTCTCGAGAACCAATATTGCCAAGTTGTGTGGCACTGCCAGGAATTCGTCGGCATCGAGTTTGAAAAACCGCTTGCCGAAGCGGTGCTCGAAAAGCTGCTCAAGGAAAACGCGCAGCTCAACGAGAAAGCGGTCAAGGACCTGCGCAACATCGCTACCCGCACGCATTGGCTGGCGCGGCAGGCCGATGACGACCAGATTCACATTCTCGCCGAGCTTTCGCGCCAGTGCGCGGTCGATGCGCTGGTCGAAGGTTTCCGCCTCGGCCGGGACAAGCCTGCCAGCAAATAGAACGCCACTGCCGGCGGACGGCCGCTCAGGCGGCCTTCTTCGCTTCGTTCAGCAATCCGCCAATCCCGCCTTCGGCGTCGATCCGTTCGGCCAGCGAGCCGCGCGGCAGCTCTTCCTTCAGCGCCCAGGCGAGCACCGCTTCAAGCTGGGCGATCGTCGCTTCGTCGCACAGGCCGTCGAAGGCGAGCTTGACCACCGGCTTCATCGGCGAGCGCAGCTGGATCTTCAGTCCCTGGGCTTCGACCAGCCGCAGATATTCCTCCGGAGCGTCCTCGGCATCGAGCGCGAAATCATAAGCCGCGGCGAGGCCCTCGTTGAGAGCGGTACTGGCCCTGAGCTTGGCCGCGCGGGCCTCGTCGGCTTTGGCGCGGACTTCGGTGAGTTTGCTTTGCAAGGATCCCTCCAATGCTGTGGCGGAGACTTCCGCTTGACGTGTTTGCGGTTGCTCGACCGCGGCGACTTCTTCGGCGATATATTCTTGGACCAACTCTTCCGCGGCCGGTGCTTCAACTTCGGCCACCGGCGCTTCTGAGGACACCATTTCCGCGGCCGCCGGCTGCTCGGGCGGGAGCTCGTCGACTGGCTCGGCTGCCGGGATCACCGGCTCGACCTTGACCGGCTCGCTTCCATAAAATCCGGTGAGACCGGCGAGACTGTCGAACAATTTGGCGAAGCCCGGTGTCGCTTTTGGCGCCGGAGCCTCGGGCTCGACGGCTTCGAAGGTCTCCGGTTCGTCCTGGGACTGCTCCGTTTCCGCAGCCACTTCGGGTTCGTCAGCAACGAGTTGCAGTTCCTCGACGGGACTGTCTTCGACCGCCTCCGGAGCCGGAACGGCCTCGGGCTCCTCGACAACCTCGTCGGCCACCGCGCCGGCTTGCTCGGCAACGGCGTCGCTGACTTCTTCGACCAGATCGGGAACAGTTTCGTTGACCTTCGCGACCTCTTCGGCAGGCTCTTTTTCGGCGGCGCTGACCTCGTCAGTCTCTTCGGCGATAACCTCCTTCACGTCTTCGCCCGGCTCCTCATCCGCCGCACCGGCCTCTTCAGCCTCTTCGGCAAGCACCTGGGCGATCTCTTGGGCCGGTTCGGGAACGGCCTCGCTCACCTCTTCGGCCGGCTCGGGCACCGCTTTTGGGGCCTCGGCCTTTTTCGTGGTTTTCCTGGCCGGCTCGGCGCCCTTGGCCGACGCGCCTTCGAGGCTCACCAGCGCATAGACATAATCGACCCAGGCACCGCCGGCGCTCAGCGGCAGCAGCGTCACCCAGCAGCGGACCGTGCCGTCCGCGGTTGCGAACTCGTCCTCGAAAGCGAGGAAATCGCGCGAGATGGCGACGATCGGCAGCTTCTTGGCGATGCACGACAGGAGCGACGGGCTCGGCGCGTCGATGATTTTGTCGACGCCGACATAGGGTTTCAGCGTATCGCCGACATGGCGGATTTCGCCGTCGTGGCCGCCGCTGATGAGTTCGAGAAGGATTGACGCGGGCCCGGCATCGGACAGTTCCAGCGGGTCCAGATCGTGGAGGGGCGGGAATTCCTTGTCGCCGCGGATCGACAGCCAATAATTGAGCACGCTCGAATGGCGGCGCCGCTCGGTACTGGCAATCGTGCGGAACGCGCTGAGCAGCGCATCCGCTTCCGGCCGCTCGGCCGCTTCCATGCCCGAATTGGGCGCTCCCATGCCAGCCTCCGCGTGAATCTCTGCGGACAGCTTTTGCGCTGATGCCTTCTTAGAAAAGGTTAATCCGCTCCCGGATTCCGAACGAAAAGGCAAAGCGGCCTTGATAGCGCTAACAAGGCGTGTTTAGCTTCGTCCCGTTCGAGGGGAGACGTGTGATGCTTAAATTGCTTGCCGGTGCCTGCCTGACTCTCCTCCCGCTTGCCGCCGTGGCGGCGCAGCCGGCGGACCTCGCCAGCAGTATCGTCAACGATCCCGGTGCCCCGCAAGTGAACGGCGCCAAAGCATTGCTCCACGACGATCCCAAGGTGCAGGGGGGCAAGGCTATCCGCGTCCAGATCGCAGCGAAGGGCAAGAACGTGTGGGACAGCGCGATCGGCAGCCCGGTGACCAAGCCGGTCAAGGCTGGCGACCAACTCGTACTCGCATTCTGGGTGCGGCTCGAGAAGGGTGAGAATGGCGCGGCGACGACGACCCTTCCCTACAATGCCGTCCAGCTTGCTTCGGCGCCGTGGTCGGCCTTGTTCAACCAGTCCGCCGAGATCGGTCCGGAATGGAAGCTGGTCCAGATCAAGGGCGCGGCGGACAAGGATTATGCGGCAGGCGCGCTGACCGCGACGATGCACCTCGCCACCGCGCGCCAAACCCTCGACTTCGGCCCGATCGTCGTCCTCGACCTCGGCAAACAAAATTGAGGACGCGGGCTTGTGTGGGCTGCAAGCTCACAGCAATAGGCTTGAGTGACGCGCTTCTTTTCTGACGAGCCCGCGCCGGAATGGTTTGAGCGACAACCACGAGTTGTCGATGGTTTCACCGCGGTCCTCGTCGACCGGAACGATCCGTGAGCGGAGGCACGGCGGAAGGCCGCTGCCTTTGTGGCGCGGTGCGCTATCAAGTGTCCGGCGAGGCGGTCGCAAGAACCCTCTGCCACTGCCGTTCATGCCGTCGGGCGAGCGGCGGCACCAACGTCGCTTGGGCGGTGTTCGACAAAGCGGCATTCGAATGGCTGTCAGACGAGCCGGTCGCTTATTCATCGTCTCGCGGTATCGAATGGCTGCACTGCCACAGTTGCGGGACCTTGGTCGGTTATCGCCGTTCGTCGCGGCCGGACCACGTCGACATCACCACCGGCACGCTCGACGATCCCGATCTTTACCCACCCACGGTCGAGATCTGGCTCGAGCACAAGATCGCCTGGGAAACGTTGGACCCCGCATTGCCGAAGCGCGGACAAAGCAGCTTGAACGCGCCCGAATAGGGGCCTGGGCGGGCGGCATTATTTCTCGGGTGAATGAAAAATTTCTCGCGTGAATGAAAAAAGGGCGCCCGCGCGGCGGACGCCCTTCACAGTCGGAAACTCGCACGTTTTTACATTGTGTTGGCCGAATTCTTGACCGCATCCGCCTTGTTTTCGGCTGCGTCCTTGATCGCGTCAGCCTTATTTTCCGCCTCGTTCTTCACCGCTGCGGCTTCGTTCGAAGCGTTGGCGGTCATGTTGTCGGCGACATTGTCTGCGTTCGCGGTGATGTTGTCGGCGACGCTCTCGGCGTTCGCTTCGATATTGTCTGCGGCGTTCTGTTGCGGATTCTGTTTGCAGGCAGTGAGAGCCGCAAGCCCGAGGGCAACTGCAAGCGCTGTCGAAGTTTTCATGTGCTTTCCCCAATGTTGTTACAACCGCGCGAGAGCGCTTGGACCAGCGAAACAGTTCCGCCTGCGTCTCGATTTTAAATGCGAGGCCTTGCGCAACCGCCTGATCCGGGCCTCTCGATTGGCTTATTTGAGTGTGCGAACCGCGGCAAGGGTCTTGGCCACATGCTGGCTGAAATCGAGATCGTCGTGGACCATCGCGATTTTGCCATTCCGGTCGATCACGTACGACGTTCGAGTCGTGATCCCGGGGTGAGCGGCCCAGGCTACGTCATACGCCTTCTGCGTTTCTGGAGTTGCGGTCGCCACCGCAAAGGCGCTGCGGCATTCCTTGGTCGAAAAGTCCTGCAGCGTTTTGATATCATCGGCCGACATGCCGATCACCTGCGCACCGGCCTTTTTGAAGTCGCCGATGCTTTCGCTGAAGGCGTGCGCCTCGGCGGTGCAGCCGCTGGTGAACGCCTTGGGGAAGAAATAAAGGACCACAGGCCCCCTCTTCAGCTGTTCTGTGAGGCGGAGCTTGAACGTCTTGCCCCCGACGGCGCCGGTGGTGATGAAATCGGGAGCCTTCGCTCCGACGGGAAGCGCCGCGCTGACCGGGGTAATCATGAAACCGGCAGCAGCCAGCCCCAACAACAGCTTACGCATGGCGGATCCTCCTCAATGACGCGCGTTCCTAGCGCGTCGGTGCCAGAAGCGCGAGCGTCCGTTCATCAGCCTCACCGGCGAAGAACGCCGCGAGCCCCGTGGCAAAGAGATCGTGCGGCGAAACACAGTCGAACAAGGTCAGGCAGGAGCGCAGCTTCACCGCGTCGACGCCCCCGAAAGTCTGCTCCGCTGACCGCTTGTCCGTCCAGGCCCGCAACGCCTCCAGCGATTGCCTCAGGCGGGCTCCGAGCAGCGGATGCTCGAAATAAGCCCGCGCTTCGTCGAGTCCGCCGATGCCGTAGAATATCGCGGTGGAGCTGCGGCCGAGACCGGCGAGCTGGGGAAAGACGAACCACATCCAGTGACTTCGCTTCGATCCGGCGACGAGCTCGGACAAGGCGGTCGCGAACACGCTTTGCTGGGCGTCTATTAAGCGCTGGAGATTATACGGATCGGGAGCGGACACGCCGGCATCATGAGCTTTGCCCGGCCGGCGTGAAAGGGGAGCTGGCGCTTATTGGCGCGGCGCCAGCAGCCCCGTCACGAGATAGAAGAAGATCATCACCGGGCCGGTCAGCAGCGTCGCTGCGATGAAGGCCAGGCGGACGATTGTCGGATCGACGCCGCTGTAGTCGGCAAGTCCCGCGGCAACGCCCATGACCTTGGCGTCGGGCCGGTTGATGAGGAAACGTCCGTTCATTGCTACTTCCCTTGTTTCGAGTGAGCTCAGGCGATCGGCAGCGAGGTGGCGGCCGAAACGAGCAGGAGGGCGGAGACGAAAGCACCGGCGAAAACGGTGGCGGTCTGACGGACGGAATTGAAAGTCGCGAACATTGGATAACCCTTTGATTTCTGCCGAACCCGACCATCGGGTTCATGCCATTATCAATGCAGGGGCCGTGCCAATTAAAGAAAATCGTTATATTACAGTAGGGCGCCCGTCTGATTCACGTGCATTAAAGGTGACGCGCCCCAGAAGTTGGTAAATTGCGCGGGAAGGGTATTCCGATTGTGCGCTTCTGTCCGGATCCGGACAGTCAATCGGGGTAGCCCAGCCGCTCCGCCCAGGGCAGCAGCACCGGGAGCACCGGCGCGAGCTGTTCCTCATACCGCCGCCAACGGCCCGCCGGAGCCTTGCTCAGCGGCTCGGTGACCTGGTCGTAGCTCGGGGTGCCGATCGCTCCGCGCGCCATGGCCGTCGAGCGGTGGTCGAGGAGCTCAGCCTGCCATTCGAGGCCGAGGAACGCGACTAGCGGCCGAAGGGCCTTTTCCGGGTCGGCAATCAACTCCTCATAGACGAGCGTGTGCACCGCCAGCGGCAGAAGATCACGCGACCGCGTGAATATGCCCATGGCCACATCGTACAAATCGGCCGCGTCCGCGATCCTGAGAAAGCAGGCCATGGCATGGTTGAGCGTGAAGCTCTGCATGAAGCAACTCAGCACCGAGTCGCAGGGATGGCGCTGCGCGAAGATGACGCGTGCCTCGGGGAACAGGGTGTAGATCAGTGGAAGGGCGAGCAAATTGAGCGGCAGCTTGTCGATGATCAATCCAGGGAAGCTCGGGTCCACGTGCCGGTCGATCTCCTCGAAATAGGCGCGGCGCCCCTCCGCGAGCTGCGCGGGCGATCGGCCGGGGAGGTCGCTGACATTGCCGAGCACCTTCTCCGCTGCTCCGAGCATGTGAAACTCCTCGAGCACCTTCGTTTCCGGATGACCCATCAAAAAGGTGTCGAGCAACGTCGTCCCGGAGCGCGGAAAGCCGACTAGGAATGCGGGGGCGCGGCAATCGCCCCGTGCGAGCGGATGAAGGCTGGCGATCCAGTCGGGTCCAATGCGTCGTTCGTATCCGCGAAGCTGTCGCCGGTGCTCGGCGGCATCGCGCACCCAGCGATCGAAGTCGGGCATCGCGCGGTTCATCGCGTCCGCCGCGGAAAAGGCGCCCGCCGAGTTTCCGAGCAGGTCGTCGATCTTGGCGGTCAAGCGATGCCGCCGGACCGGATCGGATTGTTCCTCCTCGAACGCCAGCAACCGCTTTGCTTCGGCAGCATTCCCATCCTTGAGTGCCGCCGCAGCCGCGGGGTAGGCAAGACGTTCGCGGGGGATATTGAGCTTCTCGGCGTCGGCCAGCAGGTCACGCAAGGCATCGATTCGGCTCGTCCGTTCGAGCAGGAGGGCAAGTTCCCTCACCGCCTTTATGCCTTCCTCGGAGACGGGCTCCGATGGATCGTGGCCGGGAAGCGCGATGCGGATGAGGCCGGTCTCGGCGTGGGCGGAGCTGGCCTCGCCGAGCGCATGTCTGGAAGCGATGTCGAGCTGCTCGATCCGGTCCTTGTTGCGGCCCAGATCGGCGTAGAGACGAGCAAGCGTCAGGCGAATTCCCAGATCTTCCGGACCCGCCTCGAGCATCTCGCGGAGCTGATCGGCGCTCTCGTCATATTGCCCGGCCCAGGCAAGCGCGCTCGCGTACTTCTGCTGGAGCGACCGGTCGACGCGATCGAGATCCCACGCGCGGCCCAGCGCCACTGCCGCCTCCGGCCATCTTTCGAGCCTTCCGAGCGATTCCCCAAGATTGGCCCATGCCCGCCAGTCCTTTTGCCGCGCTGTGGCGAGCACCTGCCAAGCTTCCACGGCGGCTTCGGCGTTTCCAGCACTATCCGCAGCTTCCGCCCTCGCGTGCCACAAAGCGAGGTCCGCCGGAGTGCTGGCCGACCGCGGAGCGGCGATATCGAGCGCTTCGTCGGCCTTGCCCGAATCGACCAAGGCGCGGACCAGCATGACCCGGAAGGCGACGTTGTCCGGGTCCGCGTCCATTGCCTTCCGCAGCCACCCGACGCCCTCATCAACATTACCGCTCCGGCATTCGATCAAACCCATGAGGTGCTGAAGGCGCGCGGAATCAGGCTCACTTGCGAGCTGCTCTTCAGTGAGACTTCGAGCCTGCGCGACATCGCCACGCTGGAAAGCGGCCACCGCCTCGTTACCGCGAACATTCATGTCCGCGGGCTAGAAGGCCGCGCGCGACGAGGTCAAGCCGTTCGCATCCTCAGCTCGAGCTGGTGTTGCCCCCGTCCGGGTGCAGCACCTGCCCGATCATATAGCTCGAGTCCTCGCAGGCGAGGAACAGGAACGCCGGCGCGACCTCGTTCGGCTGGCCGGGGCGGCCCATCGGCGTGTTCTTGCCGAAATCTTTGACCTTCTCGGGCGGCTGCCCGCCGAACGGGTTGAGCGGAGTCCAGATCGGGCCCGGCGCGACTCCGTTCACGCGAATGCCCTGTTCGACGAGATTCTTCGCCAGCGACCGGGTGAAGGCGGTGATGGCGCCCTTGGTCGCGCTGTAATCGAGCAGCAAAGGCGAACCCTTGTACATCGTTTCGGACGTGCAGTTGATAACCGTCGACCCCTTTTTCAGGTGCGGCAGGGCAGCCTGGGTGAGGAAGAACATCCCGAAGATGTTGGTCTGGAACGTGCGTCGCAGCTGCTCCTCGGTGATGTCGCGGATATCCTTATCGGGGTGCTGTTCGCCGGCGTTGTTGACGAGAATGTCGAGCCGGCCGAGCTGCTCCACCACCTGGCCGACCGCGCGCTCGCAAAAAGCCTTATCGCCGATGTCGCCCGCGATCGTGATAGCGCGGCGGCCTTCATGCTCGACGATCTCGCGGGTCTTCGCGGCGTCGTCGTGCTCGCACAGATAGAGGATCGCGACATCGGCGCCCTCGCGCGCGAACAAGGCGGCGACGGCGCGCCCGATTCCGCTGTCGGCCCCGGTAATCAGCGCGACTTTGCCCAACAGCCGGTCCGAGCCCTTGTAGCGCGGCTGCCAGTCCGGCTTGGGCTCGAGCTCGCTTTCGTGACCGGGCAGCTGATCCTCACGGATCATCGGTTCCATAACGTCGGACATGGGCGAATCTCCTTTGCTGGACGAACCCTCGGGACCTCTCCCCGTTCCCGCATTTCAACCCGCCTGAATTGCCGCTCCGCCGCAGGCTCCCTAACTAGGGGCCGTGGCAAGCTCCCCTCCCAGCAACAAACCTTCCGGCAGCTTCCGCGCGCTGTGGCGCTTCTTGCCGATGCTGTGGCCGAAGGGCGAGGCGGAGCTGAAGACGCGTGTGGTGGCGGCCGTCGTGTTGGTCCTGGCCGGCAAAGCGATCACGCTAGCCATTCCTTACGCGCTCAAGCTGGCGGTCGACCGGATGAGCGCGCACGCCGCGTTCGCGGTCGTCGCGGCGCTCGTCGTTGCCTATGCCGCGGGCCGCTTCGGCGGGGTCCTGACCGACAATCTGCGCAACGCGATTTTCGAAAAGGTTGGGCAGGATGCGGCGCGGAGGCTGGCGGGCCGGGTGTTTCGCCACGTCCACGACCTCAGCCTCCGCTTCCATCTCGAGCGGCGGACCGGCTCGCTGACCAAGATCGTCGAACGCGGAACCAAGAGCATCGACATGATGCTCTATTTCCTGCTCTTCAACATCGCCCCCACGGTGATCGAACTCGCCGCGATTTGCGTGATCTTCTTCGTCAAGTTTGGCGGCGGCCTCGTCGCCGCGACGCTCGCCATCGTTGCGGTCTATATCGCCTTCACTCGCCAGGTGACCGACTGGCGCTCGCACATTCAGCGGCAAATGAACGATGTCGACAACCGGGCCATCGGCCGGGCCGTCGATTCCCTGCTCAACTACGAAACGGTGAAATATTTCGGCGCCGAGGACCGCGAGGCCAAGCGCTATGAGGAAGCGGTCGGCGCCTTCGCGCGCGCCTCGGTGCGCAACGAGGTCAGCCTCGCCTGGCTCAACATCGGCCAGTCGCTGATCACCAATGCGATGATGGCGGGCGCGATGGTGTTCACCGTCTGGGGCTGGAGCATGGGGCGGTTCAGCCCCGGCGACGTGGTGTGGATTAACGGCCTTTTGATGCAGCTCTTCCGGCCGCTCGACATGCTCGGCTGGGTCTACCGCTCGATCCGCCAGGGCCTGATCGACATGGAGGCGATGTTCGACCTGATCGACACGCCGTCGGAGGTCGTCGACAAGGCCGCCGCGAATCCGCTCGTAGTGACCAGGGGGGCGGTGCGGTTCGAAGCCGTTCGCTTCGGCTATGAGCCGGGGCGCGAGATTCTGCGCGGGCTCTATCTCGACATCCCGCCGGGGACGAGTTGCGCGATCGTCGGCCCGTCCGGCGCCGGCAAGTCGACCATCGCCCGCTTGCTCTACCGCTTCTACGACCCCGGCGCGGGCCGCGTCACCATCGACGGCCAGGACATCGCGGACGTCAGCCAGAAGAGCCTTCGCGCCGCGATCGGCATCGTCCCGCAGGACACGGTGCTGTTCAACGACACCATCGGTTACAACATCGGCTACGGCCGCGACGGCGCATCGCAGGGAGAGATCGAAGCGGCGGCGCGCGGAGCGGCGATTGACCGCTTCATCGGCGTGCTCCCGGGGAAATATGAGTCGATGGTGGGCGAGCGCGGGCTGAAGCTCTCGGGCGGCGAAAAGCAGCGGGTGGCGATCGCCCGGACCCTGCTCAAGAACCCGCCGATCCTGGTGCTCGACGAAGCCACCTCGGCGCTCGACAGCCGGACCGAGGACGCGATTCAGGAAACGCTCGACCGGGTCGCGCAAAGCCGCACGACGATCATGATTGCGCACCGCCTGTCGACAATCGTCAACGCCGATCAGATCGTGGTGCTGGACGATGGTCAGGCCGTAGAGCGCGGGACGCACGAGCAATTGCTCGGGCATAGCGGGGTCTATGCGGACCTGTGGTACCGCCAGGCCGCCGAACGCCTGGCGGAGGAAACCGCCGAGGCGGCGGAATAATCCCTTAGGCGGTGAGGCGGAGCGCAACGATCGCGACGACGATGGCGAGGATCAGCAGCAGTCGGACCGCGCTCGAAGGTTCTTCGAACCAGAGGATGCCGACGGCGACGGTCCCGACCGCGCCGATACCGCCCCACACCGCATAAGCGGTGCCCATCGGGATTGAGCGCGAGGCGACCTCGAGCAGCCCCATGCTGATCGCGACGGAAATGAGGAAGGCGATCGTCCACGGCAAATTGCGGAAGCCGTCGACGAAGCGCAGCGAGGTCGTGAACCCCACCTCGAACAGGCCGCCGACGACCAGCCATAACCAGGGCATGAACTTCCTTTCACTGGACGCGCAGCTTCGGTGCGGTAATGACCATGTCCATGGCTGACCGGAGGGGCATCGGCAACGTCGTAGGGCCACCACGCTTCCTCGCGTTCCTTCTGATCCTTCTCATCGGCAGCCCTCTCGCCGCAGGCGCGCTGCACGGATGGGCGCTTGGGGCGATGGCTGGCTTCGATGCGGCGGCGCTGGTTTTCCTGTTCTCGTGCATTCCGCTTCTGGGTACACGCGAAGCGGCCGCAATCCGCGAGCATGCTGAAGCCAATGACGCGAACCGCGGCTTTCTGCTCGCGCTCACCGGCATCGTCATGATGGTGTTGCTGATCGCCATTGCCGCCGAAACCGTGGGCCATAACCCCGAGCCGTTCACCAAAGGGCTGATCATCGCCACGTTGGCGCTTGCCTGGCTGTTCAGCAACATCGTGTACGCCCTGCATTATGCGCACCTTGCCTACATTCGTCCCAAGATCGGCTGCCTCGGCTTCCAGTTTCCGCGCACGCCTCACCCCGTCTATTGGGACTTCGTCTATTTTTCTTTCGCGTGCGGAATGGCGTTCGCGACCTCCGATGTGGAGATCACCGAAACCCACGTGCGCAAGGTTGTAACGATGCATTGCCTGGCCGCGTTCGCGTTCAATATCGGGGCGCTGGCTTTTACGATCAACGTGCTGGCATCGGGCTAGGCTGCCACGTCGATCTCCGGCAGCGCGGGAATTTTGCGTTTGGCCGCGACGACGCAACCGCCGACGATGAGCGCCGCACCGGCCAGAGTGTAGCTGGAGACGCCTTCGCGAAACACCAGCCAGCCGAGAGCGGCCGCCCATAGGAACGCGCTATATTCGGTCACGGCGAGATAACTCGCTTCGCCGCGCGCATAAGCCCAGGCGAAGAGCAAGGTGCCCGATGTCGACATCAGGCAGGCAATCGCGATCCAGCCCCAATGTACGCCGGGCCAGGCGGGCAGACCCACGAACAACGTTGCGACAAGCCACAAGCTCATCACCGTCGCCGACTGGAAGAAGTTGATTTCGAGCGGCCTCGCGGCGAGCGCCTGGTGGCGCATCAGCACGATGTTTGCGGCGTAACAAAGCGCCGAGAGGAGGATCGCGGCGCTGCCGAGCAGCACGTCTGGGCCGACCAGCGCGCGCGTTTGGCCGAGCACGATCACAATGACCCCGCCGAAGGCCGCGACCGAGCCCGCGATCGATCGCGAACCGATCCGTTCCTTGAGAAAAATCGCGGCGAGCAGCAAGGCAATCAGCGGCGCGATGAAGGTCAGGGCGATGCCTTGCGCGAGCGGCACTCGGCCGATGCCCCAGAAGAACAGAAACGCCATCACGGTGACGACGATTCCGCGGCCGACGTGCACGCGCAACGTCTTGCCCTCCGGCCAGCCGGCGCGTCGCGGAAGATAGAGGAGACCGCTGACCAGAAAGTTGGCGAGCGACCGCCAGACGCTCACGGCAAGGATGCCGATGGCGAGGACGAGATGCTTCATCACCGCGTCCATGATCGACAGCACGGCAACCGCGCCGAGCGCGACCGCGAAGGCCTTGAGGGAGTGTTGCGCTACGCGGTTCACGCATCGGCGCTTAGCGGTCGATAGCGGTGCTCGCCTATCCCCCGGACAGGCTGAGCGCGGTCAGTTCGATGCGTTGAGGGGCGCCGCGGGGGCGGTCTGCGAAGAGTCGATCAGCAACGGCGGCTCGGAACGGGCGAGGCCGTTCGCCAGCGCTCCGCCAACCGCCAGGATCAGGAGAAACTTCACCATTGCGCAAGGATGCGCTCCGGGGTTTGAAAAATGGTTAAACCCTATTCGGCGGCGTCGAGGGTCGGGTGCGGTTCGGCCCCGGCTTCGATCTCCGCCGCCTTCGCTTCGACCAGCCTGACGATGTGATCGATCATCCCCGCGTCCTTGACGTGGTGATCGGTAACGCCCGACAAATAGACCATGTGGGTGCCGTTGCCGCCGCCGGTGATCCCGATGTCGGTCTCGCGCGCTTCGCCGGGTCCGTTGACGACGCAGCCGAGCACCGACAGCGACATCGGGGTCTTGATGTGCTGCAGCCGCTCCTCGAGCGCTTCGACGGTGCGAATGACGTCGAAGCCCTGGCGCGCGCAGCTCGGGCAGGAGACCACGCGGACTCCGCGGTTGCGAATGCCGAGGCTTTTTAGGATTTCATAGCCAACGCGGACTTCTTCCTCCGGCTCGGCCGACAATGAGACCCGGATGGTGTCGCCGATCCCCGCCCACAGCAGGGACCCGATGCCGAGCGCCGACTTGACCGTCCCGCCGATCAGGCCGCCGGCCTCGGTGACCCCGAGGTGCAATGGGCAATCGACCTGGTCGGCGAGCTGCTGGTAGGCGGCGACGGCGAGGAACACGTCGCTCGCTTTGACCGCGACCTTATAGTCGCGAAAACCATGGTCCTCGAGGATGCGGATATGGTCGAGGGCACTTTCGACCAGGGCCTCGGGGCAAGGCTCGCCATACTTCTCGAGCAGGTCCTTTTCCAGGCTTCCGGCGTTCACGCCGATGCGGATCGCGCAGCCGTTGGCGCGCGCTGCGGCGATCACCTCCTTGACGCGCTCTTCCGAGCCGATGTTGCCGGGATTGATCCGCAGGCACGCCGCGCCCGCGTCCGCTGCCTCCAGTGCGCGCTTGTAGTGAAAGTGGATGTCGGCGACGATCGGGACGTTCGCCGAGCGCACGATTTCCTTCAGCGCCGCCGTGCTTTCCCTATCCGGGCAAGAGACGCGGATGATGTCGACGCCCGCGTCCTCGCAGCGGCGGATCTGGTCGATGGTCGCTTTGGCGTCGGCGGTCGGCGTATTCGTCATGGTCTGGACAGTGATCGGCGCGTCTCCGCCGACGGGGACGGAGCCGACCATGATCTGACGCGACT
>JBDTXI010000122.1:0-3604 GCA_040006255.1 Sphingomicrobium sp.
CGAAGGCAATGAGGTCGGCAAGATCACCAGCGGCGGCTTCTCGCCCTCGCTGCAGTGCCCGATCGCCATGGGCTATGTCGCCAGCCATCTGGCCGACGTCGGCACCGCCCTGAAGCTCGAGCAGCGCGGCAAATTATTCGAGGCCCGCGTCGCCGCCATGCCGTTCGTCCCCCACCGTTATCACCGCAAGGGAGCCCCCTGATGCCTGTCTATTTCACCAAGGAGCACGAATGGATCCGGGTCGAGGGCGACACCGCGACCATCGGCATTTCGGACCATGCGCAGCAAGCGCTTGGCGACATCGTCTTTGCCGAAGTGCCCGAAGCGGGGCGGCGGGTGAGCAGGGGCCAGGAAGCGGCCGTCGTCGAATCGGTGAAGGCCGCGTCCGACGTCTACGCGCCGGTCTCGGGCGAGGTGACGGAGGGCAATCCGGCGATCGCCGACGATCCCGCGATCATCAACCGCGACCCCGAAGGCGAGGGGTGGTTCTTCAAGCTCAAGCTCGACGATCCGGGCGAGATTGACGGCTTGATGGACGAAGCGTCCTACCGCGAGTGGGTGAAGACGCTTTGAGCGTCACCGTTGTCTCGACCAGCAAATGGGACGCCGCGGAATATGCGCGGGTCGGCGGCTTCGTCGCTGAGCTCGGGGAGGCGGCGCTCGACCTGCTCGACCCGAAGCCGGGCGAGCACGTCCTCGACGTCGGCTGCGGCGACGGGGCGCTGACCGAAAAGATTATCGAGCGCGGCGCGACGGTGGTCGGAATCGACAATAGCCTCAGCATGGTCGCGGCGGCCAAGGCGCGGGGGATCGACGCGCGGCTGATGGACGCCGCCGACCTGCGCTTCAGCGAAGCGTTCGACGCCGCTTTCTCCAACGCGACGCTGCACTGGGTGCTCGACAAGGAGCGCGCGGCGCGGGCGATCTGGTTCGCGCTGAAGTTCGGCGGGCGCTTCGCCGGCGAGATGGGCGGCGACGGCAATCTTGCCGCTCTGCGCGAGGCGCTCGATGACGTGCTCGTCGCGCGCGGGTTCGGGCCGCCGACCTTTGCCGCCAACTGGTACCCGGGGGTCGAGGATTTCGTCGCGATCTATGAGCAAGCGGGGTTCAAGGACGTGGACGCGCGGCTGATCGAACGGCCGACCCCGCTCGAGCATGGCGTCGCGGCGTGGGTCACCACCTTCCGCCGCGGCTGGCTCGACCGCGCCGAAGTGCCCGAGGAAGAGCGCGCCGACATTGCCGCCGCCGTTGCCGATCGCGTCGGCACCAATGTCGCCGATTACGTCCGCCTCCGCTTCATCATGAGAAAGCCCAACTGATGCGTTATCTGCCGTTGAGCGATACCGATCGCAGCGACATGCTGCGGGTGGTCGGCGCGAGCTCGATCGACGAATTGTTCCGCGATGTGCCTGAAGTGCTGCGGCTCAAGGGGCCGATCCACGGCCTGCCGCTGCACGCGTCGGAAATGGCGGTTGAGCGGCACATGACCGCTCTGTCGCGCAAGAACATGGTCGCCGGCGACGTCCCCTTCTTCCTCGGCTGCGGCGCGTACAGGCACCACATCCCGGCGAGCGTCGACCATCTCATCCAGCGCGGCGAGCTGCTGACCAGCTACACGCCCTACCAGCCCGAGATCGCGCAGGGCACGCTGCAGATGATGTTCGAGTTCCAGACGCAGGTCGCGCGCCTGTTCGGCTGCGAGGTCGCCAACGCCTCGATGTACGACGGCTCGACCGCGATGTGGGAAGCGATCTCGATGGCGCACCGCATCACGCGGCGGAAGAAGAGCGTGATCTCGTCCGGCGTGCACCCGCATTACGTCGCCGTCGCCAAAACGATGGCGAAGTTCACCGAGGACGCGCTCGAGACCGCGCTTCCGGAGCTGACGGCCGCAACCGACGCCGAGCGACTGATCGCGAGTATCGACGCCGAGACCAGCGCGGTCGTCGTCCAGTACCCCGATATTCTCGGGCGGATCACCGACCTGACGCCGATCGCGGAAGCGGCGCACGCGCAAGGGGCGCTGCTGATCGCGGTCGTCACCGAGCCAGTTGCGCTGGGGCTGATCAAGTCGCCGGGCGAGATGGGCGCTGACATCGTGGTCGGCGAAGGGCAGTCGATCGGCGTCGGGCTGCAGTTCGGCGGCCCGTATGTCGGGCTGTTCGCCTGCCGCGAAAAGCATGTGCGGCAGATGCCGGGGCGGCTCGCGGGCCAGACCGTCGATGCCGAGGGCAAGCGCGGGTTCGTGCTGACCCTCTCGACGCGCGAGCAGCATATCCGCCGCGAGAAAGCGACGTCGAACATCTGCACCAGCTCGGTGCTGTGCGCGCTGGCGTTCACCATCCACCTAGCGTTGCTCGGCGAAAAGGGGCTGCGCCAACTCGCTTCCCTGAATCACGCGCGCGCGTGCGAGGCGGCGGAGCGGCTGGCGGCGATCCCCGGCGTCGAGATCGTCAACGACGCGTTCTTCAACGAATTCACGCTGAAGCTGCCGGTCGAGGCTCGGCCGGCGGTGCACGCGATAGTCGAGAAGGGGGTACTCGGCGGAGTATCGCTGGGGCGCCTCTATCCGGGAGCGGAGGCCTTGCAGAACGGCCTCGTCATCGCAGTCACCGAAACGGTCAGCGACGCGGATGTCGCCGCCTTCGAAGCGGCGCTGAAGGAGGTGGTCCGATGACCGTCAATCCTTCCGGCTGGCGGCCGTCGTCGCCAGCGAACGAGCAGGGTGAAACGCAAACGGTGACTGGCAATCGCGCGCTCATGCTCGAGGAGCCGTTGCTGTTCGAGAGCGGTTCAACGAATCGGTACGGTGTCGATTTTGGGGACGTGCCGAACCGGGCTGTGCGCGTCGCCGGCCTCGAGCGTTCGCTCCCGATCGGGCTTCCCGGGCTCAGCGAGCCTGAGGCCGTGCGTCATTACACCCGGCTGTCCCGACAAAACTATGCCATCGATCTCGGATTGTTCCCGCTCGGATCGTGCACGATGAAGCATAACCCACGCTTGAACGAGAAGGTCGCTCGGCTACCGGGCTTTGCCGACGTCCATCCGCTCCAGCCGCAGGAGACCGTGCAAGGCGCGCTGCAAGTCATCAATGAACTCGCCTTCTGGCTGCTTGATCTCACTGGGATGTACGGCGTCGCAATGAGCCCGAAAGCGGGCGCGCATGGCGAGTTGTGCGGCTTGCTGTGCATCCGCGCGGCGCTCGAGGCGCGCGGCGACAAGCGGCAGGTCGTGCTTGTTCCGGAGAGCGCGCACGGCACCAACCCGGCGACCGCCGCTTTTGCCGGCTACCGGGTCGAGAACATCCCGGCGACTTCCGCCGGCCGCGTCGACCTCGAAGCCTTGAAGGCGCGGCTGGGGCCGGACGTCGCCGCGGTGATGATCACCAACCCCAACACATGCGGGCTGTTCGAGCCGGACATGATTGCGATCTCCGAGGCGGTGCATGCCGCGGGCGGGTTCGTCTATTGCGACGGCGCCAACTTCAACGCGATCGTCGGCAAGGTGCGCCCCGGCGACCTCGGCATCGATGCGATGCACATCAACCTCCACAAGACGTTCTCGACCCCGCACGGCGGCGGCGGGCCGGGATCGGGGCCGGTGG
>JBDTXI010000123.1:0-16886 GCA_040006255.1 Sphingomicrobium sp.
TGCATCGTCTTCCACAAGCCGGCGCGTTCGGTGTCGATCGCGGCATTGTCCATCAGCAGCTCGTCCTTGCCGTTGCCGAGGCTGCTGAGGATCTTCGAAATATGGGTCTGCGAGCTGCGATATTTGTCGAAATACTTATCGACCCTGTTGCCGAACGGAATGATTCCGAGAAGCTTGCGGGTCTTGGTCGCCTCCTTGGGATCGAGCGCTTCGACGGTGCGCCGGAGCTCCGTGAGGTCCGCGCCGATCCCGCTATCCTTGTCGATCGCCTTGACCGGGCGATCGAGGAAGCGGTTGGACGCGCCGGCGGCCTCGGAAATCTCCTTGCGGCCCATCGTCGTCAGCTGATCGACCTTCTTGCCGAACTCCGGACTGTTGGTGTCCAGCTTCGCAAGCTCATCGACGTACTGCGTGACGCGCTTGTCGAGTTCGGTCGTTTCCTCGACTTTCAACGGCACCAATCCAGCCGCTTCCGCTACGGGCACGGGCTGCAGCGCGTCGGGTGGATCGAGTTTGAGCTTGGTCGCGGTGCCGGTGGCCGCAATCGTATCCGGTGCCGGTTCGGTGGCCATATTTAGTCCTTTCCGTCCCTCTCGCGCGGGATTGCCGGCAACGGTGAACGGCTGGCGCACACCGTGCAAGAGGCTTCGACTGTATTATAATGGCAATACAGCTGCTTGCAACCCGCGTCCCGCAGCGGGACCGGTTCAAGAACTTTAACCAATTGTTTGAACACTTCGGTCACCGTGAAGGCGGTAGAGCGGCTTCGACGTGCAAGGTTTTGACAGGGTGTCTCCGATGATCTCTTTTTTCGGGAAGCTGTGGCGCAACAACCGCGGGAACACTCTCGCGATAGCCGCCGCGTGCCTGCCGCTGTTCGTCGGCGCCGCCGGTCTCGCCAGCGACACGATCCAATGGACCATGTGGAAACGCCAGTTGCAACGCGCTGCCGATTCCGCCGCGATCGCCGGTGTATACAATCGCGAGAATGCGGCCGGAGCGACGACGACGACATCATCGGCTGTGTCGCACGACCTCAGCCTCAACCTGCATACCTTTTATTCGCTGAAGACTGGCTTTCCACAGGTCAGCTTCCCCGCCAACTCCGGCGCGCTGACCAATCAGGTCTCCGTCAGCGTGGCGATTCAGCAGCCGCTTTCGTTCAGCTCGTTTTTCCTGAGCACGGCGCCGACGATTCTCGCGGCGTCGACAGCGGCGAGCATCCCCTCTGGCGGCGAGGCTTGTATCAACGCGCGTGAGACCAGCGCGAGCCAGACGGGCATCAACATCACAGGCAGCGCCGGCATCTACATGCCCGATTGCGTCATGTACTCGAACTCGCCGTCGACCAACTCGGCGGCCGCTGGCGGCAGCTCGGCGGTTACGGCTGAAGCGGTGGCGGGCGTCGGCGGCATTCAACAGTCGAGCAACTGGAACGTCCAGTCGTACCGCCCATATTCGCCCCCAATTGATGATCCGTTCGCGAACGTCACGCCCGCTCCGTCGAATATGAACTGCACAAGCACCGCGCTTACCGACAGAACCACGACAATCGCGTCCGGTGTCAATTGCTTCTCGTCATTGTCGGTCGGTTCGAACAGAACGCTAAACCTCGACACTCTCTTCGGGAGCGGCGCGACTATCTACGTCAATGGCGGGGATGCCACCATCCAAGGAAACCTGACGTGCAGCAGTTGCACAATTGTGCTCACCAACCAAAGCACGGCTACCAGCGCCACTATCGGTCAGTTCAAATCGAACGCTGGCGCCAACGTGAATATGACGTCTCCGACGACGGGCACGTACAAGGGCATCGCGATTTACCAGGATCGGCGCGCGGTGGATGGCGGATCGACCAATAAGATCAATGGTAACAATAACTCGATTATTCAGGGCGCCCTGTACTTCCCAAGTCAGCAGCTCGACTACAACGGTGACGGGACAACGACAGCAGTTTGCACGATGTTCGTGGCTCGTCGGATAAACTTCAGCGGCAATAACACCACGACTAACAAGTTCAAAAAGCTCAGCGATTGCTCTGCCTATGGTTTCCCCGGCGGCACCAGCGTGACCCGGATGGTGAGGCTGGTAGCATGATGCGCGTCCGTTTGCCTCGTCTCGCCGCTAACGAGCGCGGCGCAGCGGTGATCGAGCTTGCGCTCATCGCGCCGGTACTGGCGTTGATGGTGATCGGCATCGTCGACATGAGCAACGCGTTCAGCCGCAAGTTGGCGCTCGAGCAGGGCGCCCAGCGCGCCATCGAGCGGATCATGCAGACCACCGCGAACGACACCGTCGAAGGCACGCTCAAGACCGAGGCTGTGTGCCAGGTTAACGGCACCAACACGAACGGGACGTGCAAGACCAGCCCGATCACGACCAGCGACGTAACCGTCACTTATCGGCTTGAATGCGTTGCTTCGGGCGGCGGCATCGCCACGCAAACGAGCACCGATGCGCCCACCTTCGACGCGTTCGTCTGCGCTTCGGGAACTGCGTCGGAAGCACGCTACATCGAGATTGCGGTGACCGACAAATATACGCCACTGTTCCCGATCACCTTTTCCTTCATCAACGGCGACGGGACCTATCACCTGTCCGCCACGGCCGGAATGAGGACGCAATGAAGATGCGGCGTCGCATTCTCCGTGACCAGGACGGCGTCGCCGCCATCGAAATGGCGTTCGCCTTGCCGGTCCTGATCGTGATGATCTGGATGTTCGTCCAGCTCGCGCAGGTCTATCGCGCGATGGCCGGCATCCAGCAGGCGCTGGGCGAAGGCGCGCGCTACGCGACGTTGTGCGTCAATCCCACGAGCACGGGATGCAGCACGCCGACGACGACTCAGGTCAAGACCAAGATCACCGACAGCGTTTATGGCATCGGGCCGGGAACTTTCACCGTCTCCGATCCGACGACCGGAACCGACGGCGGCACCGGCTTCTATTACGACCTGAGCGTCAATTACACGCAGCCCACCGACCTGCTGTTGTACCCCGGCCCGACGATCAACGTCAGCCGCTCCAAGCGCGTGTGGATCGCCAGCTCGTCCTAGACTGAGGGCTTCGGCTTCTTCCGTTCGAAAAAGGCGCCGATCGCCGCTTTGGCTTCCTCCGAGCCCAGCCGTTCGGCGAAAACCTCGCCTTCCAGCCGCATCCGCTCGAGGATTTCATCGCGCGTCCCGGCGCGCAGCAATCTCTGGGTCTCGCGCAGCGCCCCGGCAGGCTTGGCGAGCAGGCGCTCGACCACGTCGCGGAAGATCCCGCCCAGCTCCCCCGCGGCTGACCGGTGACTAACTAACCCGATCTCCATCGCTTCCTCGACCCCGAACGACTCGCCGAGCAGCAGATAGCGCGCGGCGCGTCGGCGGCCGGCGAGCCGCGGCAGCAACAGCGAGCTCGCCGCCTCGGGCACCAGCGCGAGGTCGACGAACGGCAGCGAGAAGCGCGCGCCTTCCTCGGCCACGACCAGGTCGCAGTGCAGCAGCATCGTGGTGCCGATGCCGACGCAATTGCCGTGGACCGCGGCGACGATCGGCGTTTCGCATCGGGCGAGCGCGCGGAGCAGCCGCCACACGGGAATGTCGGTGGTGTCGCGCGGCAAAGCGTTGAGGAAATCGGCGAGGTCGTTGCCGGCGGCAAAGTCCTGTCCCTCGCCCTGGACGGTGATCAGACGAATTGTCTCGTCGCCCGCAGCGCTCTCGACCGCTTCGGCGAGCGCGGCGTACATGGCGACGGTGATGGCGTTGCGCCGCTCGGGGCGGGCGAGGGTGATCGCCAGCACCCCGCCTTGTCTCTCCACGCGCACGTGCTCGCTCATCACTTGCCTCCGTTAGCTCTCATAACGACTCCGCTCATGCTGAGTAGAGACTGAGCCGGCGAAGCGCATCAGTCAGCCTCCCCGTTGTGGGGGAGGTTGGGTGGGGGGCCGGGCGCGGCCGCGGCCGAAGAGATTTCTTTGTCGGCGCCATCGGCGGTCGCCGATGACGTGCCCCCACCCAACCCTCCCCACGAGGGGGAGGGATGACAATGCTTCGATCTCCGCTTCGATACCCGGATGACGGCCCCAACGGCACCGGCTATGCCGCCGCACATCCACCAAAGCCGGGGCACACGCAAACCATGAAGTTTTTCGCCGACACCGCCGAGATCGCCGAGATTCGGGCCCTTGCCGACGAGGGCCTGCTCGACGGTGTGACCACCAACCCGAGCCTCATCCACAAGTCCGGCCGCGATTTCCTCGAGGTCGTGCGCGAGATCGCGGGAGTGGTCAGCGGCCCCGTCTCCGCCGAGGTCGTGGCGCTCGATTACGACGGCATGATGCGCGAGGCCGAGGTGCTGCGCAAAATCGCCGGCAATATCACGGTCAAGGTGCCGCTCACGCCCGCCGGCCTGAAGGTGTGCAAGGCGCTGACTTCCGACGGGACGATGGTCAACGTCACCCTGTGCTTCTCGGCGGCGCAAGCGCTGCTCGCGGCCAAGGCGGGGGCGACCTTCGTCTCGCCATTTGTCGGCCGTCATGACGACGTCGGGTTCGATGGCATGGCGCTGATCGCCGACATCCGCCTCATCTACGACAATTACGACTTCGCCACGCAGATACTGGTGGCGAGCGTGCGCCACCCGATCCATATCGTCGAAGCGGCCAAGATCGGAGCCGACGTGATGACCGCTCCGCCCAAAATCATCCAGCAGCTGTTCAAGCATCCGCTGACCGATTCGGGCATCGCCAGCTTCCTCAAGGACTGGGAAGCGACGGGGCAAAAAATCATTTAACCCCAGGTGCTTCGGAAAACAGGCTTAACCTTTCAGCAACCTACGCGCTTCACTCTTTCCTAACGGCTTGGGCCTTAGGTTCCTTCGCATCCTGCTGGTGGACTGCAGGTCGCGGCGGCCAACGCCGCTGCACTTGGAACCAAGGAGTTAGACCATGAGCAAGTTTCTCAAGCTGATTAAAAATACGAAGGGCGCGACCGCCATCGAGTACGGCCTCATTGCGGCCCTCATCGCCGTTGCGGCGATTGGCGCGATGCAGGGCATCGGCACCAAGCTGAACACCACGTTCAACAACGTGTCGAACAGCCTGAAGTAAGCCTCGCGCTTTAATTCAGTACGAAGCGGCGGTGCCCAAAAGGCGCCGCCGCTTTTCGTTTGAGCTCAGTCAAAGGCATTCGGGTCTTTCAGTAGGAAATTAACCGCTGCGGGCGTATTCTCGGGCCCATGGCGACGGTGATCCCCTTCGAGGAACGGGCGGTGGCGCATCTGCGCGACCGGCTCGGCGCCGTGGAAGAAGCCAACGAAGATCTCATCGCTTTTGCCCGCGGCCACTCGGGCGCGGTGGCATCGATCCACAGCGCCGTCCTTGCCGCCATCGACGCTGACGGAATCGACGGGCTACTGCACGTGGTCACCCAGGACTGGCCGCTGATCCTCGGCATTGACGCTGTGGCATTGTCGCTGATCGTCGGCGACCGCGGCTTTCGCGCCGACGGCTCGGGCGTGCAGGTCGTCGACCCGAAAATCCTCCGCCGGGCGATCGGCTGCGTCGACGGGGTGCAGATGCGCACTGTCGAGCGCGGCCATCCCTTGTTCGGCCCCGCGTGCGACCTCATCCGGGCCGAGGCATTGATCCGCATCGACTGCGAGCCACCTCTGCCGGTCGGGCTGCTCGCGCTCGGCCAGCGCCAGGCGCTCAGCCTCGACGCCCGCCACGGCTCCGAATTGCTGATGTTCCTCGGCAACAGCGTTGCGGCTATGATCCGCAAGTGGCTGACGCTTCCCAACAACTGAACGACCATCCGGCCCGCGCGCTTGCCGCCCGTTGGGCGGGCCATCTCCAGCACGACCGCCGCCGCTCCGCGCACACCGTGCGCGCCTATGCCGCCACCGCGCATCGGCTGATCCAGTTTCTAGGCGGCTATCGCGCGCAGGCGATCGGCCCCGCCGACCTGCTCGGGCTCACCGCGGCCGACCTGCGCGCCTTTCTCGCCCAGCGGCGCGGGGAGGGGCTCGGTCCGTCGTCGGCCGCGCGCGAGCTATCGGGCGTTCGCGCCTTCCTCAAATATGCCGCCGAACAGCAGGGGAGCCATGCCCAGCTGCCGCGCACCCGCGCACCCAAACGCCCGCGGACCTTGCCCCGGCCGGCGGCGCCCGAGGAGGCGATGGAGCTGGCCGAAAATGCCGCGGAGGCGGCGAGCGCTCCGTGGATCGGCGCGCGCGACCTCGCCATTCTGTTGCTGCTGTACGGTGCGGGGTTGCGGGTCGCCGAGGCCCTGTCGCTGACCGCGCGCGCGCTTCCGCTCGGGGCGACGCTGCGAGTCACCGGCAAACGGTCGAAAACGCGCATCGTCCCGGTGGTGCCGGCGGCACGCGAAGCGATCGAGGATTATGTTCGCCGCTGCCCCTATCCGCTGAGCGGCGAGGCGCCCCTGTTCGTCGGAGCGCGCGGCGGTCCGCTCAATGCCGATCTGGTGCGGCGCGCGGTGGCGGCGGCGCGGCGGCGGCTGGGTCTTCCGGAAACGCTGACGCCGCATGCGTTGCGGCACAGCTTCGCGACGCACCTGCTGGCGCGCGGGGCTGACTTGCGTGCGTTGCAGGAGCTGCTCGGTCATGCGAGCCTGTCGTCGACGCAGATTTACACGGAGGTGGACGCGGCGCGTCTGTTGGACGTTTACCGCCACGCCCACCCCCGTGCCTAAAAGCAGAGGCCCGTAAACTCGCCGCGGCTCAGGGGTAGTGGGGTAACCCCCGGCCCGCGACACCTGCTTCGATAGCGTCAAGCGGTAAATCGATCGCTAAATAACCATTCTGGATGAAATACATAGCGTGCGGCGCGCGGCCATGGACGCCCCTGTCCGAACGATCAGGGGCGTCGAGGAAGGCGCGAACGAGCTTCACCGTCGCGCTCGGGTTCTCTTCCATGATCCAGTGACCGGAGCCCGGCACGATGCCGCCGGTCACATTGTCGGCTCCCGCGCGCATGACCTCGGCCATCTGCGCGCCGAAGCTCTTCTCGCCGCCCAGCGCCAAGACCGGCATCTTCAGCTTGCCGTTGGCGGTGAGCATCGCGCGGTTGTCGATTGCGTCCTGGTCGAACGCATGGAATTGCTCGAATCCGGAGTGCATCGCGCCCGGCAAAGCGTAGAGCTTTGCGTAATGCTCTCGCGAAGCTTCGTCGAAATGCTTCGGATCAGCCGAGAACTCATTCCAGAAGCGGTCGAGATAGATGCGCTCGCGGCCGGCGACGAGCCGCTCCATGTCCGGCCCGCCAAAGCGGAAGTGCCATAGCAACGGGTTCTTGAGAATCTCTTCCCATGGCCCAATTCCGGGCACCGGCGCGTCGATCAGGACAAAGCGCCGGACGCGATCCGGATGCTGCATGGCGAAGGCGAAGCCGACCATGTTTCCGATGTCGTGGGTGACGAGGTCGACTTGCCGGATGCCGAGCTTGTCGAGAACGCCCGCGACGTCCTGCGCCTGGTTCTTCTTGTCGAAGCCCGACTGCGGCTTGGATGAGAGGCCGAGCCCGCGCAGATCGGGGGCGATCACCGTGTGATCGCCCATCAAATCGGCGGCCATGGGGGACCACATGTCACCCGTCTCGCCATAGCCGTGGAGCAACAGGACGGCGGGCCCCTTGCCCCCAACGCGCGTGTGAATGGTCGCGCCATTGGTCGCGATTTCCTCGGTGTGGATCGCCGGCGGGAAAGACGGAACTTGAGCCGCGGCTGGGGCCGCCAATGTCAGCAACAGGGCGACCGCAAGAATGAAGCGCATGGGAGTCTCCTGCAAAGAGGCGGATACAAGATGTTCCCGGTCCTCGGTGGTCCCGACGGGCGGCGGGGCGGGCTAGGTGACGAGAGTTGTGATCGGCGCTTCCGCCATTGGTGACTGGACCAGGCGCGCCTCCATCCAGCCGATTATGTCATCGAACACCTGCTCGCGGCCGAGGTCGTTCAGGAGGTCATCGTAATGGCCGTCGTAGAGCTTGAGCGTCTTGTCGGCGGAACCGGCTTCGTCGAAGAATTGCTGGCTGCCATCCGGCCGCGTTGCCTTGTCCGCGGTGCCATGGAGGATCAGCACTGGCAGCGTGATGCGCGCAAACTCGCGCTCGAACCGTTCGCCGGCGCGGGCGAAGGCGGCAACGGTTTCGACCGGCTGTGACTCTTCGTGGGTCAGCGGGTCGGCCTTGAGCTGCGCGACCCATTCGGGATCGCGCGAGAAGGCCTCCATCGGCAGCTTGAGGACATGGACGTGCGGGATGATATGGCTCGCACCCTCAAGCAGCTTAAGCGCCACGTCGGGCGCGTAAACCCGGAACGCGAAGCTTTCGCAGATCAGTCCGTCGATCTGGTCCTGGTGGTCGAGGGCATAGGTCACCGACGTCACCCCACCGGCGCTGTGCCCGAGCAGGTAGAGCGGCAGTTCGGGATGCTTCGAGCGCGCAAGCTCGATCGCCTGGCTCAAGTGGGAGACATAATCGTCGATGCTGTCGATGTAGAATCGCTCGCCGTCGGACTTGCCGCGGCCACGAAGGTCGAGCGCGGTTACCGCGAAGCCGCGGCTGGCAAAGGTTTCAGCGGCACGGACGTATTGACCCGAATGCGAGTTGACGCCGTGGCAAAGAACGAGGCTGGCCCTGGGGGCGGAGTCAGGCTCCCAGTGGCGGGTGAAGATCCTGCCGCCCTTGCCTTCCAGCCATTGCTCGGATGCGGGCGCGATCGCGGTCTGCGTCATCTGAGGCCTCCTCGACTCATCAGGTTAGAGTCGGCAGGCGCGTTACTAGATTTGATCTATGTTAAACAGGTCAAACCACTCCGTTGTCCGCATTGCTACGAAGCACCCGGGACGCTCAGCATGTCCATGAAATTGCGCGCGGCGTCGCGGTCCGCCTCGCGGTCGAACGCGACGTCGAGGTCCGGGGCGGAACCGAGCAGATGAAGCAATGCCCACAAGGCAAAGCGCTCGCCGGGGTCGCTCGCCAGGCCGAGATCGACAGTCATGCGCTCGATCCCGGCCTGCAGCGCCGGGGCCGGGACCGACGCCAGCTCGGACGTCCCGAAATAGCGATGGATTTGATCGTCGAGATCCATTGGCGCTTTGTGGTCGCGGGCGCCGGCGCGGGCAAGGCGCGGAAGTAACAAGGGGAGTTGTTGCGGCTGTAAACTGGCGTATGGCGGCGCGCCGCCTCATATTGCGAGTCACACGAGTGTTGACTCAGTCAACATTCTAAACGACTGTCCGCATCATGTTGGATCAAGATGTCGATGCAGTTGGTCTTCTTCGCGCGTTCAATAGGCTGTACACGAACCGGCTTGGGCTGCTCGATTCCCGCCTTGATGACGGTCCCTTCACGCTTAGCGAGGCACGTGTCCTGTACGAAATGGCTCAGCGCTCAGGAGCGACAGCTGCCGAGATCGGTCGTTGCCTGAAGATGGACCGTGCCCAGATCAGCCGGACCCTCAAGCGCTTCGCCAACCAAAAGCTCATAGCCGTTCGCGAGAACCCCAATCACGGCAGGCAGCAACTGCTCTATTTAACCGAAGCCGGCCGGCGCGCGTTCGAAGATCTTAACGCCCGCACGGACCGCGCAATCGGCGGCTTTTTGGACGACCTCGGACGACGACGCAGCAATCAACTGCTTGGGGCGGCGAGGTTGATGGCAGAAGCCCTGGACGCTGCGGCAAATCCGACCCGCGTCAGTCTTCGCGGGCTACGCGTGGGCGATTTGGGCCTGATCACCGCCAGACAGGCAATCGTCTACGCTGAGGAGTTCGGCTGGGGCCAGGATTATGAGGCGCTCGTCGCCAAGATACTTTCGGACTTCCACACAAAGTTTGACCCTGCTCGAGAAGGGGCGTGGATCGCTGAGTTGGGTAGGGAGATGGTCGGATCGATCTTTCTTGTCCGTGGAGATGCGCCGGACATTGCGAAGCTCCGGCTATTGTATGTTGAGCCTCAGGCGCGGGGGGCCGGAGTGGGCGCGCTGCTGATCGCGACTTGCATCGAACGCGCGAAAGCAATCGGATATGCGCAGCTCCACTTATGGACCAACAGTGTCCTGACGTCGGCACGAAGTCTTTACGAGCGCTTTGGTTTCACGGTTGGTGACGAGACGCCGCATCATTCGTTCGGCCACCAGCTTATTGGTCAGAATTGGTCACTTACCCTACGAGATTAACCGCGGCGAAATGGCTGTTTTCCACCCATGCGGACGTTGGGCCAAGGCATCATTCTCCGGTCGAACGGCACCTCTATCCGGGGCACGATCAAAAGCCCTCAATCACCGCTCGAATTAAAGCACTCACGTCCCGCCGCCCAGGCGCCGCTCGATCGCAGCCCAGATCAGGGCCGGGGTGTCGGTCCCGTTCAGCGCGTCGATGGCGACGATGCCGGTGGGGGAGGTGACGTTGATCTCGGTCAGCCACTGGCCGCCGATCACGTCGATGCCGACGAACAGCAGGCCGCGTCTCTTGAGCTCGGGGGCGAGCGCCGCGCAAATCTCTTCCTCGCGCGGCGTCAGCTCGGTCTTCGCCGCCGTTCCGCCGACGGCGAGGTTGGAGCGGATCTCACCTTCGCCCGGCACGCGGTTGATCGCGCCCGCGATTTCGCCGTCGACCAGCACGATTCGCTTGTCGCCCGCGGCGATCTCGGGGAGGAATTTCTGGACGACATGGGGTTCGCGATAGGTCGCGTTGAACAGCTCGATGAGCGCGGCGAGGTTGCGGCCGTCGGGGCCGATGCGGAAGACCGATCCGCCGGCAAAACCGTGCAGGGGCTTGATGACGATTTCGCCATGCTCGGCGAGGAACTTGCGACTCAGGCCGAGCGAGCGGGTGAGAGCGGTTGGCGGCATGAACCGGGCGAAATCGAGCACCCACAGTTTCTCGGGCGCGTTGCGGACGCTGGCCGGATCGTTGACCACCAGCGTCTCGCTTTGGATCCGCTCGAGCAAATGGGTCGCGGTGATGTAGCCGAGGTCGAACGGCGGGTCCTGGCGCATCAGCACCACGTCGACGTCTCGGCCAAGATCGAGGATCTGCGGTTTGCCGAAGTGGAAATGATCGCCGGCGACGCGCTGGACGGTGACCGGATAGCCCATCGTCCACAGCCGCCCCTCGGCCCAGCTCAGCGCATCGGACGTGTAATGATAAAGGACGTGCCCGAGCTCCTGCGCCTTGAGCATGATGGCGAAGGTCGAATCCCCGGCGACGTTGATCCGCTCGAGCGGGTCCATCTGCACGGCGACGCGAAGGGCCATGGCCGCGCGGCCTAGTTTAGAGCTCGGCCTTTGTCACCCTTGCGAGACGTTGACGAGGTGTTTGGGTCAGCGGCGGGGGACGATGAAGAGGGCGTCGATGCGGACGTCGTCGCCGTCGCGCATGTAGCGCGGGGCGAGCTGCTCGGCGGCGACGACGACTCTGCGCAGGCGCCAGTGGTCGAGCGCAAAGGCGGCGGCGTCCTCGGTCGCGCGGGCCTTGACCTCGACGAACGCGAGCATGCGGCCGCGGCGGGCGACGATATCGACTTCGCCGCCGCGCACGCGGGCGCGCCGCGCGAGAATCCGCCAGCCCTTGAAACGCAAATACCAGCAGGCGAGCGTCTCGGCGCCGCGGCCGCGCTGCTCGGCGGCCTGGCGGTTCACGCCGAGCGCTCGAGCGCGCGGGCGTAAGCGCGCTTGCGCGGCACGTTGAGCCGCTCGGCGACATCCGCGGCGGCGCGCGAGGGCGACAAATGCTTGAGCGCTTCATCGAGTGCGGCATCGAGCTCGGCGTCGCTCGCTTGCGCCGCTTCCCCCGGCGGGCCGACGACGATTACGATTTCGCCCTTGAGGGATGCGCCGGCGTAGCGTTCGGACAGCTCGGCCAGCGTGCCGGTGACGCACTCCTCGTGCAGCTTGGTCAGCTCGCGCGCCACGGCCGCTTCGCGCTTCCCGAGCGCGGCGGCCAGCGCCGCCAGCGTGTCCCCCAGGCGCGGGCCGCTCTCGTAGAAAACGAGCGTGGCGCGGACGCCCGCGACTTCGGCGATCGAGTCGGCGCGCGCCTTGGCCTTGGCGGGAAGGAAGCCGAGGAAGAGGAAGCGGTCGGTCGGCAGCCCGGCGAGGGACAAGGCGGAGATGGCGGCGCACGGGCCGGGGACCGCGTGGACCTCATGCCCGGCGGCGCGCGCGGCGCGCACCAGCTTGTAGCCGGGGTCGGAGATGAGCGGCGTTCCGGCGTCGCTGACCAAAGCGACGGAGTCTTCGCCGAGGCGCTCGACGATGCGGTCGCGCTCCTCAGCGTTCGTGTGGTCGTTGTAGCGCACCATCGGCACTTTCGCCCCGATGTGCGCGAGCAATTTCGCTGTGACTCGGGTGTCTTCGGCAAGGATCCGGTCGGCGCGGCGAAGGGTGTCGGCGGCGCGCGGACTGAGGTCGCCGAGGTTGCCGATCGGCGTCGCCACGACGTGCAGTCCCGGGACGAGCCGCTCAATCATGCACCGCCACCAATAAGCTCTTCCAATTCCAACGAAAAAGAGTCATTCTCCCCGCATTCGTCGTTTGCCTGGGGAGAGGTTCGATGATTGCATTGCTGGGCGCCTCCGCGATTTTCCTGACGGCCGGTCAGGCCGTGATCAATGGTCCTCGAGACGGATTCAAGACCTGTCTTCGGGAAGCAAGCAACAGAGCGTCGAGCGAAAAGGTCGCGGCCGACGCGTACAATGCCTATATCCGCAATGCCTGCACCGCACAGCTGGGATCGTTCAAGGGCGCAATCGTCAAGTTCGACATGGGCAACAAGATGTCGCGCAGGGCGTCGGATGACGATGCCGACGCGATGATCGCGGATTTCGTCAGCAGCGCGCTCGATCATTACAAATATATCACCGGCGCGAACTCGGCGGTGAAGGAAGCGAGTGCGGCGGCGCCGGCGCTAGCGCCCGCTAGGCCGCAACCGATTCCCGCGTCTCAGCCGCAACCGCCGAAGTAGGCGCCGTCGCGGAGATTTCCGCGAGGATGTGATCGAGCAGCAGGCGCCCTGCCGGCGTCAGCGCGATGCGATCTCCGTCGCGGGTGAGGTGGCCGGACGCGGCGAGCTTATCGACCTTCTTCCAATTGACAACGGCATCCAGGTGGAAGCGGGATGCGACAGCGCTCGGGTCCAATCCCTCGCTCAGCCGCAGCCCCATGACGAGCGCCTCGTCGGCCGCTTGTGTCGGGCTCAGCGGCGCCTCTTCGACGATGCCGTGGCGGTTGCGTTGCAGAGCTGAGAGGAAATTCTCGGGCTTGCGGTGGCGCACCGTGCGCATCCCGAGCCGCCGCCCGTGCGCGCCGGGGCCGATCCCGGCATAATCGCCGTAGCGCCAGTAAGTGAGATTGTGCCGGCTTTCATGCCCGCGCCGCGCGTGGTTGCTGATCTCGTACGCCGGCATTCCGGCGGCGGACGTCATGCCGCCGGTCAGCTCGTACAGCGACGCCGCCGAGTCGTCATCGAGTGGGTCGAGTTTGCCGGACGCATGCAGCGCGGCAAAGCGCGTGCCGGGCTCGATCGTCAGCTGGTATAGCGAGAGGTGGCTCGTGCCGAGCGACAGCGCCTGGGCGAGCGTCGCCGACCAACTGTCTTCGGTGTCGCTGGGAAGCGCATAGATCAGGTCGAAGCTGACCCGCCGAAAGCGCTTCTGCGCGATCTCAAGGGCGTGCCACCCCTCGCCCGCGGAATGCGCGCGGCCGAGAAAGGCGAGCGCCTGGTCGTCGAAGCTCTGCAGGCCGAGCGAGAGGCGGTTGACCCCGGCGGCGGCGAGATCGGCAAAGCGCGCCGCCTCGACCGAATTGGGGTTGGCTTCGAGCGTGATCTCGATGTCGTCGGCGGGCGCCCAGTGCGCGCACGCCGCTTCGATCAACGCCGAGACGGTCCTGGGTTCCATCAGCGAAGGCGTCCCGCCGCCGAAGAAAATCGACGTCAGCTTGCGGCCCGGCAGAAGGCGCGCCTCGTGCGCCAGGTCGGCGAGCAGAGCCTCGCGCCACGCGTCTTGGTCGATGCTTTCGCGAACGTGACTGTTGAAATCGCAATAGGGGCATTTGCTGACGCAGAACGGCCAATGGACGTAGAGCGCGAGCGGCGCCCTTAGCGTCCCAGATGACACGCCAAGTCTCGAAGGAGTTGGAGGCCCTCATCGCTGCAATATGCGTGAGAGCCCATAGGCGGCGGGTAAGCATCCGGCAGGCGGAGGCAAAGACTTCTGACCGCATCAACGAAGCGGTCGCGATCGGGCACGCTGATAAAGTCGTCCCAATCCCATTTGCCCGAAGGGCCGTCGAGAAAGCGCAAAATCGCATCCGCAGCCTCTTTCTTGGCCGTGCTCAAGGTCATTCGTTGAGTGCCGTCAGCAACTTGCGGAACGCGCCGGCGCGGTGGCTGATGCGGTGCTTGAGCTCGGGATCGAGCTCGCCGAACGTCTGTTCGTAGCCGACCGCGACGAACATCGGATCATAGCCGAATCCCTTGTCGCCCCGGGGCGGCCAGACGAGTGTGCCGTCGACGCGGCCGTCGAAGGTCTCGGCCTGGCCGTCGTTGGGCCAGGCAATCGCCAGCGAGCAGGCGAAATGCGCCGCCGGCGCGGCGTCGGGCTCCGTTGCCTCGACCTCACGCCAGACCTTTTCCATCGCACGCATCCAGTCGCGGTTGCCGTCGGCATCCTCCGACCAGCGCGCCGAGAAGATTCCAGGCAGCCCGTGCAGCGCGTCGACGCACAGGCCGCTGTCGTCGGCCAGCGCCGGCAGTCCCGACAAGTCGGCGGCCTCGCGGGCTTTCAAGTCGGCATTGTCGGCGAAGCTGTTGCCGATCTCTTCGGGCTCGGGCAGGTCGAGCTCCCCGGCGTCGACGGTCTTGATCCCGAGCGGCTCAATCAGCGCCGATATCTCGCGCAGCTTGCCGGCATTGTGGGTCGCGATGACCAGCTTGTCGCCGATCGGCCTCACCGTCCCACCGCTTTCAGCTGGGCGGCGAAAACTTCGGAGCAGCCGATGCGGGCCAGGCGCAAGAGCCGCAGCAGGCCTTCCTCGTCGAAGGTTTCGCCCTCCGCAGTGAGCTGCGCTTCGACAATCGCGCCATCGGCGGTGAGCACGAAATTGCCGTCGCTGCCCGCGGTGGAATCCTCCTCATAGTCGAGGTCCAGAACCGCCGTTCCATTGTGGATTCCGCAGCTGACCGCGGCAACCTGCGTGCGGATGGGATCGACCGTGAGGGCTTTCTTGTGGAGGATTTTGTCGACGGCGATGCGCAATGCGACCCAGCCGCCGGAGATCGCCGCGGTGCGCGTTCCGCCGTCGGCCTGGATGACGTCGCAATCGACGATGATCTGCCGTTCGCCGAGCCTGGGCAGGTCGACCACGGCGCGCAGCGAGCGGCCGATCAGCCTCTGAATTTCCTGCGTGCGGCCCGACTGCTTGCCCTTGGCTGCCTCGCGGTTGCCGCGCGTGTGCGTGGCGCGGGGGAGCATGCCATATTCCGCGGTGACCCAGCCCTGGCCCTTGCCGCGCAGGAACGGCGGGATCTTGTCCTCGACGCTGGCGGTGCACAGCACGCGCGTGTCGCCGAAACTGACGAGGCACGAGCCTTCGGCATGACGGGTGAAGCCGGGCTCGATCTTCAGTTCACGCATCTGGTCGGGGGCGCGTCCGGAGGGGCGCATTGAGGTATTCTCCTAAGACTGGTTCGGGTGCGCCTTAGCCTCGTTCGTCATTCCGGCGAAAGCGGGAATCCCGCTTTTCTCTGCCGAAGCATCGAAGGAAGCGGGCCCCCCGCTTTCGCGGGGGTGACGGGAGGGGGGCCGATGACTAGATCACTCGCATGACCCAGCCCATCGGCGAATTGACGAACCGGATGCGGGATATTTTCGGGCTCGTCGTCGAATCCTATCTCGAACGCGGCCACCCGGTCGGCTCGAAAGTGCTTGCCGGCGCCGTGAACCTGTCGCCGGCCTCGATCCGCGGAGTGATGCAGGAGCTCGAGGAGCGTGGGCTTCTCACCCATCCGCACACCTCGGCGGGCCGGATACCGACCGAGAGCGGGCTTCGCCTGTTCGTCGACGGGATCATGCAGACCGCGGCGCCCGATCCGCGCGAGCGGCGCGAGATCGAGCGCCGGATCGCCCGTGACCAGCCGATCGAGGATGCCCTGGCCGCCGCGACGGCGGCTTTGTCCGGGCTGTCGCAGGCCGCGGGCGTGGTGCTCGCGCCGAAGCAGGAGCTGAGGCTGCGCCAGCTGTCCTTCGTGCCGCTCAGCGCAACGCGCGCGCTCGCCGTCCTGGTCGGCATGGACGGAAACGTCGAGAACCGCATCGTCTCACTCGACGCCGGCACCACGCCCGCCGCGCTCACCGAGGTCAGCAATTTTGCCAATGCCCGGCTCGGCGGCATGACCCTCGCCGAAGCGGAAGCGCGGCTCCGGGTGGAAATCCGCAACCACAAGGAAGCCGTCGACACGGCCGCAGCCGAGCTGGTCGCCACGGGCCTCGCCGCCTGGAGCCAGGACCATTCCCGCCGCCCGGTGCTGATCGTCCGCGGCCAGGCAAACCTGATCGACGAAGCCGCGACCGAAGACCTCGAGCGGGTCCGCCGGCTGCTCGACGAGCTCGAGGACCGGCAGGAGATCGTGCGGCTGCTCGAAGGCGCGCGTGACGCGCCCGGCTGCCGGATCTTCATCGGTTCGGAAAATCGCATGTTCGCTTTGTCGGGCTCGTCGGTGATCGCCGCGCCTTATCGTGGAAGCCAGGGCGAGGTGGTCGGCGTCGTCGGAGTGATCGGGCCGACGCGGTTGAACTATGCGCGCGTGGTCCCCATGGTGGATTTCACGGCGAAAGCACTGACGAGATTGATGGCATGACGGAAGACGAGAAACTGCACGAGGA
>JBDTXI010000124.1:0-1580 GCA_040006255.1 Sphingomicrobium sp.
CCCGCGAGGAATCGCAGCCGCTCAGAAGCCGCACGGGCGGCTCGACCTTCAAGAATCCCCCGGGCCACAAGGCGTGGGCGCTGGTCGACGCCGCTCGCTGTCGCGGCCTGCAAATCGGCGATGCCCAAGTCTCTGAAAAGCATTGCAATTTCCTCCTCAACCTCGGTAGCGCGTCGAGCGCCGACATCGAGGCGCTGGGCGAGGAAGTCCGCCGCCGCGTGGAAGCGAAAACCCACATCACCCTCGAGTGGGAAATCCAGCGGGTCGGTCGGACATGAACAGGGATTTGCACGTCGTCGTCCTGATGGGCGGCTGGTCTTCGGAGCGCGAGGTGTCGCTGACCAGCGGGCGCGGCGTCGCGGCGGCGCTGCGCGAGCGCGGCTGGTCCAACGTCACCGAGCTCGACATGGAGCGCGATGTGGGCCGCCGGCTGGCCGAGCTCAAACCCGACATCGTTTTCAACGCCCTCCACGGCACGCCCGGGGAAGACGGGACGGTCCAGGGCATGATGGACCTGATGGGACTGAGCTACACTCACAGCGGGCTCGCAACGTCGGTGATCGCCATCGACAAGGAGCTGACCAAGATGGTGCTCGTGCCCCACGGCATCCGCATGCCCGCGGGCAAGATCGTCGTCAGCGAGAGCATCTACGGCAAGGATCCGCTGCCGCGTCCCTATGTGCTCAAGCCGGTCAACGAAGGCTCGTCGGTCGGGGTGGCCATCGTCACCGCGGACGGCAATTACGGCGACCCCATCGGACGCGACGTGCCGGGGCCGTGGCACGACTTCGACGCGCTTCTCGCCGAGCCCTTCATCCGCGGCCGCGAGCTCACCGTCGCGGTGCTTAACGACGAAGCGCTCGCGGTGACCGAGCTCAAGCCCATGGCGGGCTTCTACGATTATGCCGCCAAATACACCGACGGACTGACCGAGCACGTCTGCCCGGCGCAGGTGCCGAAATCCATCGCAGACGCGATGATGGACATGGCCGCGAAGGCCCATCGTCTGCTTGGCTGCAAGGGGGCATCGCGCTCCGACTTCCGCTGGGACGACGAGCAGGGCGAAGCCGGTCTCTATCTCCTCGAAGTGAACACCCAGCCGGGCATGACTCCGCTGAGCCTGGTGCCCGAGCAGGCGAAGCTCAGGGGCATTGCCTATGGCGAGCTGGTCGAACGGCTGATCGCCGAGGCGCTGCCGCAAGCGCCTCAGGGACCAGCCGCATGAGCGCCGCGCATGTCCGTCGGGGCGGCGCGGCGCGAACGCGATCGCGCGGCAACGCCAAGGTCTCGGTGCCAAAGAAGATCGCCAAGCGCCTGCCCGTCGACCAGAAGCGCGCAAACAAGCTCGCCGGGCTGGTGTTCGCCGCCTTCCTGCTCGCGATCGGCCTGGTCGTCATCATCGCGCTCGACATTCCCGCCAAGGCCGAGCGCGCCGCCGGCGCCGCCATCGGCGAGGCCGGATTTAAGGTCAGCGGTTATCAGATCGTCGGCCTCAAGCACATGAACCGCGCGGTCGTCGACGCCGTCGTCACCGACGAGATTCACCGCGCCGCCGACGCCGCCGGCAGCGGCAAGGCTCC
>JBDTXI010000125.1:0-17049 GCA_040006255.1 Sphingomicrobium sp.
TCCTCGAGGAAGCTGTCGCCGTCGGCGAGCGCGAGCATGGCCATGAACTGCGCCTGCATGTCCGTCGCGAAGCCCGGGAAGGGCGAGGTCGACAAAGCCAGCGGCTTCAGCTTGCCGTCGGCGCTGACCTTGATCCCGCGGTTGTGGAACTCGACCACCAGGCCGGTCTGAGCGAGCGCATTGAGAGTCGCCCGCATGTCGTCCGGCCGCGCCCCGATGAGGTCGATGGAGCCGCCGGTAATTCCCGCCGCGCAGGCATAGCTTCCCGCCTCGATCCGGTCGGGCATCACCTCGTAGGTGCAGCCGTGGAGTCCTTCGACTCCATCGATGATGAGGTGCGCCGAGCCGATTCCGCGAATCTTAGCGCCCATCGCCACCAGCAGATTGCACAGATCGACGATCTCGGGCTCGCGCGCGGCGTTGAACAGCTGGGTTTTGCCCTTGGCCAGCACCGCCGCCATGACCGCGTTCTCGGTCGCGCCGACGGACACGATGGGGAAGCTGAAGTCGCCGCCCGTCAGCCGGCCCTTGGGCGCGCTCGCCTTCACGTAACCGGCAGTGAGCTCGATCTCCGCGCCCATGCATTCGAGCGCTTTCAGGTGGAGGTCGATGGGCCGGTCGCCGATCGCGCAGCCGCCGGGCAGCGACACCGTCGCTTCGCCCATCCGCGCCAGCATCGGACCGAGCACCAGCACGGAGGCGCGCATCTTGCGGACCATGTCGTAGGGCGCGACGGTCGACACGATCTCGTCGGCCTGAAGCGTCATCTTGCGCCCGAATTCGCCCCTCCGCACGCCGGCCACCGAGGTCGAGACCCCGAGCTGGTTGAGGAGGTGGCTGAACGTGTCAACGTCGGCCAGCCGCGGCAGGTTGTTGAGCGTCAGCTTCTCGGCTGTAAGAAGCGCGCAGGGCATCAGCGTCAGTGCCGCATTCTTCGCGCCGCTTATCGGGATCTCGCCGTTGAGCCGGTTGCCGCCCTTGATCCAGATACTGTCCACGAGCGGCCTTTAGCCGCGGAAATTCCTCCCTGCCAGCGCAGCTGGCGGGGAGGGGAACCAGCGCAGCTGGTGGAGGGGTAGAAGGCGCCGGAGCTCGTTACCCCTGCACCATTGAATCTGAGTTCAATGGTTTCCCTCCCCAGCCTGTGGCCGGGGAGGAACGAAGAGTCATGCCTTCTCCAGCGTGCATTGCAACGGGTGCTGGTTCTCGCGGGCGAAGTCGATCACCTGGGTGACCTTGGTCTCGGCCACTTCGTAGGTGAAGACGCCGCACACGGCGACGCCCTGCTGGTGGACCTGGAGCATCACCCGAGTCGCGTCCTCGATGCTCATGCTGAAAAATTGCTGCAGGACAAGGACGACGAACTCCATCGGAGTGTAATCGTCGTTGAGCATGAGCACTTTGTAGTTGGATGGTTTCTTGGTCTTGGGGCGAGTGCGTGTCGCGACGCCGGTCTCGATATCCTCGATCCCGTCGCCGCTCCCCGGCCCCGCCGCCATCATGCTCCAGTCGGTGCTGCTCATCGCTTCCTGAAAATATGGCAAGCTGCTGGAACGCCGCAAGGCGGCTGATGGCGCTGCGAAGCAAATAAAAAATGGCGGCCGCTCCAAAAACTGGGAGCGGCCGCCCGACTTCGTTGCCTAGACTTAGGAGGGGAGAGGGTCAGGCAACGAGGGTGTTGAAGCGCTCGGCGTTGGCCGTGGCGCGATTCGAAAGCGGCTGGAACGCTTCGCCGGCGAGCTTCACCAGCGACTCGGTCAGGCGCGAGCTCTCGGCGACCACGCGGTCGAACGACGCACGCGCGAATTCGCTCTGCAGCTGCAGATATTCGGTCGGCGACTTGGCCTCGGCGAGCGAGCGGATCGCGTCCGCGGCCTGCTCGACACCGTCGCGGCTGGTGGCGGCAACGTCCTGGCCGAGCGACCGGGCGCCTTCGGCCGCAACGCGGCTGGCCTCGACCACCGCTTCGACATTGGCACGGGCGAGATCGGCAAGCTCACCGGCAACCTTCTGGCTGCGCTTGGCGAGATCCTGGCTGCGCTCGTTCGCATCGGCGAACATCGACTGGAACGGCGCGAACGCCGGCACGGCTTCGAAGCCGTTGAAGAAATTGGTGTTGGTCACGGTCTTGATCCTTTCCTGGACCGCCGCGGCGCTTTTGCGCGTGGCGGTACGAACTTTGCGGCGAGTCGCCTTGGTGCGGCGTGAAATCGCCTTCTGGGTGGTCTTGGCGGCAACCGCGCGCGCCTTCGCCCGGCGAACGGTCTTGGCCCGCTCGCGCTTGGCGACCGTCGTGATTTCCTTGGCGACCTTCTCGGCCGTTTTGGCGATCGCCGTGACGACCTTGGCAGGCGCGTCGGCGGCAGCCTCGGCCTGGACCTTCGTTTCGTCTAACATAACAATCAATCCTCTCAAATAATGCTGCAGTGCACAAATACGCATTGCGACGCACCATTTCAAGGAGAATTTTGTGCAGTGCGGTGTAAAGTGCATTTTTGGCGGCGCTTGACGGCCACGGCCCACGCGAAGCAAGAGCGGCCATGGACCCTGTCTCCGCCGCCGACCAACTGACCAGGCAGCGCCGCGGCCTGCTCATCGTGCTGTCATCGCCGTCGGGCGCGGGCAAGTCGACGATCTCGCGCATGCTGCTCGAAGCGGATCCCGACATCACGATGTCGGTCAGCGCGACGACTCGTCCGCGGCGGCCGGGCGAGAGCGAGAATCGGGATTACCGGTTCGTCGACGATGCGGAGTTCGACCGCCTGATCGCCGCCGGCGAGTTCGTCGAATGGGCGCCGGTGTTCGGCAATCGCTACGGAACGCCCAAGTCGCCGGTGAAGGACGCACTGCGCAGTGGTGGCGACATCCTGTTCGACATCGACTGGCAGGGCACGCAGCAGCTTCATTCGGCGATGGGCGAGGATCTGGTTCGCATTTTCATTCTGCCGCCTTCGATGCCCGAACTCGAGCGGCGGCTGCGCGAGCGGGCGACCGACCATGACGACGTGATTGCCGACCGAATGCAGCGCGCGGCGGGCGAGATCAGCCACTGGGCCGAATATGATTACGTGCTCATCAACGCCAACATGGACGCCTGCCTGACCAGCGTCCGCACGATCGTCGCCGCCGAGCGCCTGAAGCGTGCTCGCCAGGTCGGTCTCGTCACTTTCGTCCGCGACCTCGTCGGACAGCAGCACTAGCACTTCCTCCCCAACCTGCCGCTGGGGGAGGAGCTCAGTTGTCCAGCAGCTCCAGGAACCGCGCGGCCGCCAGGAAATCGCGGCTGCGATTGTCGAGCGCCGCCTCGGCCTCCGCATCCGCGCCCCATTGCTCGAGCTGCCAGCGCTCGTCGATGCTCACCGCCTCCCACGCCTGCTCCGGCGTGATCGCTTTTTCGAGCAGCGCCAGCGCCGCCACAAGCGAGCCGCCGATCCTCGCCAGCGGCGACAGTCCGGCGAGCCGGAAGGCGTCGAGCATCGCCACCGCATGCGCCAGCCGTTCGACAGTCGCCTGCGGCTGGGCGACGTGCATCAGTCCCGGGGTGGTGACGAAATCGACGTCGTAGCGCCGCCGCGCCAAGCCGAGCAGCGCGTCCCAGCTCGCCGCCTGCAGCTCAATAAGCGCGCGCGGCCGCCCGGCGCGATAACAAGCCAAGTCCGCTTCGGCGTACCGCGCCAGGCCCGCCGCAAACGATTCCTTGTGCGGTAAGACTCGGTCGATCGCCGCATTCGTTAGACCGGTCAGCGGCATGGCGCGCGGATCGACTGTTTCGCCCGCCGCGCGCCACTCCTCCGCGATCGCCTCGGCAAGCGCTTCGCCGGGAACCTTCAGCGGTGCGCGCGCAGGCGTCCGCAGCGGCTTGCCGTCGAGCTGGATCGTCCAGCCATCGTCTTCGTGCGTGGTCTCAACCCTCTTCCAGAAGCGCTTCATTCCCGTTCGCGGTCTTGCCGGTCCCAAGCTCTCTTGAGGATGCGCGGGGCGACCATCGCGTCGATCACGCCAAGAATGGCGACGATCGCGCCGACCTGCGGCCAGCCGCCAGTGCGGAGCAGGTTGGTGTAGATGATCGCGATGCCGACGAAGAAGATGCCGAGCCCGCCCAAGCGCACCGCCGTGTAAGCGAGCAGCCGGTTGCGCGCTTTCGCCTCGTCATCCATGCGCATGCTCCCGAACGAGATCGAGGATTTCCAGCGGACGTTCGGCGACGGCCACCGCCCCCGCCTCGATCAACTCCTCCGTGTCGTGATAGCCCCAGCCGGCGCCGATCGGCGTCGCGCCCGCCGCTGCCGCCATCGCCATGTCGAAGGTGGTGTCGCCGACGACCACGGCCGTCGCTGGGGACGCGGCCGCGTCGGCGATCGCCTGCTCGACCATCGACGGATGCGGCTTGGACGGATGCCGGTCGGCGGTCTGCAGCGAGACGAAGCGCCCGTGAATGCCGTGATATTCGAGACAATGGCGAAGGCCGCGGTCGGACTTGCCGGTCGCGACCGCGAGCAGCCATCCCGCTTCTTCGAGCCGGTCGAGCAGCTCGAGTATGCCATCGAATAGCGGTTCTTCGACCTTGCCCGCCGCGCGCAGCGTCCAGAACGCCCGCTTGTAATCCTCGGAGAGACGCAAATGCTGCGCGGGCGCGGCATCCGGAAGCAGCTCGGCCATCGCTTCGATCAGGCTGAGGCCGATGACCCGGCGGCTGACTTCGGCGGGAGGAAGGGTGAGGCCATTGTCGCGGATGGTCTCGGCAAGCGCCTCGTGGATCGTCGCTCCGCTGTCGACGAGCGTTCCGTCGCAGTCGAAAATGGCCAGCCGGTTCACCGCCGCTTCGCCTTGGGCTGAGAGCCCCGCGCGCGCCGTTCGCCGCGGCGCTCGCGCCGCCGGGCCTTGGCCGCGGCGGCGACCCGCCGGCCCGTCGACGCGGGGGCCTTGACCAGCTCGATGTCGCCTGCGGCCGCATCGAAGCCCAAGGTCGCGAGGCTCTCGGAAAAATGCGCCGGCGGCTCGGCCGTCACGTCGATCTTCCCGCCGTCGGGCGCATCGATCCGGATCCGCCGCGCGTGGAGGTGCAGCTTGCGGCTGATGCCGCCGGTCAGGAAGGCTTCGGGCCCGCCATATTTGCCGTCTCCGACGATCGGGTGGCCGATCGCCGCCATGTGCGCGCGCAGCTGGTGCGTGCGCCCGGTGAGCGGCTGAAGCTCGACCCAGGCGGCGCGATTCCCTGCACGATCGAGCGTCCGCCAGCGCGTTTTCGCCGCAAGGCCGTGTTCTTCGTCGATGTGCATCTTCTCGCCGCCGGTCCCGGGCTGCTTGGCCAGCGGCGCGTCGACCAGCCCCTCGCTGGCGCTGGGAACCCCGGCGACGAGCGCCCAATAGACCTTGCGCGCGGTGCGGCCCGAAAAGGCCTTGGCGAAATGGCCCGCCGCCCGCGCGGTCCGTGCCACGAGGATGGCGCCCGAGGTATCCTTGTCGAGGCGGTGAACCAGCTTCGGGCGCGCGGTCTCGGTGCCGATCCCGTCGAGCAACCGGTCGAGATGCTGCGTGGTCTTGGTCCCGCCCTGCGTCGCCAGGCCCGGCGGCTTGTTGAGCACGAACGCGTTCGGGTCCTCGTGGATGACCATGTCGCGCACCAACTGCACTTCCTCGTCGGTCAGCCGCTCGCGCTGCCGCTGCGGCCGCGGCGCACGCGCCGGAGTCGCTTCCGCCGGCGGGATGCGGATTTCCTGCCCGGCCTCGATCCGGTCGCCCGGCGCCGCTTTCTTGCCCGCCAGCCGCAACTGTCCCGTCCGCGCCCAGCGCGAAACGAGGTTGAAGCTCGCATCCGGCAGGTGCCGCTTGAACCAGCGGTCGAGCCGGATTCCGTCGTCGTCCTCGGCTACGGTGAAGGTGCGGGGTTCGGTCACGCCGCGCCGATTAGCGAAAGCTACGCGTCGCGTCCCGCCCAATGTTCAAAGGTCTGCCTCTGGAGCTTGCGTATGAGCTTCGCCGCCTGCGGCCCTTCCCACAAGCCGGCATAGTCGTGCTTTTTCGCGCCGCCGACCCACCAGCCTTGTCCCGGAAGCCCGTCCGACTGGCGCACCACGAGCACCGCGAGCTCGGGCTCGCCACGTGCCTCGGCCTCGTCGTCGACGAAGCTGAGGACCTTGCACAGGGCGCGCATCTTGGGCCGCGAGAAATGATGCCCGAGCAGTGCCAGCACCTCGGCGTAACTGATCGCTTCGCCCGCACGGGCCGACGCAATCAGGATGGCGCGGACCTCGGCGGGATCCGCGAGCAGCCCGGCTTCGCTCATCGATCCGTGATCACCCTTCGGGTTGCTGGGCGACCGGAGTGAGCTCGAACACGTCGAGCTTGGAAGTGTTCTGCGGCCACGGAATCACGAGGCGCCAGCGGAACGGGCCGATGCGCTCGAACACCCCGGCCATGTTGCGCTTGGGATCGTCGCCATAGGCGAGCGGCTGGTCCTCGTCGCCGAGCGCGAGGCTGCCGAGGAAGATCAGCCGGCTTGGATCGTCATCCTGCCACAGCCGTCCCGCCGGCCGCTGGCTGCCCGTCTGCTTGACGATGGTCAGCAGGTCGCCCTCGATTTCGACGTAGCAGAAGAAGGGCTTGAAGCTCTCGTAGGCGCGGGTCTTGGGAGTTGCCTGCCCGAGCTTGATCAACCGGCAATTATAGCTTCCCGGCGTCGGCGCCGGGCGCGGCAGCGCGGCGCGGCGCTTGAGCAGTTCGCCTTCCTTGCGGATTTCCGTGGAGAAGCTCGTTGACGCCTCGGTCAGCGCCTGCTGCCAGGCGGAGTCGAGGCGCGCGATGCGGTCTTCGTCGGCGTCGGTGGCGACGGCCTTCCAGGCGTCCGACTTGGCCGGCGGCGCGACTTCGATCATCGGGTGCGCCCTCGGCGGCAATGTCGGCTTGGTCGCGCAGCCCGAAGCGAGCAGCGTAAGGCCGACCAGCGCCGCGCTCCAGCCGCGCCCGTGCGTAGTCCGATTGGCAAAGGACAACGGCGTCACTCCCTTATCCGAACAGTGACAGCCCACCGCTTAAGGATCAACTAACGCGGCGGTAACCAAAGCCTTTAACCAATCGCCGACGGCCGCTAGGGCCGCGCGCGATGAACCCCCGCCAAGCCGTTGAGCCCGCGCCGGCCCGCGCCCGCGATGACCACTCCCGCCGCGGAGTTCTGCTGGGCATTGCCGCCTACGGGCTGTGGGGCGTCCTGCCGCTTTACTTCAAGGCGCTCGCCGGCGTGTCGGCGGTCGACATCGTCGCGCAGCGAATCCTGTGGTCGCTGCCGTTCATCGCGCTTCTGACAATGCTCACGCGCGGGTGGGGCAAGGTTCGCGCCGCCTTCGCCCGGCAGCAGACCCTCGGCATCCTCGCGCTCACTGCCCTGCTGATTGGGGCCAACTGGCTGCTTTATGTCTTCGCCGTCACTCACGGCCACATCCTCGCCGCGAGCTTCGGCTATTATCTGAACCCGCTGGCCAACGTGCTGCTTGGCCGCTTCGTCCTCGGCGAGCGCTTGAATCGCCTCCAGTGGACCGCGGTAGCCATTGCCGCCGCCGGCATTTCCGTGCTCGCCGCGGGAGCGGCCAGTCAGCTGTGGATCAGCCTCAGCCTTTGCGCCAGCTTTTCGCTCTACGGCCTGTTGCGGAAAATCGTGTCCGCGGACGCCGTGACCGGGCTCGCCGTGGAAACTGCGCTGCTGTTTCCGCTGGCGATTGGCTGGCTCGCCTGGCGCGCTGCCGCCGGAGCGCCGAGCTTCGGTTCGACCGAGGTCGAAACCGGGCTGCTCGTGCTCGCCGGGATCGTGTCGACCACGCCCTTGCTTCTATTCACCGCGGCGGCGCGCAAGCTCGCTTATTCGACGCTGGGGATGCTCCAGTTTCTTGCTCCGACGCTGCAATTCCTGATCGGCGTCTATTACGGCGAGCCGTTCACCACGGCCCATGCGATCGCCTTCCCCGCGATCTGGATTGCGCTCGCGCTGTACGTGACGGCGCTGCTCCGCGCTCCGCGGCTGCCGCAAGCGCCCGAATGATGCTACGGCGCAGCCATGTTTAACCTCGTCTCGCTCATCATCGGCTTCGTCGCGCTGGTCTTCGCCGTCATCGCCTTTCTTCCACTGCTCGGCTGGGCCAACTGGCTGATCATTCCGCTGGCGATCATCGGCGCGGCGGTCGGCTTGATCTCGCGCGGCAGCGCCGGCCGCAATCTTAACCTGCTGGTGATCGTGATAGGCGTGGTCAGGCTGATGATCGGCGGAGGGCTGTTTTGAGCCGCGACCCGCGGGTCGACGCCTATATCGCCAAGGCGCAGCCGTTCGCTCGGCCGATCCTCGAGAAAGTGCGGACACGCGTCCACGCCGTGCTTTCCGATGCGGAAGAGACGACGAAGTGGAGCATGCCCGCCTACACGCTAGGCGGAAAGATCGTCCTCATCACCGCCGCGTTCAAAGCGCATGCGGCGCTGAACTTCTGGCGGGGGCAGGAGCTTCGCGGCGATTCCGCCAACGCCGATGCGATGGGCCAGTTCGGCAAGATCGCGTCGCTCGACGAGCTTCCCGGCGACGCCGAACTCGATCGGCTGATCCGGGACGCGGCCGAGCTCGCGAAGAACGCTCCAGCGCCGCGCAAAGCCAAGCACGAACCCAAGCCCGCGCCCGAGCTGCACCCGGAATTCGCCGCCGCGCTCGCCAAGGCGCCCAAGGCTAAGGCCGCGCTAGAAGGATTCCCGCCGTCGGCTCAGCGCGATTATTTCGAATGGATCGGGGAGGCCAAGCAGGATTCGACGAGGGCTAAACGCATCGCGACGGCGATCGAATGGCTAGGCGAAGGCAAGCGCCGCCACTGGAAATATCAGAATTGCTGAGCGCTACCGCGCTTTGACATAGGTCCCGGGGGCGTCCTCGATCGCCTTTAGCTTGCCCTTGCCCGGAACGCGCGCGCCCTCGGCCTTCACCGTCGCCGGGTCCTGCGCCTTGATCCACGCGAGCCAGTCCGGCCACCAACTCCCCTTATGCTCGACCGCGCCCTCGATGAACGATTCGAGCGTGCCGCACGGCTTTTCGTTGACCCAATATTGGTATTTCTGCGCGGCGGGCGGGTTGACCACGCCGGCGATGTGGCCCGAACCCGCCAGCACGAACCTTTTCGGGCCTTTCAAATGGTCCATGATCTTCCACACGCTTTGCGGCGGCGCGATATGGTCCTCGCGCCCTGCTTGCACATAGGCCGGAGTGGTCACGGCATTCACGTCGATCGGGGTTCCAGCGATCGAGATTCCGCCCTTCTCGGCGAGCTTATTCCCCTCGTAGAGGGTGTTCAGATAATCGCGGTGCCAGCCGGCCGGCAGGTTGGTGGTGTCGCTATTCCAGTACAGCAGGTCGAACGGCGGCGGCTCGTCGCCGAGCAGATAATTGTTGACGACGTAATTCCAGATGAGGTCGCGGCCACGCAGCAGGTTGAAGGTCGCGGCCATGTAGCGGCCGTCGAGGAAGCCCTTGTCCTTGGTCAGCTCCTCCATGAAGCCGATCACCTCGGGCCCGGTGAAGAGCTTCAAATCGCCCGCTTCGCTGAAATCCACCTGGGCGGTGAAGAAGGTGGCGGACTTGACCTTGTCCCGCTCGCCCTTGGCTTCGAGGTAGCCGAGCGCCGCCGCCAGCGTGGTGCCCGCGACGCAATAACCGATGGCGTGGACGGCCGGCACGTCGAGCACGTCGCGCACCGTGTCGATTGCGTCGAGCTGACCGTCGAGCACGTAATTGTCGAGCATCACGTCGGCGATGCTCTCGTCCGCCGATTTCCAGCTGACCATGAACAGCGCGATGCCGTTATCGACGCACCATTTGACGAAGCTTTTTTCGGGCGAGAGGTCGAGGATGTAATAGCGGTTGATCCACGGCGGGAAGATCACCACAGGCGTCGCCAGCACCTCGGGCGTCGTCGGCGTGTACTGGATCAGCTGGTAGAGCGGGGCCTGCCTGATCACCTTGCCCGGCGTGGTCGCCAGATTCCTGCCGACCTCGAACACGCCCGGCTTGGTCTGCGTCAGCTGGCCCTGGGCGATGTCCCGAAGCATGTTCGAGAGCCCCTTCAACAGATTCTCGCCGCGGGTATCGAGCGTCCGCTTGAGCACCTGGGGGTTGGTCAAAGCGAAGTTCGACGGGCTCATCGCATCGACGAAGCTGCGCGTCGCGAAGCGCAACTTCTCGCGCGTCTCGGGGTCGATCTTGTCGATCTCGTCGACCGTCCCGAGCATCTGGTCGGAGATTCGCAAATAGGTCTGGCGGATGGCGTCGAAGATCGGGTTTTCGCGCCATTCGGGCGCGGCGAAGCGGCGGTCCTTGCGCTCCGCTGTCTCTCCCGTCGGCGCCGCGGTCACCCCACCAAGCACCTTGACCCAGGCCTCCAGCCCTTTGGCCCAGGCCTGCGCGCCGGCGCTCATCAGCGCCATCGGGTCGCTCGCCACCGCGGCCTGGTCGCCGAAGCCGAAGGCCGGCAGCGACCAAGCTGGAAATGCCTGGTTCTTCTTCACGCTCTCGGCCCAGAATTCCATCAGCATCTGCTGCGCCTGGCCCATCACCAGCGTCCAATGCTGCCAGTCTTCCAGGCTCGGCATCGCCGCGCCGCCGCTGGGCTTCGAGTCTTCGGTCATCGCGGCTATGTAGTCGATGATGCGAGGCCTGGCACTAACGTTGACCTTCTTGCTCGCCGGCTGCGCCACCATGACGCCGCGCGAGCCGCCGGTGCGGGCCGCGGTGGGCGTCGCGTTCGACGCGGGCGGCGAGCTCGCCAGCTTCGCCGACGGAATCGCCGACCCGCAATCCGGCCGCCGGGTCACCGCCGACGATCCGGTGCGCGTTGCTTCGGTGAGCAAGATGGTCGCCACGATCGGCGTGATGAAGCTTGTCGAGGCGGGCAAGCTCGATCTCACCAGCGACGTTTCGCGCTGGCTCGGCTGGCCGCTGCGCAACCCCGCTTTCCCCAACCGCCCGATCACGCTTCGAATGCTGCTCTCGCACACCGCTTCGGTGCGTGAGCATGACGACGATTATGTGATTCCGCTTGGCGTCTCGCTTCGATCGGTCATGGCGGACCCAAAGAACTGGGACCCGCGGCACGGTCCCGGCGACAATTACTTCAGCTACGCCAACCTCAATTTCCCGATCGTCGGCTCGATCGTCGAGCGGGTCACCGGCGAGCGGTTCGACATCTGGATGCGCCGCAATGTGCTCGAGCCGATGCACCTCGACGCCTGCTACAACTGGCCGACCTGCAGCGATTCGGCGGTCGCCCGGGCGGTCGAGCTCGATGCGCCGGACGGCAAGCCGCAGAAGGACGATCTCCACGGCGCGCGCCCGGTCTGCCCGGTGTTCGTCAAGGAGGGCGAGGCGTGCGACCTGTCGCGCTGGCGCCTCGGCGAGAACGGCTCGTTGTTCGCACCTCAAGGGGGGCTGCGCATCTCGGCGCGCGGTCTCGCCCGCGTCGGGCGGATGCTGCTGAACGGCGGAACGGTCGACGGCGCGCGCATCCTTTCGCCGCAGTCGGTCCACACGCTCCTCACCCAAATATGGCGGTTCGACGGAAGCAACGGCAACTCCGAGCAAGGCTTTTACTGCAGCTTCGGCCTCGCCACGCAGCAGATCCCGACCCCCGTACCCGGCTGCGCCGACGACATGGGAACGCGCGGCGCCACGCTCGTCGGCCATGCCGGCGACGCCTACGGGATGAAGTCGGGCATCTGGATCGACCGCGCGCGCCGCCGCGGGATCGCCTATTTCGTCACGGGGGTGCCCGAAAGTGCGCAGCGCGACGGCCGCGGCGCCTTCACCGCCGCCGAAGCCCGCGCCTTCCGCCGCACCTACGCTCTGCTACAGTCGGCTGAAGGCAGGCGCAGGTAATCGCATCCGGGTACGGCACCCAACCCAAACCGCTCAGGACGAACGAAGAGGTGATTGCGGCGCCACCGCTTCGCCGCCATGAGCGGCAAATGACCGAAGAATTCTACCGCATCCGCCGGCTTCCCCCCTACGTCTTCGCCGAGGTCAATGCGATGAAGGCCGCGGCCCGCGCCAGGGGCGAGGACGTCGTCGACCTCGGCATGGGCAACCCCGACGGCGCTCCGCCGCAGCATGTGGTCGACAAGCTGTGCGAAGTCGCGGCCAAGCCCAACGCGCACCGCTACTCGGCCAGCCGCGGCATCCCGGGGCTGAGGAAAGCCCAGGCCGCGTATTACCAGCGCCGCTTCGCGGTCACGCTCGACCCGGACAAGGAAGTGATCGTCACCTTGGGGTCGAAGGAGGGCCTCGCCAACCTCGCCCAGGCGATCACCGCGCCGGGCGACGTCGTGCTCGCGCCCAATCCGAGCTACCCGATCCACAGCTTCGGCTTCATCATCGCCGGCGCGGCGATCCGCTCGATCCCCGCCGCCCCCGGCGACGAATTCTTCGAGCGCCTGACCAACGCCATGCGCTTCACCGTGCCGCGGCCCAAGGTGCTGGTGATCGGGTATCCGTCGAATCCGACCGCCTACGTCGCCGACCTCGCGTTCTACGAGCGGCTGGTCGCCTTCGCCCGCGAGCACGAGCTGATCGTCATTTCCGATCTTGCCTACGCCGAAATCTACTTCGGCGATGCGCCGACGCCGTCGATCCTCCAGGTCGATGGCGCCAAGAAGGTCGCGATCGAGTTCACCTCTATGTCCAAGACCTACTCGATGGCCGGCTGGCGGATCGGCTTTGCCGTCGGCAACGCGCGGCTCGTCGAGGCCCTTGCCCGGGTCAAATCCTATCTCGACTATGGCGCCTTCACCCCGGTCCAGGCGGCTGCAACCGCCGCGCTCAACGGACCGCAGGACATCGTCGCCGCCAACCGCGACCTCTACCGCGGCCGCCGCGACGTGCTGGTCGAAAGTTTCGGACGCGCCGGCTGGGATATTCCCGTGCCGCAGGCCTCGATGTTCGCCTGGGCCCCGATCCCCGAGGCGTTCCGCGCCGCCGGATCGATGGAATTCGCCAAGCGCCTGCTGACCCAGGCGCATGTCGCGGTCGCTCCGGGCGTCGGCTTCGGCGAGGAAGGCGAAGGCCACGTCCGCATCGCGCTGGTCGAGAACGAGCAGCGGCTGCGCCAGGCCGCGCGCGGCGTGAAGAAAATGCTCAGCGCCTAGAGTCGACAGCGCTGATGCATTTCCACTTTCCCGCTTAAGCTATCTATTCAGCATCACGCTCAGTTGCTTGTCTTCGGGGCCGGCGAGGATTGCGCAGTAGAGCTGCGCCCGCTCGCTGGCCGAAGCGTTGCGGAAATAGTGGACGACCTCGCCCGCGCGTTCGAGTGTGGTATCGCCGACGGTGACCGTGCGGACGGGCGCGCGGCCGATGCTGACGAGGAAGCTGCCTTGCGCCACGAAGCAGACCACTGGCACCGGATGCATGTGCTCCGGCATTTCCTGGCCCGGCAGGAAGTCGACGCGGGTGGTCTCGACGTGCGTGACCGCCTTCGCCGGCTCGATCGGGAAGCTGCCGATCGGGGTGCGGACGGGGATGGGCGCCGTCGCCCCGGCCGCCGCCAGTAGCATCATCCCCATGCCTGCGATCGTCATTTCCAACCTCCCCCAACTTGACTTCGCTCGCCTTATCATGTTGAGGGCGGCGCGTCCGGCGGGCTGATCAGCTCGCCGTTCCTATTTGGGCTTTTGCGCAGCCGCCCGAAGCGCTGCGTGGCCGGGGTTACCTCGTACGGACCCCTGACAAACGAGAGGATTGACCCATGCGCCACCGCGTTGGCCATCGTAAACTTCAGCGCACGTCCAGCCACCGCGCGGCCCTGTTCCGCAACATGGCGGCCGCGCTCATCAAGCACGAGCAGATCACCACCACGACCGCCAAGGCGAAGGAGCTTCGCCCCTACGTCGAAAAGCTGGTCACGCTGGCCAAGCACGGCGGCCTGTCCAACCGCCGCCTCGCCCAGTCGCGGCTGATGGACGAAACACAGCTCGCCAAGCTGTTTGACGTCATCGCCCCGCGTTACGCCGAGCGCAACGGCGGCTACACACGGATCATCAAGGCCGGCATCCGCATTTCGGACGCGGCGCCGATCGCGCTCATCGAATTCGTCGATCGCGACGTCACCGCCAAGGGACAGGACTCCGGTCCGGTCATGTCGGACGAGGACCAGTTCGAGGCAGCCTGATTTGGGCCGGTAAGCCATTGTTCTGAAAGCGTCTTTCGAGCCTCTACATGAACCGCGGCCAACGCCGGGTTCACAATCCGTGCATCGCCGTAACGATAGGTCCCTAACTCGGCCGCCGTGCGTTGTGACGGGGGCGAACAGAGGAGAGTGGCCATGACGGCTATCGTGAAGTTCCTGGCGGGTGGCGTTGCTGCTGCCGCGCTCGTGGGTGCGGCGCCTGCCGCCGCGCAATATTATCCGGGTTACGGCAATCCCGGTTACGGCGGCGGCAATTCCGTCGGGCAGATCATCAACCAGGTGTTTGGCGGCGGTTACGGCGGTTACGGCAACAACCAGCAGGCGCTGATCAATCAATGCGCGGGCGTCGTGCAGCAGCGGCTCAGCGGCGGCGGCTATAGCGGCTACGGCTACAATAGTGCCTACGGCGGCGGTTATGGCGGTGGGCGGGTGCTTGGCGTCAGCCGCGTCGAGCCGCGCGCTGGTGGCGGGCTGACGGTCCGCGGAGTCGCCAGCAGCGGCCGTTACGCCGGCGGCTACGGCTACGGTTCGGGATATGGCGGCGAGGCTTCTCCCGACCTCGTGTGGAAATGCAGGACCGACTATCGCGGCTACGTCATCGGCGTCGATGTCAACCGCGCGCAGTCGAACTACGGCTACGGCCAGTACGGCAATGGCCAGTACAACAACGGCTATGACAACGATTATTCGCAGTACGGCTACCGCCGCTACTGAGGCCTACGTTTCGTCACGAAGGGATGCGCCGGTCTCGCGAGGGGCCGGCGCATTTTCTTTGCCGCCCGTGCTGACGCGCGCCCGGGCAGGTTTACTCTCGCGCGCATGCTCTCTATCGGCCCAACATGACGGTCCAGCCCACCCAATCCATCCTCATCGTCGACTTCGGCAGCCAGGTGACCCAGCTGATCGCGCGCCGTGTCCGGGAGGCGGGCGTGTATTGCGAGATCGCGCCCTTCAACGCCGCGGAACAGGCCTTCGCGCGGCTTCAACCGAAGGGCGTAATCTTTTCCGGCGGGCCGGCCTCGGTCACGGATGCCGAGAGCCCGCGCGCGCCGCAGATCCTGTTCGACAGCGGGGTGCCGCTGCTCGGCATCTGCTACGGCCAGCAGACGCTGCACCAGCAACTGGGCGGCAAGGTCGTCGCCTCCGACCAGCGCGAGTTCGGGCGCGCGTTCATCGACATCGTCGCGCCCTCGAAGCTGTTCGACGGGCTGTGGAACGTCGGCGACAAGCACCAGGTGTGGATGAGCCACGGCGACCGGGTCGAGGCGCTCGCCGACGGTTTCGAGGTCGTCGCCCGCTCCGAAGGCGCGCCCTACGCCATTGCCACCAACGAGCAGGCGAAACGCTATTCGCTGATGTTCCACCCGGAGGTCGTGCATACGCCCGACGGGGGCAAGCTGCTGGCCAATTTCGTGCGCCACGTGTGCGGCTGCGCCGGCGACTGGACGATGGCCAGCTTCAAGGATGCGAAGATCGCCGAGATACGCGAGCAGGTCGGGCAGGGGCGCGTGATTTGTGGTCTGTCGGGCGGCGTCGACAGCGCCGTTGCGGCGGTCCTCATCCACGAGGCCATCGGCGAGCAGCTGACCTGCGTCTTCGTCGATCACGGGCTGATGCGCCAGGGCGAGGCCGAGCAGGTCGTCTCGCTGTTCCGCGGCCACTACAACATCCCGCTGGTGCATGTGGACGCCAGCGCCGACTTTCTCGGCGGACTCGCCGGAGTCACCGACCCAGAGGCCAAGCGCAAGTTCATCGGCGCCGAGTTCATCAACGTCTTCGAAGCCGAGGCGAAGCGGATTGGAGGCGCCGATTTCCTCGCCCAGGGCACGCTCTATCCCGACGTCATCGAGAGCGTCAGCTTCACCGGCGGGCCGTCGGTGACGATCAAGAGTCACCACAACGTCGGCGGCCTGCCCGAGCGCATGAACATGAAGCTGGTCGAGCCGTTGCGCGAATTGTTCAAGGACGAGGTGCGCGAGCTCGGGCGCGAGCTTGGGCTCCCCGAAGCGTTCGTCGAGCGGCACCCGTTCCCTGGGCCGGGTCTCGCCATTCGAATCCCCGGCGAGGTCAGCAAGGAGAAATGCGACATTCTGCGCAAGGCGGACGCGGTCTATCTCGAGGAGATCCGCAACGCCGGGCTCTACGACGCCATCTGGCAGGCGTTCGCCGTGCTTCTCCCGGTGCGCACGGTGGGCGTGATGGGCGATTATCGCACCTACGATTACGTCTGCGGCCTGCGCGCGGTGACCAGCGTCGACGGCATGACCGCCGACGTTTACCCGTTCGATGCCGCCTTCCTCAGCCGCGTCGCCACGCGCATCGTCAATGAAGTGCAGGGCATCAACCGGGTGGTGTACGATTATACCTCGAAGCCGCCGGGCACGATCGAGTGGGAATAGGCAGTTAATTCGCGATACTTGAGTTCAGTAGCCTCAAGCTTCGGGAAGTGTTCCTGGATCAGCCGCGTCGCATCTTCGTTGCTGATTGCACGGCTGCCTATCTGCAGCCATTGGCTCGGGGTAGACGGTGGATCAGCCGTGACTCCCCTCGCGCCGCTCGCTCGCGGTACGCCCAACCTTAAGGAAGCTTCCGATGTACGACGAATCCAAGCTATCCGAATTGATCCGGTTCGCCCGCATCGGTGCGGGCTCCACTGTGATCGACGTGTATCCAGGGGACGGCGACTGGACCCGTCTCTTCTCCGACATCGTGGGACCCGAAGGACGGGTCTACAGCTTCGTGCCGGCCGAAGTCGCCCACTTCAAGAACGATCCGGTCGGCCTCATGCGGACGCTCGCGAAGGAGCCGGGCCGAGAGAACGTCGAAGCCGTCTCGGCGGACCTCGTGGCGA
>JBDTXI010000126.1:0-7402 GCA_040006255.1 Sphingomicrobium sp.
ATTCGCCGCTGCTCCCAGCCGTTACGTCTGCTTTGGGTGGAAAGCAGACATTAGCTCACCGGCGTGGTTCGGAGAAAAGTTGAGGAGTGACTCGGCCCACCGTCATAAAACCTTCTGACCCGCGAACGGCCGCCTGACGGGAGCCGCCCGCGGCGACCGTTATAGCGTCCCTTCGAAATAGCGCGCGAGGGCGGCGCGTTCTTTGGGGGTGAGCTTGGCCGAGACGTCGCGCATGCGGCCGTAGATGTCGTTCTTGCGCTCGCCCGCGGCGAAGGCGTTGAGCTGGGTCAGCAGATAGGCCGCCGACTGGCCGGTGATCACCGGGGTTTCGATCGGGCCGCCGGAATTGTTGACGTGGCAGGCAAGGCAGGCGGGCAGGCGGCGATGGCTGTCGCCCTCCTCGGCCAGCTTCTGGATCTCGGAATCGCCGAGCAACTCGCGCTTGCCGACAGCCGCATATTCCTTCGACGCATCGGAATAATAAGCCGCCACGTTGGCGAGATCCCCCGGCGCGAGCATCTGGGCGATGGCGCTCATCTGCGGGTTGACCCGGGCGCCGCTCTGGAAATCGTGAAGCTGCTTGTAAATGGCATAGGGGCTTTGGCCGGCGAGGCTGGGGAAGGCCGGGCCCGGCCCGATGCTCTGCGACAGCCCCTTTTCGCCGTGGCAGGCGGCGCAGGTCTGGGCGGCAATCTCGGCCCCGCGGCGGGTGCGCCCGGCGGCGAGGATGGCCAGCACCTTCGGGTCCCAGCGGACGGTGCTGACCGGGATCGAGCTGGCAGTGCTGAGCGGCTGCGGCATCGCGGGCGATCCCGCCTCGAGCCCGGCGGCGCGGGCCATCGCATGGCCCATCGAGAGGTGGCCATTCTCCTTCTGCCCAGCGGGAATGACGACGAAGCCAATGAAGGCGCCGGCAACGACCGCGGCGCCGACCGTGGCCGCCGCGCGAATTCGCCACGAACGGTCGATCGCCGACGGTTTCGGCAGCGGCGCACCTCCCGCGCGCTTTTGGGTTTTGCGCGGAGCCTTGGCCATCAGCCGAGCCTGTGCACGAGCGCCTGGGGCGGCGGGTCGAAGAAGAATTGCGCGATCGGCCAGCCGTAGGCGAGCAGCATCAGCAGGGCGACGATGATGTTCCACAGGCCAAAGCCGTTGAGCGACGACGGCACCCGCTGCGGCGGATGCACGGCGCGGGCATATTCGATCGTCGCCGGAGCTGCGCCGCCCCCGCGGCGGTGGAGCAGCGCGAGGTTGTAGACGAACAGCAAGGCGCTGACCGCGAGGACGATCCCGCCGGCCAGCGAGACGAGCACCCACGGCCCCCATCCGTGGATGATGGGGTTGGAATAATCGAACGCCGCGGAGCGCCGCCACTGGCCCTGCAGCCCGAGCCAGTGCCATGGCAGGGTCATCACCATCATCCCGATGAACCACAGCCACAGCTGCACCAGCAGCGGGCGCAAGCTGGCGAAATTGCGCCCGGTGAGGCTCGGCCAGATCGAGTAGCAGATCGCCTGGTACATGATCACCACGGTGCCGCCGAAAATCAGGTGGAAATGCGCCGTAACCCAGCTCGTGTTGTGGATCATCGCGTTCATTCCATAGCTCATGTTGATGAGCCCGCCGCCGCCGCCCCAGAACAGCATGAGGAAGGCGAGCCCCGTCGCCAGCACCATCGGGCGGCCCCACGGCAACGCGCCGATCCACCCGAACAGGCCCTTACCCCCACGCATCCGGCCGGCGATTTCGGCCGATGCAGTGATGGTGAAGATCGTCAGCAGGGTCGGGATCGACACCAGCAGCGTGAGGAACATCTGCAGGAACTTGAACCCGTTGGAATGCTCGGGGTCCATGAACAGATGGTGCATTCCAACCGGCAGCGAATAGATGATGAAAAGAACGAACGCGAGGCGCCCCATCGTGTCCGAATAGAGCCGCCCGCCGGCCGCTCGCGGGAACATGGTGTAGAAAGCGATGTAGCTCGGGAAGAGCCAGAAATAGACGATCGCGTGCAGCGTCCATGAGAACAGGGTGCGCGACAGGCCGACGTCGATCATCGCGTTCCAGCCGAACGCTGCGGGGATCACCTGGAAGAGCAATTCGGCGGCGACCCCGACCGTGGTCCACAGCCACATTACCGCGTTGGCGACGGTCGCAAACATCGCCAGCGGCACCGGCTTGCCGGGATTGTCGGCCCTCCACCAGCGCATCGAGAAGATCATGATCAGGCACCAGATCCACGACGCGACGACGACCAGCACGAGGCCGATGTAGAACCACGGGGTGGCGGTCAGCGGCGGATAGAAAGTGAACAGCACCGAAGCGTTGCCGGAGATCACCGACAGCGCGGCCAGCAGGGTTCCGGCAATGCCCATCCAGAACGCCGCCCACGCGAGCCTGAGCCCGGGCAGCGGCCGCCTGAGCGCGGTTTCGGCGACATAATAGCCGAACCCCATGATGAAGAAGGTGGTCAGGACGAACGCCATCGAGACGCCGTGCAGCGTCACCGAGCGGAAATAATTGGCGGCGCTGTGATAGGGCGCGGCGAGCGGGCTGCGCGCCCACATCTGCCACACGCCGAGCAGGCAGGCGAAGGCAAAGGCGGCCAGCGCGACCCAGATATGAGCGATGACCAGGCGCCGCGTCTGCAACCCGGCGACCGCTCCGACCGCGGGCTGCAGGGCCGGAGCCGCGCCGCGCCTAGCGACGGTCGCCACAGGCGGCCCTTCCGTCAGGTCCGGGGTGGAATTGCTCGCGCGGGACGACGCGTACCGTCGCCATCATCTGGCTGTGCCCGAGCCCGCAGAATTCGTGGCACGGCATCAGCAGGTCGCCGGTCTTGGTGAAGCGGGTGTGGATCTGCGAAATATATCCCGGAATGATCATCGTGTTGACGTTGGTTCCGGTGACGAGGATCCCGTGGATCACGTCCGGGCTGGTGAAGCGCAATGTCACGTCGCGCTGCGCCGGGAGCAGGATGCAATTGGGCACGAACTCGAACTGGGTCGCGATCACCCGGGCGACGATCTGCCCGGCGGGATCGACCCGCGTGCCGAGGTTGGCCTCGGTGAACTCGGCCGACAGATGCAGCGTGTTGGGATCGGCATATTCGCGGTTGGACGGCGGGTTTACGTGCATCGCGATCGCCGCGTAGAGGATCGCAATCAGGATGATCGCGATGATCACGCCGACCACCGCCGCCCAGCGCAGCTCGGACTTGAGGATGGCTTCTTCGCTGAGCGCCATCAGCCGACCGGACCGCGCGGCAGGAAGACGAGGAAATAGAGGCCGAGCCAGCCGATCAGCAACAAGGCGACGGCGGCCAGGGAGAGGACGGCAGCGCCGCGCGGGGCCTCGTCCATGGCGGCTTCGAGCCGCGCTTTTTCCTCGGTGGCGCTCGCATAATCATGCGCGCCAGCAGGATAGGACGGTTCAGCCATATGCCCCCCTCGCCCAACCATACACGACCCAGCCGCCGTGGCGATTGGTATCTTACATGGAACGAGCGCGGGCGGCTCTCAAAACGCGATCCACGTGAAGACCCGCACAGTATTGTTGTCCGACGCATCGCGGCCGGCGCCGTCGAAATTGGAGCGCGCTCCGTCGAAGCGCGTGTAGACCGTATACTGGACTCCGACGCGCATGTTGAACCGCGGACCCAGCGGCGATTTCCCGCGGCCGAACGGCGTTCCGTCGAGCTGAAAGATGAAGCCCGAGCTGTTCGGCCGGAAGGTGCGGTTGTCGGCGTAAATGTCGGGGTTCGACGAGCCGCTGAGATTGAATGCGCTGATCGTTCCGCCAACCGCATTGTGCCAGTAATAGGACCCGTCGATGCGCTCTTCGTTGAGGGTGTCGTCGGCGCATTGCGACAAAGGCCCTGGCGCAATCGAGCCGTCCGCCATGCCGAGCGCGCAGGTCGCGTTGAGCGAGCGCTTTTCATGGGTGTAGTGGGCGTTGAGCGTGAGCGTGTCCGACTTCAGCGGCTTGATCCACGATGCATCGAGCCCGAGGTCGGTATAGCGGTCGGTGAAGCCGCTTGAGCGGTCGCGCGCGGGATAGAGCGCGGCCTTGAGCGCGAATGCTCCAACTTCGAACGTGCCGCCGGCGACGTCGGTCTGAAAGGCTGCCCGTCCATATGGGGCGAGGCCGTGGATCTTGCCCGGATCGAACGGGTCCGAGCCAAGCCAGCGCAAGGTCCCTTTGGACAGCGTGCTGTAACCGCCGGCTTCGACGTAGAATTTGGAATCGAGCCAGGCATAAGCGCTGAGGCCGAGAACCGACTGGCCGAGACCGCCGGCGATCAGCGTCGAGGCGCCCGGTCCGGGAGCATAATCGGAATCGGTGTAGGGAAAACCCCAGCCGGGAAGCGTGTTCCACGCATCCTGGATCGTCGGATTGTTGTTGAGGGTGAGACCGTAAAGCAAGTCCTTGCCGCCGAGCTTCCCGGTGCCGACCGCGCGGAGGTCGAGATTGTCCCACGCCCACGCCTCGTCCGGACCGGAGTAGGTGAGCTGAGCGAACCCGCCGAGGTGCGAGCCGATCCCGCCGGCAAGAAAAATGCTGCCCTCGTCGAACGAGGCGTTGTTGTTGCGCTTGGCGTCTTCGGTGGGCGGTTCGTCCTGGGCACGTTTGGTGTGGACGTACGACGCCACCGCCATCGCCGACAGCGGCACATTGAAGGCCTTGGTGCGGAGGGTGTAGCCGCTCAATTTGAATTGTCGGCCGAAGGGAGTCAGCTGGGGACCGAAGCCACCGACGTGGCACGCGGCGCAGGCCTGGCCGGTCTGCTCAGCGAACGCGGGCAGGGCCGCCGCGGGCCGGTGCGCGAAGAAGGCAACCCCCACGAGCAACATGCTCGATGCGGCGAGAAGCCTGCCGAGCAGCTTTTCGTCTGTCATGGCCGTATCCCCCTGAAGCTAAAGGACTAGCTCTTCATTTTGTAAAGGACGCACCAGCCGGACGCAGCGATCGTCCCGGCGACGAGCTTGCACGACGCCGGCGGCTCCCACAGCGAGCAATTGTCGCAGCGCGCCTTGCCTTTGGGCGTGACCTGATAGCTGACCGCCTTCTGCGGCATCTTGGTCGCGGCCAGGGCCGGTTCCGCGATCAGGCTCGCGCCGATCACCGCGCCGCCGCCGACCGCCACGGTGAACAGAAAATCGCGACGGGAAACCCGCTGATGTGTGGGTGAGAGTTTATCCGCCATGGTCGTAGCTCCGCTCAAGTGCTTTAGCAGTCCGAAAAATGCGCTGGGCGGCGGCCGCGACATATAGGTAATGGTCCGTACGCTCATGCGCGGGCCGTCACGAACAAGAGCGCAACCAATGCGGTCGAAATCGGCGCCAGTCGACCTGCGCGATCCCCGTCGCGGGAGTTTGGCTAGCTATTGCTGAGGGGTCAGCAGGAATCCCCAGTCATCGTCGCGCGCCGGGGTCATTTCAGTTCCGCCGGGACCGACCGTCAACATGTCGACATGGCCGAAGCCGCGCGAATAATCGAGGATCGTGACGACGCTGCAATAAGCGCGCAGCACGGCCGAATGCTTCATATCGGGCCGGGGCAGCTTTGCCAGCGCGGGATGGCGCTGGAGGATGAGGTCGATCGCGCGTTCGCGCTGCACGGGATCGCGGACCTCCGAAGCGTTGGCCGCGATCGACAGCGCCGAGATTTCCGAAGGGTCCTCGAAATCGCGCCCGACGACGATCGAAACCCGGCTGTCGCGTTCGATGTTCGCATATTTCTGGCTGGCGCGGGAGACGACGAAATAGAGTAGCAGGCCCTCGTTGGCGAAGGAGACCATGGTTGCCTGCGGCCAGCCGTCCGCGCGCAGGGTCGCAATCGCCATCAGGCGATACTGGTCGAGGATCTCGACCGCCTTTTGCTCCATGTCATTCGTCCCGAGCCGTGAACCATCAATTTCGATCGGATATGGAGATGTCTGTTCGGGCTGTGATTACGTGAAAGTCCTCATCCCGCCTCCCGGGAACGTCCGGAGCGGCCCTATTCCCCGCGCGCGGCGAAGGCGATGCGCAGAACTTCGGACAGGCTGCGGCTGTGCAGCTTCGCCATCAAATTCGCACGGTGGATCTCGACCGTTCGCGCGCTGATCCCGAGATCGAAGGCGATCGTCTTGTTGGGCAGGCCCTGGGCGAGCCCGTCGAGCACGTCACGCTCGCGCGGCGTGAGCGCGTACAGCCGGATCTCCGCATCCTTCTTCCGGTCCTGCGTCGCTTCCTTGAGCGACAAGCGCCGGAAAGCCTCGTCCAGGGCAGCGAGCAAAGCGATCTTTTCGAACGGCTTCTCGATGAAATCGACCGCCCCGGCTTTCATCGCCTTGACCGCCAGGCTGACGTCGCCGTGGCCGGTCATGATGATCACCGGCAGCGCGACGCCTTTCTCCTGCAGCGCCTGCTGGACCTCAAGCCCGTCCATTCCGGGCATGCGGATATCGAGCAGGATGCAGCCTTCGTCGAGCTCGGCGCGGCGCTCAAGAAGCTGCGCGCCGGATCCATACGTGCGGACCTGGAGTCCCGAGGTCTTGAGCATGAATCCCACCGACCGCTGCACGGACAGGTCATCGTCGACCAGGTGCACGATGCGGTCACTGGAGATCGCCATCAATACTCCCCGCGATTGGCAGCGTGAATCGAAAGACGGCTCCGGCTTCGCGGCCGGGTTCGCTCCAGATGCGCCCGCCATGCGCCTCGACGATGGTGCGGCAGATCGACAGGCCGATGCCCATGCCGGATTTCTTCGACGTGACAAAGGGCTGGAACAGCTCCGGCGCGATTGTTTCGTTGATGCCCGGCCCGGAGTCCTCGACGCTGACCGTGACGAATCCCGCGGAATCGGCGGCGCTGGCGATGGTCAGCGATCGCACCGGGCTTTCGCCCATCGCCTCGATGGCATTGCGGATGAGGTTGTAGAGGACCTGCTGGATTTGCACCCGGTCCACGAGCACGCGGTCGGAATGGCGGTCGAGATTAACCTGGACATTGATCGCGTGCCCCCGCGAACCAACCAGCGCCAACGCATTCGCTTCGGTGACCAGCTGGGGAAGTTTCTCGACCCGGAACTCGGTTTGGCCGTGGCTCATGAAATTGCGCATTCGGCGAACGATTTCGCCGGCGCGTACCGCTTCCGCCGCGGCCTCCCGCACCGCATCGCGAGCGCTATCGAGATCGGCCGCTTCGGGACGCCCCGCGAGCAGCTCGCTTGTCCCTTCGCAATAACTGGCGATGGCCGTCAGCGGCTGGTTGAGCTCATGCGCCAGCGCCGAAGCCAATGTGCCCATTTCGCTCAAGCGGCCGACGTGCGCGATCTCGGCCTGGAGGTCCTGGAGCCGGAGCTGGGCCTGCTGCCGCTGGGTGATGTCGTGCATGAACCCGGTGAACACCCATTT
>JBDTXI010000127.1:0-7302 GCA_040006255.1 Sphingomicrobium sp.
GCAGGTCGCGCCATATTCGGGCGCCATGTTGGCGATCGTCGCGCGGTCGGCGACGGTCATGCTGTCGAGGCCGGGCCCGTAAAATTCGACGAAGCGGCCGACGACTCCCTTCTGGCGCAGCATCTGCGTGACCGTGAGCACGAGGTCGGTCGCGGTAATCCCTTCCTTGAGCTCGCCGCCGAGCCGGAAGCCGACCACTTCGGGAATCAGCATCGACACCGGCTGGCCGAGCATCGCCGCCTCGGCCTCGATCCCGCCGACTCCCCAGCCGAGCACGCCGAGTCCGTTGACCATCGTCGTATGGCTGTCGGTCCCGACCAAAGTGTCCGGGTAAGCGACCGTCTCGCCGGTCTGGTCCTCGCCCGTCCACACGCATTGCGCGACATATTCGAGGTTGACCTGGTGGCAGATGCCCGTTCCCGGGGGCACCACCTGGAAATTGTCGAACGCCTGGCTTCCCCACTTGAGGAATTGATAGCGCTCGCCGTTGCGGTGGTACTCGAGCTCGACGTTCTTGCCGAAGGCCTTGGGGTTGCCGAACTCGTCGACCATCACGCTATGGTCGATGACGAGGTTCACGGGGACGAGCGGATTGATCTTCTGCGGATCGCCGCCAAGCTGCTTCATCGCGTCGCGCATCGCGGCGAGATCGACGACCGCGGGCACTCCGGTGAAGTCCTGCATCAGCACGCGCGCCGGGCGGTACTGGATCTCGCGCGCGATCCGCCGTTCCTTCTGCCAGTCGACCATCGCCTGGAGGTCGTCGCGGGTGACCGTCAGGCCGTCCTCGAAGCGCAGCAGATTCTCGAGCAGCACCTTCATCGAGAAGGGCAGGCGCGAGATGTCGCCGAGATGCTCCGCGGCCTTGGGCAGCGCGTAATAAGCGTAGGTCTTGCCTCCAACCTGAAGGGTCGAGCGGGTGTGGAGGCTGTCCTGGCCGGTCGGGTTCATCGCTGTCCTCGTGTGCCGCGGCGACGCTGCCGTCCCGCGCTGAATGGGGCGCCGATGCCCTTAGCAACGGCGCCCCGGCGCGGCAAACCGCCGGATTGCGCCCAAAGGAACAAAGCTTGCGCCAGGATGAACGAGCCTGTGCTCGCAATTGTTACGGGGGGCATTAGGTTGCTTCCATGACGCACGATACCGACTATTTCCGCCGCCGCGCGGCCGAGGCGCGGGCAGCCGCTTCCTCGAAGGAATTCGGCGAAAGCGTCGAGGTCGCGGGCGACCTTGCGCTGGCTTATGCCGCCCTCGCGCGCCGCCGTGCGGCCGCCGTTGCTGCTGCGGTCGAGGCGGCCGAGCAAATGCCGGCGATTCCGCTCGAAGCCTAAATCCAGCCGCGCCTTTTGAAATACAGGTAAGGCCCGACCGCGCTGGCGAACATAAGAATGAGCGACAGCGGATAGCCGAAGTGCCAGTTCAGCTCAGGCATATAGTGGAAATTCATCCCGAAAATGCCCGCGATCAGCGTCGGCGGAAGGAACACCACCGCCGCCCATGAGAACAGCTTCATCGCCGCATTCTGCTCGATGCTGATCAGCCCGAGCGACGCGTCTAGCAGGAAGGTCAGGTTGTCCGACAGGAAACTCGCATGCTCGCTGAGCGACGTGACATCGGTCGTCAGGCTCGCGACATGGTTGCGCGAGTCCAGCGCGGCGGCTTCGTTGAGGCGCTTCGAACCGGCGAGGAAGCTCAGCATCCGGTTCATGCTCACACCCGTGTAGCGGATCTTCGTCACCAGCGTCTGCGCCCGGCCGATCGACGTCAGCAGCCGCGTCAGCTTCTCCGCCGGGATCCGCCGGTCCTCGAGTTCCTTCTGGAAAATCTGCGACGAGATGCGCTCGATTTCGGCGGCGACCGCCTCGAGTTCGTCGGCCAGCCGGTCGATGATCGCGTCGACCAGCCGCACCAGCACGGTCGCCGCGTCGCGCACCAGCTCGGGGTCGCGGTGCACATGGTCGATGAACGCGCGGACGGGCTTGGGCGTCACGTAACGGATCGTGACCAGGCGGTCGTCGGTGAGCACGAAACCGACCGGGGTGCTGGTCGGAGCGCCTTCCTCGACCCCGAAGAGCACGCTGACCGTCATGTAGAGCGCGCCATTCTGTTCGTAGAGGCGGCTCGACGGTTCGATCTCCGACATCTCGTCGCGGGTGGGAACGTCGACCGCGATGCACCGCTCGACGAGATCTTCTTCCTCGTCGGTCGGCTCCTCGAGGTCGATCCACGTCGCCTCGTCGGGAATCTTCTGGAGCTTGGGGTCGACGATGCTTCCGTCGCAGCCGGGGCCGTAGGTGCGCAGCATGGGCGCGTGTGTCCGCTGAACGGCGATTCTTTGCAAGCCGCTTTGCTCTGCTAAGCGTCGCAGGAATGACCGCCCGCCGCACCGCGACCGCCGCACTGCTCATCATCCTTGCCGCCGCGGCGGTCGAGCTGGCGATGGCGCGCAACCCCATTTGCACGTGCGGCGCGGTCGACTTGTGGGTCGGCGTGCGCGACAGCCCGCGGACCAGCCAGATGCTGGCCGACTGGTACAGCTTCAGCCATGTCGCCCACGGGCTGCTGTTCTTCGCCTTGCTGTGGCTGGTTGCGCGCCGCGCCCCGATCGAATGGCGCTTCCTCGCCGCGCTCGTCATCGAATGCGCGTGGGAAGTCACCGAGAACACGCCGTTGGTGATCGACCGCTACCGGGCGACGACGGCAGCGCTCGGCTACTCGGGCGACAGCGTTCTCAATTCGGTCTCCGACGTCCTCATGATGTGCCTCGGCTTCCTCGCCGCGCGCAAGCTGCCGGTGTGGGGGTCGGTGCTGCTGCTGATCGCGCTCGAGCTCATCCCGCTGGCCGTCATCCGCGACAACCTCACGCTCAACATCTGGGCGCTCCTCGCCCCCAATGCCGCAGTGCAGGTGTGGCAGGCCAATGGATGAACCCGGCACGTTTCTGCCTGCGGTGCATTGTTATGACCGACATCGAGGGAGAAGCTCTGTGAAACGTGCGGCTTTGCGGATTTGCCTGGCCATTGCGGTTGCGGGACTCGGCGCGCCGGCCGCGGCGGGCGAGCTCTTCGGCGGCCTCTATGTGCATGACGTCAAGCTGCCGACCGACAAGAGCGGCTTGGAAGGCGGCGCCGACCTGATGCTCGGCTATCGCGGCGGGAATATCGGCAAGACCCCGCTGCAGCCGTACATCTTCGGCGCGGTCAACACCGCCGGCGAGACCAATTATGCGGCGGTCGGCCTGTCCGCGAAATTCGGCAAGACGGTCTACATCCGCCCCGGCATCGGCCTCGCCGTCCACACCGGCTCGGCGGCCAACCGCTTCCGCACCGACAGGATCGCCTTCGGCAGCCGCATCCTCTTCGAGCCGGAAATCGCCGTCGGCACGCAGATCAACCGCCGCCTGAGCGTCGAGGCGAGCTGGGTGCATATGAGCCACGCCCAGCTGTTCGGCCGCGAGAATCCGGGAATCGACAATCTCGGCGTGCGGCTGAACCTGGCGCTCTAGCGTCCGATCATCCCTTCGGGCCTGACGACGACATCGAAGCGGTCGCCGTCGATCAGGCCAAGGTCGAGCCCGGCCTCGCGCAACGTCATGCCGGTCTTGTGGGCGTGCTTGGCGATGGCCGCCGCATTGTCGTAGCCGATCTCCGGCGCGAGCGCGGTGACCAGCATCAGCGAGCGGTTCATCAGCTCGGCGATGCGCGCTTCATCGGGCTCGGCGCCGTCGAGCATCCGCTCAGTGAAGCTCAGCATTCCGGTCGACAGCAGGTTGATCGAGCGGATCACGTTGGCCCCGATCAGCGGCTTGAACACGTTGAGCTCGAGGTGCCCCTGCATCCCCCCGATCGTCACCGCGAAATGATTGCCCATCACCTGCGCGGCGACCATCGTCAGCATTTCGGCCTGCGTCGGATTGACCTTGCCCGGCATGATCGAGCTTCCCGGCTCGTTTTCGGGCAGCTTCAATTCGCCGAGGCCGCAGCGCGGGCCCGATCCGAGAAGGCGGATGTCGTTGGCGATCTTGGTCAGCGCGACCGCGATCGTGTTGAGCACGCCCGACAGTTCGACCAGGGTGTCGTGCGCGGCCAGCTCGGCGAACTTGTTCGGTGCCGAGGTGAAGGGCAGCTGCGTCAGGTTGGCGACTTCTTTGGCGAACTCATCGGCGAAGCCCCTGGGCGCGTTGAGCCCGGTCCCGACCGCCGTCCCGCCCTGCGCCAGGCGCATGACTCGCGGCAGCGTGCCTTCGACGCGCGCGATGCAATCCTCGATCTGCGCCGCGTAACCGGAAAATTCCTGGCCGAGCGTCAGCGGCGTGGCGTCCTGCAAATGCGTCCGCCCGATCTTGACGATCGAGTCCCAGCGCTTGGCCTGGTCCGCCAGCCGCTCGTGCATCCGCTTCAGCGCGGGTAGCAGCTGCTCGTGGACCGCGCGCGCCGCGGCGATGTGCATCGCGGTCGGAAAGCTGTCGTTCGACGACTGGCTCTTGTTGACATGGTCGTTGGGATGAACCGGTTCCTTCCCGCCGCGCTTGCCCGTGAGGATCTCGTTGGCGCGGCCGGCGATGACCTCATTGGCGTTCATGTTCGACTGCGTGCCCGATCCCGTCTGCCAGATGACCAGCGGGAACTGGCTGTCGAGATCGCCCCGGGCAACCTCGGCGGCAGCTTGCTGGATGATCTCGGCGAGTTTCGGGTCAAGCCCGGCGATGCGCGCGTTCACCCGGGCGGCGGCTTGCTTGATGAAGCCCAGCGCATGGACGATTTCGAGCGGCAACTGCTCGCGCGGGCCGAACGGGAAATTGCCGATCGAGCGTTCGGTCTGCGCGCCCCAATAAGCATCGGCCGGGACCTCGATCGGGCCGAAGCTGTCGCTTTCGATGCGGGTGCTGCTTGCCATGTTTCTCTTCAACTCGTCATTGCGAGGAGCATGAGCAACGTGGCAATCCATTGCGGCCGGATAGCTTGGCTATGCTCGCGATGACGCGCTCCTGTTATTTCTTCCGCGTAAAGTCCACGCTGACCACGTTGGATCCGTCCTCCTTGGCTCCCGCGACGTCGTCCCCGGCGGGGACGTCGTTCTCGGCTTGCTCATGATCCTCGGGCGGCGCCTCGGCGGCATCGGCGTGAAAGGTGAGGGCGAACTCGACCACGGGGTCGTGGAACTGGGTCACCGCGGCGAACGGCACCCGCAGGGTCGATGGAACACCGCCGAACGACAGGCCCACGGTGAAGCCGTCGTCCTCGACCTTCAGGTCCCAGAAGCGGTGCTGGATGACGATGGTCATCTCTTCGGGAAAGCGCTCCGCCAGGTGCTTTGGAATCGTCACTCCCGGCGCCCGCGTGTGGAAGGTGATGTAGAAATGATGACCGCCGGGAAGACCGCCGGAACGCTCGACTTCACCGAGCACCCGGCCGACCACCGCCCGCAGCGCGTCCTGCACGATCTCGTCGTACGGGATGAGGCTTTCGGGGGGCTCGTCGGTCATCGTCTCAAGGTGGTAACGAGCCAATGAGTTCGGTCAAGCGGAGTCATGACATGCCGATCGATGCCACGCAGCCCTATGACGACAGCAACATCTTCGCCCGAATCCTGCGCGGCGAGATCCCGTCGAACACGGTTTATGAGGACGAGCAGGTGCTCGCTTTCCACGACATCAACCCGCTCGCTCCAACTCACATCCTCGTGATTCCCAAGGGCTCCTACGTCTCGTGGGACGATTTTTCCGAGCGGGCGTCGGACGAAGAGATCGCGGCACTCGCCCGCGCGGTCGGAAAGGTCGCGCGCGAGGCCGGCCTGGTGAAGGACGGTTACCGCGTGCTGGCGAATGTTGGCCCCCATTCGGGCCAGGAGGTGCCGCACCTCCACCTGCATATCTTCGGCGGTCGGCCGCTCGGCCCGATGCTTCCCGCTTAAGGGATTGCCCTGACGGTTTGAGACGCTAGGCTCGCGCCAATAATTCGAGGGGAGACCGAATGGCCACTACGGCACGGCGGAGTTTTCTAGGCCGCATCGGGCTGCGCAAAAGCGTTGCCCAGATTCAGGAAGAAACCCGGACCAGCGAGCTCAAGCGCACGCTTGGACCGTGGAACCTGGTGTTCCTCGGCATCGGCTGCATTATCGGCGCCGGCATTTTCGTCCGCACCGGCAATGCCGCCGCGCTCCACGCTGGCCCGGCGGTGCTAATCTCCTACGCGATCGCCGGCATCATCTGCGCCTTCGCCGGCCTGTGCTACGCAGAATTGGCCTCGACTTTGCCAGTGTCCGGCTCCGCGTACACCTACAGCTACGCGACCCTCGGCGAGTTCGCGGCGTGGGTGATGGGCGCTTTGCTCTTGCTCGAATACGGCTTGGCCGCGTCGGTCGTCGCGGTCGGCTGGTCGGGCTATGTCGTCAGCCTGCTCGGCGACTTTGGCTTGATGATTCCGTCTTATCTGACCGGTCCCAGCGGCCATCATCTGCAAAAGGACGGTGCCGACGTGCTCGTGAACGGCGCGCCAATCGTCTACCTCTTCAACTTGCCGGCCTTCTTGGTCTGCTCGGCGCTCGCCATCCTGCTCGTCATCGGCGTGTCGGAATCGGCCAAGTTCAACAATGTCATTGTCGCCATCAAGGTGACCGTGCTGACTGCTTTCATCCTCGTCGGCGGCTTCATCATCCTCAAGAATCTGCCGACATACACGCCTAACTGGCACCCGTTCATCCCGCCGCCGACGGGCAATAAGGGCGAGTTCGGGTGGAGCGGGATTTTGCGCGCGGCGTCGATCGTGTTCTTCGCTTATATCGGCTTCGAAGCAGTTTCCACCGCCGGCCAGGAAGCCAAGAATCCGGCCAAGGACATGCCGTTCGGCATCGTCGGCAGCCTGATCGCCTGTACGGTGATTTACATCCTGGTGTCGATCGTGATGACGCTCATCGTCCCCTACACCTCGTTGAACGTGCCCGATCCGGTCGCGGTCGCGGTCGATGCGTTCGGGCCGCAATGGGCGTGGTTCGCCAAGACTATCAAGGTCGGCGCGATTATCGGCCTGACCTCGGTCATCCTCGTGCTGATGTATGGCCAGACGCGGATTTTCTACACCATGGCGCGCGACGGGCTGCTGCCAAAATTCTTCGCCCGCGTTCACCCCAAGTTCCGCACGCCCTGGATCAATACGCTGGTTGTCGGGCTCGCGGTCGCCTCGGCGGCCGGTTTCTTCGACATTAACTTCCTCGGCGACGCCACGTCGGTCGGAACGCTCGCGGCCTTCGGTATCGTCTGCTTCACCGTGATCTGGCTGCGCCGGACCCATCCCGATATTCCGCGCG
>JBDTXI010000128.1:0-6100 GCA_040006255.1 Sphingomicrobium sp.
TTCCAGCGCCGCTTCCGCCCCGACCTCATCGACGGCATCGTCGACGGCGAATGCCGCGCCAAGCTACTCGCCCTGTTGCTGCCGCGGCCGCAGTAATCGATAAGGCGCACAGAGCGGAGGTGGGCCGATGGCAGGAAGGATGCTCGCGTGGGCCGCGGCTCTCTTGCTGGCAGTCGTGCAACCAGCACAAGCGGGCGGTCGCGGTGGCCATTACCTATTCGTGTGGGCGGGCGATCAGGCAAAGCTGGCGAACGACTTTCTTGTCGTCATCGATGTCGACCCGCGATCGCCGGCCTATGGGCGGATCACTTCGGGTGTCGGCACGAATATCAAGAGCGTTCGCATCCATCACACGGAATATGAAATGCCGGCGAGCGGGATGCTGTTCGCCAATGATCACGACGCCAACAAAAGCGTGATCTTCGACCTTCGCGACCCGCTTAAGCCCAAGGTTGCGCACTATTTCCAAAGCCTTGGCGGCTACGCGATGCCGCACAGCTTTCTGCGCCTGCCCAACGGGCGCGTGCTGTCGTCCTTCCAGTTTGCCGATCGCGACGGGCTCATGGTGATGGACGGCAAGACCGGCGGGCTGGTCGAGATCGCCGACAGCGGCGTTGCAATCCGGTCGGCGAGCAATGCCGATCCGGCTTTCGCAGGCGAAGGTTTATTGCCTTACAGCCTGGCCGTTCTCCCCGGAATCGACCGCGTGCTGGTCACTAATTCGCCGATGGGCGACGATTATTTGTTGACCACGACACCTATCAGATTTTCCGCTTGTCCGACCTTAAGCTGCTCGGCACCCACAGGTTCGATCCTGGGCCGAGCCTTAACGGTCATATTTCGCCCGAAGAGGCGCGGGTCGGGCCAGACGGCGCTGTCTATGTCCAGACTTTGTCCTGCGGAATCCAGCGCGTCACCGGGATCGCGGGACCGACGCCAACGGCTCGAATGGTTCACAAATTCCCCGGCGATTTCTGCGGGGTGCCAACGATCGTCGGACACTACCTCGTGCAGAGCGTGCCTGCGATTCATGGCTACGCCGTGCTTGATATTGCGGATGGTGCGAACGTTCGCGAAGTATCGCGGCTGACTATAAACGATAAATATCGTCCGCATTGGACGGCATGGGACAGCAATACCAAGCGATTAGTCGTAACCTCGGGGCAATCCGGAGATCGCATGTATTTGCTTAAGTTGGACGAACAGACCGGCAGGCTAAGCCTCGACGAAGGATTTCACGATGCGGACGGCGTGGTCGGCTTCAGCTTCGCGAAGCGAGCGTGGCCGAATGGCTGGGTGGGCGAGGGCACTCCGCACGGCGCGGTCTTCTCGCGCTAGGCTGAACGCGCTATATCCCCGTTGCCAGGGGGCCGGGCGGCCACGGGGAAGGCTTGCCTTCCGCGAGGAAAGTCCGGGCTCCACGGAACTACGGTGCCGGGTAACGCCCGGCCGGTCTCGCTTCGGCGGGGCCGAGGGACAGTGCCACAGAAAGGATACCGCCCGGCTGCGGACGGGTAAGGTCGAAAGGGTGCGGCAAGAGCGCACCGCGGTCCTGGCAACAGGGCCGGCACGGTAAACCCCACCGGGAGCAAGACCGAATAGGGGCGGCAAATGGGCCTGGTTCCGGCTCGCCGCCCGGGTTGGTTGCTGGAGGGGCGGGGCAACCCGTCCCGTAGAGGAATGGCCGCACAGTCACCGCTTGATCGCGGCGATGGACAGAACCCGGCTTATAGGCCCTCTGGCATTTTTTTACGTCACTGCGAACGGAGCGGCGCAGTCCCGGTTCGCGTTCCCGGGATTGCTTCGTCGCTGCGCTCCTCGCAATGACGGACATGGAAGGACTGGATGGCGAAGCTGACGAGATCGGACGACTGGGGTTTCCCGCGCTGGCGTTCCTACGGCGACAAGGGCCGGGGGGCGGCCCGGGTGCGCGTGTGCGACCGCGAGGGCTGCAGCGAGATCGGCGACAGGCCCGCGCCCAAGGCGCCGCACAGCCGCGACCGCTGGTACTTCTGCGAAGCGCACGCCGCCGAGTACAACAAGAACTGGAATTATTTCGCGAACCTCAGCCCGGAGGAGGCGGCCAAGCGCGCGGCGGACGAGGAGCGCGATGCGTCGGGCTTCCGCAAGTCGGCGCACTGGCAATGGGGCGGCCCGGGCGACGGCACCCGCAGCCGGGACGAAATGCGCGCGCTCGACGCGCTCGAACTCGACAGCGACGTGGATTTCAAGGCAGTGAAGGCGGCGCACCGTCGGCTGGTCAAAGAGACCCATCCGGATGCCAATCCTGGCGATGCGGAAGCGGCCAAGCGCTTCAAGCAGATTCAGGCGGCGTACGATGTTCTCAAGCGAGCCGAAGAGCGGAAGAACGCAAAGGCTGTCTAAGCCGCGGCGGCGTAGCGCTCCGCCGTCTGCTTCACGAGCGCGATCATGTTGGGGACGCCTTGCGTGCGGTTGGCGCTGAGGTGCTTGCCGAGCTCGAACGGAGCGAGCGCTTGCGTGACGTCCATCTCAGCCACCTCGGCGGCGGGCTTGTCCTGGACCGCCGCGAGAATCAGCGCGACGATCCCCTTGGTAATGGCGGCATTGCTGTCGGCGAGGAAGTGCAGCCGCCCCTCCTGCGCGGTCGGATAAACCCACACCGAAGCCGAGCAGCCGCGGACCTTCGTGGCGTCGGTTTTCAGCGCGTCGGGCATCGGCTCGAGCTCGCGGCCGAGGTCGATCAGCAGGCGATAGCGATCCTCGGCGTCGACCAGCCGATAGTCTTCGAGGATGGCTGAAAGGGCAGGGAGACCGGCCATGCGGGGCGCCCTAGCACCGCCCCGGCACGCTCACTAGCGGTCGCGCAACGAGTCGATTTCGCGCGACAGGCTGTTCTCCTTGTCGACGGTGATCCGCTCGAGCACCTTGAGCCGTTCCTTGAGTTGCGAGACCTCGTCGCGAAGACGTTGATTTTCGGCCGTCCCCTCGGTCTCGTTAAACACGACCGGGAGCCGCGGCCCCCTCACTGTCGCGCGAATGATTGAGGCGATCATCACGATCGCAACGATCACCACTGCCGTAATCTGGCCGCTGTCCATTAGAGTTTGTCCCTCACGTCCATTTGGTCGCGCTCGCGGAGTGCTTCGATCTGATTCGCAGTTTCGGCGCCGCGGTCGGTGACGATCCGCTCGAGCACATGGATCCGCTCCTGCAATTGTCCGACTTGCTGGCGCAGGCGGTCGTTCTCTGCATCGTCGGGCGGATCGCCGCGCATCTGGCGCATCGACCGGACCGGAATGCCGAGCTTGTGCCTGATGATGGTGAAGGCGAGGATCACGATCAGAACCGCGAGACCGAACTCGAAGGGGTTCATTTCACCGACTCTCCTGCGGGAATTCGCGGCTGCGTGCGAAGCGCCTCGATTTTCGCCGCAGTTTGCGCACCGCCGTCGGTGACGATCTGTTCGATCACTCGAAGGCGAGCCTCGAAACGCTCCATGTGCTGGGCATATTGCGCGCTCTTCTCGGCGGCGAGACCGGTCTGCGCCTCGATCTGTTTCTCTTTGATCTTGAGCCACATCCTGAAGGGCGCGATCGCGATCGCCAAGAGAGGAATCAGCACCCAGATGGTCGCTGGATTATTGAACATTTGGCGCGGCCCCTTGCTTCATTACCATTCGAACATTGCGATCCGTATCTCCGGCTTCAAGTCACGGCATCGTTGTTTGACGCTTTCTCCGGCCGCGCAATCTGCGGCTGTTTGCGGAGCGCTTCGATTTGTGCGGCCGTCTGTGCGCCGCCATCGGTGACGATTTCCTCGAGCACTCGGACGCGCTGCTCCAGCTCCATGGAGCGCGATGCATATTGCGCGGCCTTCTCGGCGGCGAAATTGGCTTCCGTCTCGAGTTGCTTCTCCTTCCACGCGAAGAAGCGGCGGAACGTGTAGGCCAGGAACGCCGTCGGAATGAGGACGACGATCAGCAGGCTGAAAACCTCGCCGGGACCCATTACGCATTTCCTCCCTTGTCGATCGTCAGCGCGTCGATGTCGCGCGCTAGTCTGGATGGTTGATCGGTGACGATCCGCTCGATCGTTTCGAGCCGATCCTTGACCGCGCCGAGCTCGGCGCGAAGCTGCGCATTCTCGTTGGTCAGCAACTTGATCCGCTCGCCGCCTTCGCGGTCCATCTTCGGATGAAGCGGCATCCCCCAGCTGTTGGAGAGCGGGTAGCCGTTCCTGATTTTGAGCCAGGTTGCGAGCAAGGAGCCGCCCACGGCAAGCGCGACGATGATGGCGACGTACGGCAACAAGCCGGCGACCAGCCTAATGATTTGGATGGCTTCGGTGTCCATGAATTCCAATCCCCCCTTAATGGCTTATCGGAGTTGGTCGATTTCGCGGGCCAGCGAGCGGTTCTCGGTGGTCACATAGCTTTCGATATCGGCGAGACGCCGGTCGATATCCTTGAAGCGCGAGCGGATGTCGCGCGCCGTACGCGCTGGAGACGCGCGCACCCCCTGCCAGAACTGACGGTCCTCGCGGTCGTCATGTTCGAGCGCTCCCGGCTTTGCCGGAGCGACCCATCCCGCGATGAAATAGAAGGGGAGGACCGAGCCCCCGCTCATGAACACCGCGGCAAGGAAGCAAATGCGGACCAGGGCGATGTCGAAACCGGTGTAGTCGGCAATCCCGGCGCAGACGCCCATGACCTTGCCGTGGCGCTTGTCGCGGTAAAAGCGGGTGCGGCTCGCCGGCTGCTCTGTCAAATAGCGGTCGCGGTACGGATCATCGGCCATCTTATTCTCCGTCGGCCAGCAGCCGCTGAACCTGGTCGCGGCCGGGCAGGCACTGCTGGCGCCAGTTGGGGTTTTCCGCGGTCATGATCCGTTCGATCGTGCACAGCCGATCGTCGAGCCGCCGCGCGGCGTCGTGCAATTCGTCGAGTAGCTTCTCGTCGCCCGATGACAGCGTGGCAGCCTGCTTCCACTTGGTGACGTAGTGAAAAATCAACCACGGCAACCCAATGAAGAGCGTAACGATTGCCAGCAGCGGAATGATACTGTCTTCCAATTCACTTCCCCCTGGCCGCGAGCGCGGCTTTCATGGCTTCCAATTCTTTGTCGACCGACTCTGACGCCTGCAGTTCGGCGATCTCGTCCTCGAGACTCTTGGGCCCGGTCATGCCCAGCGCGTCCGCCCGCCCTTCGGCGAAATCGGCCCGCCGCTCGAGGACTTCGAACTGGCTGAACGCGTCCTCGGTGCGATTGCCGTTCATGATCTCACGGGCCCGGGCGCGCGTGACGGCGCTCTCGAACCGGGCGGCGATCGCATTCTGGCGGGCACGCGCCTCGCGCAGCTTGCTCTGGAGCTTGGCGATATCCGCTTCATAGGCCTTCAAAGTGTCGTCGATGACCTTGATCTCGTCGCGCAGGCTGCCCGCCATGTCGGCGGCCTTCTGGCGTTCCATCAACGCGGCCTTGGCGAGATCCTCGCGGTCCTTGCTCAGCGCGAGCTCGGCTTTCTCGGTCCAGCTCTTCTGCAGCTCGTCGAGGCGGGAGAGCGCGCGGCGCATCTCCTTGCAGTCGGCGATGCAGCGCGCCGCCGAGGCGCGAACCTCGACCAGCGTTTCCTCCATCTCGAGGATCACCATGCGGATCATCTTCGCCGGGTCTTCCGAGCGATCGAGGATCTCCGTGATGTTCGCCGCGAAAATGTCTCGCGTGCGAGAAAAAATACTCATTCCTGCACTCCGCAATCGAAATTAGGGCCCTAAACCTGCTTCTTCCCATTCAAGAGCCGTGCCAGATTTCCAGAAACCGCAAAGTTTCAGAATTTCTGTCATTTCCAAGAGGAAGGCCGCGCAAAAATCCTTGCCAAATGGTGGGATTTGCCACCAACAGTCGGGCAGATTTGGCGGGAGCATATGGAACGTTCTGAGCAATTCATCGGCCAGAGTTTCGCGTTTCTCGACGCCGTTGAGCGCGCGAGCCGCGCCGCGCCGCTCAACCGTCCCGTGCTCGTCATCGGCGAGCGCGGCACCGGTAAGGAGCTGATCGCCGAGCGGCTCCACCATCTGTCGTCGCGCTGGGCGGGGCCGCTGATCATCATGAACTGCGCCG
>JBDTXI010000129.1:0-9833 GCA_040006255.1 Sphingomicrobium sp.
GCATCGTCGGCGTCGACATCAACCCGGCGCGCGAGGAATGGGGCCGCAAGTTCGGCATGACCGACTTCATCGACGCGCGGAACAAGGATCGCCAGGCGATCATCGACGAGGTGTCGAAGATCACCGACGGCGGCGCCGACTATACGTTCGACGCGACCGGCAACACCGAGGTGATGCGCACCGCCCTTGAATGCTGCCACCGCGGCTGGGGCACCAGCGTCATCATCGGCGTCGCCGAAGCCGGCAAGGAAATCGCGACGCGGCCCTTCCAGCTGGTCACAGGGCGCAACTGGCGCGGAACCGCGTTCGGCGGCGCCAAAGGGCGCACCGACGTGCCGAAAATCGTCGACTGGTACATGGACGGAAAGATCGCCATCGACCCGATGATCACCCACACGCTGAAGCTCGAGGACATCAACAAGGGCTTCGAGCTGATGCACGCGGGAGAAAGCATCCGAGCGGTGGTCGTTTATTGAACGGGAGGGCAGGCAATGTTTAGTCACGTAATGGTCGGAAGCAACGACGTCGGGCGCTCAAAAGGCTTCTACGACGCATTGTTTGCAGCGGTGGGCGCAAAGCCCGGGCGGCAGGACGACAAGTGCCGCCTCGCTTACGCGCACAAGGGCGCCGTCTTCATGGTCACCCCGCCGATCGACGGGCAGCCGGCGACGAACGGCAACGGCTCGACGATCGGCTTCACGCTCGACAGTCCCGAGCAGGTGCACGCGTGGCATGATGCGGGCGTTGCCTCCGGCGGCACGGCCATCGAGGATCCGCCGGGCATTCGCCAGGGCAGCTTCGGCCCGCTCTACCTCGCGTATCTGCGCGACCCCGACGGCAACAAACTCTGCGCGCTTCATCGAACGCCGGTGGAATGATGGCGGAAAAGGTCAACATCGCGCAAAAGCTCGACAGTTTCTCCGACCATTGGGCGCCGCGGATCGTCGCCCGCTACAACGACCATGAAGTGCGGTTGGTGAAGGTCGACGGCGAATTCATCTGGCACAAACATGACGACACCGACGAGCTGTTCCTAATCCTCGCCGGGGAATTCGACCTCGATTTCCGCGATCGCACGGTGACGCTGAAGCCGGGCGAACTGTTGGTCGTGCCGAAAGGGGTGGAACACCGGCCGGCAGCGCGGCGGGGCGAGGTCAAATTGCTGCTGATCGATCCCAAGGATATGCCCAACACCGGCGATCCGGCTACCGCCACGGTCGCAGTCGAAATCTAGTTATCGGAGGAAGGCAAATGTTCAGCCACATGATGGTCGGATCGAACGACCTCGACCGCTCGAAGCGCTTCTACGATGCGGTCTTCGGCAAGGAGGCCAAAAGCGACGAGCACGGTCGGCTCAGCTACGGGCGCAAAGGCGCGGTGTTCATGGTCACGCCGCCGATCGACGGCGGGGCGGCGACGCATGGCAATGGCTCGACCATTGGCTTCGTGTTCGACAACCAGGAAGACGTCGATGCGTGGCACGCTGCAGGTATCGCAGCGGGCGGTACGCCAATCGAGGATCCGCCCGGCGTCCGCCAGGGCAGCTTCGGATCGCTTTACCTGGCGTATTTGCGCGGTTCCGATGGCAACAAGTTGTGCGCATTGCACCGGATGCCGACGGAGTAAGCGTGGAGATTGTCAGCGAAGCACAGGCGCACGGCGGACGGCAGCTGGTGGTCAGGCACAGGTCGAGCGAGACCTCGACCGACATGACCTTCTCGATCTTCCTCCCGCCGCAGGCGGAACAAGGGCGCAAGCTGCCCGTCGTCTGGTACCTGTCGGGCCTGACCTGCACCCACGCCAATGTCACCGAGAAGGGCGAGTATCGCGCGGCCTGCGCCGAACACGGCCTAATCTTCGTCGCGCCCGACACCAGTCCGCGCGGCGAAGGCGTGCCCGACGGAGAGGGCTATGATTTCGGCCTCGGCGCCGGCTTCTACGTCGATGCGACGCAGCAGCCGTGGGCGGCAAACTACCGCATGTGGAACTACGTGAGCGAAGAGCTTCCGGACCTAGTCGCGGCGGAATTTCCCGCCGACATGGACCGCCAGGCGATCACCGGTCATTCGATGGGCGGCCACGGCGCGCTGACGGTCGCGCTGCGCTTTCCCGACCGTTTCCGTTCGGTCTCCGCATTCGCGCCGATCGTCGCCCCGTCGCAGGTGCCGTGGGGCCGGAAGGCGCTCGCCGGCTATCTCGGCGACGACCCTGCCGCGTGGGGAAAGCATGATGCAGTCGCGCTGATCAAGGACGGCGCGCGCGTGCCCGAACTGCTCGTCGACGTCGGCACCGTCGACCCGTTCCTCGATCAGGAGCTTCGTCCGGAGCTGCTCGAGCGCGCCTGCGCCGACGCCGGAATCGCGCTGACGCTGCGCCGCCAGCCCGGCTACGATCACAGCTATTACTTCATCTCGACCTTCATGGCCGATCACCTGCGCTGGCATGCCGATCGCCTCGCCTGACTGGATCGGTCAGGCGCTGGGCGTCGGGACCGCGCTCGCCTGCGGGCTCCTCATCGGGATCGAGCGCGGCTGGAATCTCAAGGAGCAGAAGCCCGGCACGCGCGTCGCCGGCGTCCGCACCTTCACCATCCTCGGGCTTGGCGGCGGCATCGCCGGCCTCATCGGAGTGCTCGGGCAGCCGCTGGTCGCCGCGACGCTGATCGTCGGCGCGGTCGCAACCATGGTCATCGCTTACGCGCCCGGCCTCAAGAACAAGCACGACTCGACCAGCGCCGTGGCCGCGATCGTCACGATCGCCGTCGGGTTTCTCGCCGGCAGCGGAAGCGCCGGGCTGGCGATCGCCTGCGCGGCGGTCGCGGTCGCCTTGCTCGCGCTTCGCGCCGAGCTGCACGGCTTCGTCGAGCAGCTCGAGGCCGAGGACGTCAAGGCGCTTGCCCGCTACGCGGTGATTGCCGGCGCGGTGCTGCCCTTCCTGCCCAGCGGCCATTACGGCCCGCTCGGCGCCTGGAACCCGCAGAAATTGTGGCTGATCGTGGTCCTGGTCACCGGTTTCTCGTTCCTCGGCTATGTCGCCAACCGCATTTTCGGCGAGCGCCACGGGACCATCGCTACCGCGCTGATCGGCGGCGCCTACAGCTCGACCGCGGTCACCCAGTCGCTCGCCCAGCGTCTTGGAAGCGAGGAGCGCGGCGGCGCCGAGCCGGCGGGAATCGCGCTGGCGTCGGCGGTCATGTACCTGCGCGTGCCGCTGCTGATCGCAATCCTCGCGACGCGGGTTCTGATGCCGCTCTCGCTGATCGTTCTGCCGGCACTGGTGTCAGCCTGGGTCGCCGGCCTGTGGCTTTACCGCAAGGCGCCGCGTCACGCCGGACCGACTCCGCCGGGCAATCCGATCCGGCTGCTGCCGGCGCTTGGATTTGTCATCTTCGTCGCCGCTGCCGCCGTCGCCGCGACGTGGGCGCGCGGCCAGTTCGGCCCAAGCGGCATCGCGATCTTGCTGCTGATCGTCGGCAGCATGGACGTCGACGTCGCGATCGTCACGCTGGGCAGCCTTCCAACGAACGCGATCTCCTCCTTGCTCGCGGCGATCGCGATAAGCGGCACGATCATCGTCAACATGGGCGTCAAGATCGGGATCACTTTGGTCTATGCCCGCCGCAAAGGTCTTTCGGCGTCGCTTGCACTCACCGCCAGCGTGATCGTCCTCGCCGGCTCGATCGCAATCGCCGCCGCGCAGCTGTGATCGTCAGGCTACGGCGAACTTGAGCGCCAGTCCGTTCATGCAATAGCGAAGGCCGGTCGGCTTGGGGCCGTCGTCGAACACATGGCCGAGATGCCCGCCGCACCGCCGACACAGCACTTCGGTCCGCGCCATCAACAGGCTGCGGTCGGCGCGGGTGAGAATGGCGTTCGGCAGCGGCCGGAAAAAGCTCGGCCAGCCCGTCCCGCTCTCAAACTTGTCGGCCGAACTAAAGGCCGGCAGGCCGCAGCCCGCGCAGTCGAAGATGCCCTTGCGGTGCTCGTTAAGCAAAGCGCTGGAGAACGGCCGCTCGGTCGCCGCCTGGCGCAGGACGGCAAAACGCTCAGGCCCCAGAAGGCGCTGCCATTCGGCGGGCGTTCGGGCGACCTTGAAACTGCCCGCGCTGACCGCCAGCGTCGAGGTGCTGCCGAGAAGCACCGCCACGGCGCCGACTCCCGCAAGTCCGATTAACTCGCGCCGGCCGATCATCCCATTGTCCATGCCAATCCATCCTTCCGTGCTGCTGAAGGATATACGGTTCCGCTTGAACGGCGGATGCACCGGCGGCCTCAGGTTTGTTGCAGCGCTCCCGCGGCGATCACCGGTCCGGTCGGAAGCCCGGTGGCGGAGCCGCCGGTCGGCTCGACCGAAACCGCGAGAGTCGCTCCGGTTTTGAAATGCGCGGCCATCGTCATCGGCAAGGTCATCCGCATCGGGCGCTTGGGATGCATAACTCCGATCGCCAGCGGCTTGCCCCCCGCCGGAATCACCCACAGCTCATGGTCCTTGCCCACCGCCGGCTGCATCCCGGCGGCCGCAGCCACGATCAAGCTGCGTCGGGCGGGGTCCCAGGTCGCGACCAGCCGGTCGTTGCTGCTATCGGAGGCGAGCGTAGCCACCATCGGGGCCGGTTGCGCGATCGGCGCGGGCTGAAGCGCCTGCGGCGGCCGCATGACCAGGACGAGCGCGAGCGACGCGGCAACCGCGCTCGTCGCGGCAGCGAAGCCCCGCCACCGGCTCAGTCGCCGGTTCAGCTGGATAATTTTCGCGTCGGCCGGAGCGCCGCCGATCCCGCGCTCGATCGCTTCCCACACATGCCCTGCGGGCTGGATCTCCTCGACCTCGGCCAGCGAGGGAGCCAGCCGCCCGCGCCACCGCGCGACCTCACCGGCGAATTCCCCGTCTTCGCGGGACAGCGCGATCGCCTGCGAGCGCTCGTCGCCGTGGAGCAGCCCAAGCGCGAGCTCGGCCGCCAACTGACGCCGCTCGTCGGGAGTGAGGGAGGGACGTTCGCTCATTGCTCGAGACATCCGCGCAGCCGCAGCAGCGAGCGGCGGATCCAGCTCTTCATCGTGCCGAGCGGGACGTCCTCGCGCGCCGCGAGTTCAGGATAGCTGGCGCCATCGACGAATGCGTCGCGGATCAGCGAGCGGTAGCGCTCCTCCAGCTGCTCGAGGCAATCGGTCAGCCGCGCGCGGTCGTCGGCGGCCTCGAGCACGTCCAAAGCGGACGGGCTGTCGTCCGGAAACTCCGCTGCCTCGTCGAGCCCGCCCGTGGCGATGCGTTTGATGCGAACGCGGTCGACCGCCTTGTTGCGCGCGAGCACCGAGAGCCATGTCAGCGGAGCGGACTTGGCTCGGTCGTACAGCCGCGCCTTGTTCCAGATGGTCACGAAGATGTCCTGCAACGCTTCCTCTGCGTCGGCCTGGTCGCGCAACACGCGCAGGCAGATGCCGTAGAGCTTGGCCGAAGTGCGCTGGTACAGCCGAGCAAGCGCGGGCCGGTCGCCGGAAGCGACAGCGGCGAGCAGACCGGCAAGGTCGCCGCCGTTGCGGTTTGGGCCGGCATTGGTTGGCGAAGATTCCACGAGCGCGATCATGCCCAACTGTCCGGCCGAGGGAAAGGGGGCGCCGGCGAAAAGCGGTTTTGCTTCCCGCCGGCGCCTGTCCAGCCGATTGCCGGACAGAAGGTCACGGCATGAGCACGGTATCGACGACATGGATGACGCCGTTCGACTGCATCACGTTGGCGGTCGTCACGCGCGACATATTGCCCTGCGCGTCGGTCAGAACCAACCAGCGGCCGTGCATCTTCGCCACTAGCGGCTCGCCTTCGACGGTGGTCAGTCTGGCCGAGCCGTGGCCGCGGCGGATCTTCGCGGCAATGGCCGAAGACGTCAGCCGGCCGGGCACGACATGGTAGGTCAGAATTTTGGTCAGCTGCCCTTTGTTCTCCGGCATGACAAGCGTGTCCACCGTGCCGGCGGGCAGCTTGGCGAACGCCGCGTTGGTCGGAGCGAAGACCGTGAACGGACCGGCGCCCGAAAGCGTGTCGACCAGCCCCGCGGCCTTGACCGCGGCGACCAGTGTCGTGTGGTCCTTCGAGTTGAGCGCGTTCTGGACGATCGTCTTGCTCGAATACATCGCCGCCCCGCCGACCATGGGGTTGGCGACGGCGACCGATCCGGCCGCAATGGCGATCGTCGCGACCGCCGTAAGCGCTGCGCGCGATTTGAGAATGTTCATGATGTGCTTGCTCCTGAGCAGTCCAAATGCGGCTGCCATCAAGATACGGGAGCGAGTGCGCCGCGGATGCAGCGCGTTTTAGTATTGAATTCGGGCCAACGCCTGATGGGTCCCCCCGGATTAGCCTGCTCGTGACACGTTCAAGGCCACCGCGGCGCGGAAGAGCGCCTTCAGCGCGTCCTCGTCGATCGTATCGCCCTCGCGCAGATCGATCGCGCGCCGGGTGCCGCCGTCGAGGCTGGCATTGAACAGTCCCGCGGGATCGTCGAGCGAAGCACCGCGGGCGAAGGTCAGCTTCACCTTGTCCTTGTAGGTTTCGCCGGTGCAAATGAGCCCGGCGTGGGACCAGGTCGGGACTCCCGAAGGGTTCGATGGCTTGCGCCATTTCACCTCCTCGACGTCCTCGGGATCGGCCTCCTTGATGATTTCGCGAATGCGGCCGAGCGTTACGCCCCGCCAGTCCCCCAACGCGGCAATCTTCGCGTCGATCAACTGAGAATCGGGCATCGCGTCCTCGCTGCTGAAGCCTGGTGACCCCAACGGGAATCGAACCCGTGTTTTCGCCGTGAAAGGGCGACGTCCTGGACCGCTAGACGATGGGGCCGCTTGAAAGCGGCTCGCCGGTTAGGCGAGGGGTCTTGCAGCGTCAAGCAAGTGCCGCGTCCTCGACGTGCATCTCGGCCGCGTTGCCGCCATGATATTCGTCCCGCTTGATTGTGCCCGCCAGCCACCAGCGCCGGTCGGGCGCGGATTCGAGCAGCGCCTGGCCGAGCGGGCTCGCGGCGCTGCGGAAGGCGATCCATTTGAAGCTCTTGCCGTCGTCGCCGCTGGCGATGCCGCGCACGTGCCCGTTGCCGACGATGCTCGTCCGCAGCAGCCGCGCCGGCCCGGCGGCGACGCGCGGACCCGGCCAGCCGGCGCCGTACGGACCGGCCGCGTCGAGCGCGTCGCATAGCTCACCCGCGACTCCGCCTGGCGCGAGCAAGGCGTCGAGCAGCAAGGCACGGTCGCCGCGCGATTTCTCGACGTCCGCGGCGAGCCGCTCAAGGATGAAATCGCGGAAAGGTTCGAGCCCGCCGGGCGCGAGCGTCAGGCCCGCGGCCATCGCGTGCCCGCCCCCGGCGACGAGCAAGCCGCTGTCCTTGGCGGCGAGCACCGCCGCGCCGAGGTCCACGCCGGAAATCGACCGCCCCGACCCTTTGCCGGTGCCGTCCTCGCACTCGGCGATGACGATCGCGGGCCGCCCGAACCGTTCCTTGATGCGTCCGGCGACGATCCCGATCACGCCCTGGTGCCAGCCGGGGCTCATGACGATGATCGCCGGCGCGCCGTCGAGCCTGGCCGCGTGTTCCTCGGCCTGCTCGGTGACCAAAGTCTCGATTGCCCGGCGCTCCTCGTTCAGGCGGTCGAGTTCGGCGGCGAGCTCTCGCGCTTCCTCCGGATCGGTGCAGGTCAGCAGGCGCACGCCCAGGTCCGACTTGCCGACCCGCCCGCCGGCATTGATCCTCGGCCCCAGCGCAAAGCCGAGGTCGCGGCAGCTCGGCGGCTTCACCAGGCGCGCCGCTCGGGCCAGCGCGGTCAGCCCGATGTTCTGCCGGGCGGCCATCATCTTCAGCCCCTGCGCGACGAAGGCGCGATTGAGGCCCTTGAGACGCGCGACATCGGCCACGGTGCCGAGCGCAACGAGGTCGAGCAGGTCGAGGATCCGCGGCTCAGCAATCGCTTCGAACGCGCCCCGGCCGCGCAGCTCGCGCAGCAGCGCCACGCCGAGCATGAACGCCATCCCGACGGCGGCCAAATGGCCGTGCGCGGCGCCGTCCGCGCTCTCGTCGAGGCGGTTGGGGTTGATCATCGCGAACGCGGCGGGGAGCAGGCTGGCGCACTGGTGATGATCGACGACGATGACGTCGAACTCGGCCGCGCGCGCTTCTTCGAGCGCGTCGAACGCCTGAGCTCCGCAGTCGACGCATATGGCGAGGCTCGCGCCCCGCGCCTTGAGCTCGACCAGCGCTTTGCCCGAGGGCCCATAACCCTCCATCAGCCGGTCGGGGATGTAGACGATCGGCTCGGCGCCAAGCCGGCGCAGAAGCAAGGTCAGCAAGGCCGCGCTGGTCGCCCCGTCGACGTCATAGTCGCCGAAGATGGCGATCGATTCGCCCTTCTGGACCGCGTCCGCCAGCCGCTTCGCGCCCTTGTCCATATCCTGGAAGCAGCTCGGATCGGGGAGGAAGTCGCGGATCCGCGGATCGCGGTGACGGGCGAGGTCGTCGCGGGCGACGCCCCGCGCCAGGAGCAACTCGTCGACCAGCGCGTCCATGCCGAGGCCGGGCTCCGCCCTCCGCCGCCAGCGCCACGGCTGGCCGGTTACCGAAGCGCCGATCCCGAGCGCAAAATCCGTCAGTGTTTCGGCTGGCGTGGCCACGATGCTACTTACTCCCGCCACGGCACCCTAGGCGAGCGCCGCAGCGGCTGCCAGCGCCGGCTTAAAGGGCTTTCGCGTAGCGGCGGAACGGCGAAAGCGTCGCGACCTGGTCGTAGAGCTTGCGCGCGGGATTGGCCTCGTGCGTCTGCCAATAAACGCGCGACAGTCCCGCCTTGGCCGCCGCGTCATAAACATGCTCGATCAAGGCCCGGCCAACGCCGGCGCCGCGCGCTTCAGGCGCTGTGAACAGGTCCTGCAGGTAGCAGACGTCCTCGATCATCGTCGTCGAGCGATGGTAGAGATAGTGAACCAGCCCGGCGATCATGTCGCCGCGCTCCGCCACCGCCGCGAACACCGCCTCGTCGGGGTCGAAGAAGCGCGCCCAGGCGGCCTCCGTGATCTCGTCCGGAAGTACCCGCTCGTAGAAACGATTGTATCCGTCCCACAGCGGTTGCCATTGCTCGCGGTCTGCGGGGCGCAGCGGGCGGACGATCATGATGCAATCAGGCCTGGCCGAGGTCGCGCAGCAGGTCGGTAAACCACGGCACCGACGCGTCAAACGCCTTGCCGCCTCCGATCCGCTCGAACTCGATCACTCGCAGCTCGTCACCGCGCTCCTCGTCCTCGCCAACGACGCCGGACTCGCCCCGCAGCGCGGCGTCTACGGCGTAGGTCGTGCATGCCCGGATCAGCGCGAGGTCGGCGGCGTTGGCCGCAGCCGACCGCGAGAAATATCCGCTCTTCTGGACAAGCACCTTGTCGGCGCCGAGCTCGGCGGCGAACTGTTTGGCGAACCACTGGCCGGGGTTGATCTTGTCGAGCTGGACGTGGCCGAACGGGTCACGCGGCACCTCCTCGCCCGCGGCCTCCATCGCGGCGACGATTTGGCTGACTCCGGCGCCCTCGGAGATGAAGAGGTTCACGCCGTCCTGCTCGTCCATGACCGACCGCAGCCGTTTGGCCTCCTCGGCGATGTCGAAAGACCTCTCAGGCACGAAGACCGCATGCACGTCCCAGCGCGCGGCGGAATTCTCCAGCCATTCGGCGAACTGTGCACTCTTCGCCCATTGGTGGTGCGCGAGCGCAGTGGCGGCGGTGAGCCACCCGCAGTTGCGGCCCATCACTTCGTGGACGACGAGCATGCGCGGGTTCGACGAGTGCTCGGCGATGATGTTGCGGGCGTA
>JBDTXI010000130.1:0-21543 GCA_040006255.1 Sphingomicrobium sp.
CGATATGCTCGACGTCGGGCTTCTGCATCATCTCGAGGAACTGGCGGGCGTAGGCGGAGAGGCTCTCGACGTAGCGGCGCTGCCCCTCGGCGTAGATGGTGTCGAACGCGAGGCTGCTCTTCCCCGAGCCCGAAAGCCCGGTGATCACCGTCAGGCTCTCGCGCGGAATGTCCACGTCGACGCCCTTGAGATTGTGTTCCCGGGCACCCCGGACCGAAATGTGAGTCAGCATACGGCCAGTTTGTTCCAGCTTTGTTCTAAACGCAAGGGAGCGCCCGCGGTGGACGCGGACGCGGTCGATATGGGTGATAATTCAGAAATTGCCAGCGTCGCCGGGCGGCCATGTTGATAAGCGCCCTAGTCGAGCGCATAACCCCCCACCTCCTCATAATGCGCGCCGTGGCGGGAGAGGCGGCTCTCGAAGAGGATGAAGCGGTCGATCTCCCACGGCTCGGAAACGAGGCCGCGCTTGCGTTGCAGGAAGCTCTCGAGATCGCCCGTCCGGCGGCCTTTCCAGCGGGCCAGCGTGATGTGCGGGTGGTAGGCGCGGCGCTCGGGCGCGAGACCGGCCGACAGGCACACGCGCTCGACCTTGGCGGCGAGGGCGGCGAGCGGCTCCTTCGGTTCGACGCCGGCCCATAAAGCGCCGCCGCTGCGCTGCTCGAACCGGCCGACGCCATTGACGCGCGCCGCGAAACGCCCGGCGCGAACTCTGCCGAGCGCGCCGGCGAGAACGTCGGCGACCGGGCGCTCGACCTCGCCGACGAAACGCAGCGTCAGATGCAGCTGCTCCTCGTCCTGCCAGCGGAACTCGGGGCTGTCATCCATCGCGTCGATCAGCAGGTCGCGGATGTGCTCGGGCGGGCGGATGGCGACGAACAGGCGGTGCATCGCCCGGCGCTCACGGGCCCGAGAAAGCGCCGGCGATGGCCTGCTCGGCGGCGGCGATCTGGCGCTCGTCGAGCTCGCCGAGGATTCCGCGCGCGTGGGGTGGGAGGTGGGCCAGCGCATCCTCACTTGCGCCGAAGACGTAATGCTCGAACGCATCGCGCCACACGCGCCGCTGCTCCTCGGGCAAATCGAGGAAGGCGAGGCGCGCGGCGACGAGGGCCATCGCCGGGTGGACCTGCGACCGCGACTTGGCGTCGTTCCACCAATAATTGACGAGGACGTTGAAGGGCTCGAGCGCGAGCACGCCGTGCCACCACATGTAGGGGATGTAGATGGCGTCGCCGGGGCCGAGCTCGGCCGTCTGGGCGGCGGCGAGCGCGGCGCGGTAGCGCGGATAGCGGTCGAGGTCGGGATCGACCAGCGGGACCATGCTGACGGGCGCCCCTGCCGGCGTATTGTCGAGCGGCCCGACGTACAGGTTGGGCAGTTGCTCGGGCGGAAAGAGGATGAAGCGCCTTCGGCCGACCGCAACGCAGGCGAGATTCTCCCATAGGTCGTAATGCGGTGCGACGATCGCGGCACTGCCGATCCACAAATTGGGGACGATCTCGGGCGCGAGTGCCATTGCGTGCTCGCCGGTGAATCCCGGGAGGGCGTCTTGCGCGGGAATGGCCTGCATCGCGATCGTCCTGCCATCCGGCGCGCCGGCGGCCCTGACCAGCGCGCCAAGGACGTTGCGCAGGTCCTCCTGCGTCCTCGAGAAGTTATAGCCGGTCATGTCCGCGTTGTAGAAAATGCGACCGCGTTCCGACGCCGGGACGGTAATCGCCGAGACCGGCTGCCCGCGGTAGAATCCAACGAGATAGTCGGCCGCGTCCTTCGCCGAGCTGAGGCCGTGGCGGACGAGCGGCCAGTCGCGCTCGAGCCCGCGCAGCACCGCCGGTTGGCCAAGCGGGCGGATTTCGCATTCGAATTGTTCGCTTGTGACGTCGTGCCACTCGCGGATGGGTTTGGGGTCGGGCGTCATCGGGGAGGCCTTAAAGCTTCTCCTTCGGCACCTCCAGCCGCCGCCGTGAGGGCGCTAGCCTGAAAGCGCCTCCGTTCGCCGATTGCGGCGGGGCGCGCGGGACTTTCGCGCGTTGCAGAGGGGATGGACAAGGCGCTTCGGTTTTGTCCGGGATCCCCAAACGATGGAGGCGAGTAGCATGCAAAGCCAGGACAACAGTCAGCAAACCGGAACGAAGAACGAAACCTACGACGTGATCTCGATCCTGTATCATGCGTTGAAGGGCGCCGAGAATTGCCAGGTCTTTATCCAGGACGCAAAGGAAGGCCCCATCCGCGACTTCATCCAGCAGGCGCTGCAGGCGCAGCGTCAGCTCGCCGACCAGGGCAAGGAAGTCCTGCAGAAATGCCTGCAGAACGACACCGGCGGGTCGAGCGCGTTCGGCTGGGACCAGAGCCAGGATCAGAGCCGGAGCCAATCAGGCAGCAGCGGCTCAAGCCCGTCGGACTTCGGCGGCGGCGTCCAGTCGACTTTCGGCGAGCAAAGCCGCGGCCAGGGCCAGTCGATCCCCACCGGCCAGGATACCGGACCGAAGACCGGCGGCACCGGCTTCTAGATCGTCAATCGCGTGCCCCGGCCACCGCGTCGGGGCGCGCTTTTATCCAAACACTTCACTCAGGCATTCCCGCGGCCTTGATGCGGTTGCCCCCCAGTGCCACAGTCGGCCGGCAAGGGAGCATCAATGAGCGGGTCAAGCAAGCTCACGCAGGAGGAGTATGAAGTCGTCCTCAAGCCGTTGGCGAAGGAACTCAGCCAGCTGGCGCGCTGGGTCTCCGAAACCGACCAGCGGCTGGTCGTTGTCTTCGAAGGGCGCGACACCGCCGGCAAGGGCGGGTCGATCGACATGTTCGCGCGGGTGCTCAACCCCCGACAGTGCCGCGTCGTCGCTCTTCCGGGGCCGAACGAACGCGAGCGCACCCAATGGTATTTCCAGCGCTACGTCGAACACCTTCCGGCAAGTGGCGAAATCGTGCTGTTCGACCGCAGCTGGTACAACCGCGCGGGGGTCGAGAAAGTCATGGGGTTCTGCACGCCCGAGCAGACGCAGGATTTCCTCAACGCCGCGCCGGAGTTCGAGCGGCACCTCGTCGACGACGGCATGCTGCTGTTCAAATATTGGCTGTGCTGCGACCAGTCGGTGCAGGAGGAAAGGTTCGAGAACCGCCTCCACAATCCGATGAAGCGCTGGAAGCTGTCGCCGATCGATGTCGAGGCGCGCGAGCATTACGAGGATTATACCGAGGCGCGCGAGATGATGCTGGCGGCGACGCACACCGATTTCGCGCCGTGGACCCTGGTCGATTTCAACGACCAGCCGCGCGGGCGGCTGACCCTGCTGCGCGATTTCCTCGACCGGGTGCCCGATACCGAGCTGCCGTTGGCCGAAATCGCCTGGCCGCCGCTCGATCACAAGCCGCTCAAGGAACGGTACGGCGTGCTCAAGCCGATCAAGGATTATCGGGAGCCGAAAGCAAAAGGCGGCCATCGCCACCACCACAAGCATCACGACAACTGAGGCTTTTGCAGTGCGGCGGGGGATCGCGTAGGCTGGGCCGACAGGCGCTGCTTCAAGGGGGAAACTGAATGCGTGCGACCAGGCTTCTGATTCAGCTCACCATTTATTACGTCGCCATCGGCCTGGTCGTGTTCGCGGCCGTCAAGATCTGGCCGGCGATCACCGGATGGCTGCCGATCGGCGGCGTCGAGCAGCTGATCGCCGCGCCGGCCAAGAACCCGCTGCAGGCGACCGAGGCCGTGCGCGCCGCCCACGTCGGCAATCTCGGGCAGAGCCTGTTCTGGCTAACCGTCGCGGTCATCGGCGCGCTGATGACGGCGCTGCCGGTCAGCTGGGTCTACATGGGCATCCGCAACGACGAGGAATATGACCAGTCGTTGATCAACACCATTCTCGTCCTGCCGATGGTGGTGACGGGGATCGTGATCATCGTCCAGAATTCGCTGGCACTGGCGTTCTCGCTCGCCGGCATCGCCGGGGCGGTGCGGTTCCGCAACTCACTGAAAAGCTCGGGCGACGCGCTGTTCATCCTGCTCGCCGTGGCCATCGGACTTTCGGCCGGCATCGGCGCGGTCGAGCTTGCGGCGCTGCTGACGATCGCCTTCAACTACACGTTCATCATCTTGTGGATGACCGAATATGGCGAGCGCGCTGGGATGAAGCGCTACATGAGCGATTATAACCCGGCGACCCATCCGGAAGCGATCGCGGTCGCCGCGGTCGTCGTCGAAACGGAACCGAAGGCCTAGTTGAGGCAGCGGTTGATGACTTTGGCGCCGACGTCCGCGTCGCTGCCAATGTCGGCGAAGAACTTCTCGAGATAGGCGGTCGCGCGCTGCTGGGTCGCGGGCTCGAGCCCCGGCACCTGTGCTAGGACGCCGACGATCTGCGGATGCAGCGCGCGCATCTCCCGCGCTGCCGCCACGACGTTCGCATTGTGCATGCAATAGCCACGGTAAAGGCGCTGGCGCACGTCGCCGATATCGAGCTCGGCGGGCGGCGTCGCATAAGGCGCGTTGACGTAGCCGGAGAAGTCGAAATCGTACGGGACCGGGATGGCCGCTCCGGGCGCGGCGAGGCCGATCAGCTCGGCATTGTGGCAGCAGTCCTTGCCCGGCGGGCCGGCGCGCATCGACCAGTCGTGATTGCCGAGCATGTGCTGGAAAAGCGCGTAGCGGGCGGCTTCGGGCGGGGCCAGGTACGAGACCGGAATGCGCTCGCCGGCGTGGACCACCCTCAACCCGTTGCGGTGCGCGACGTCGCTCAAATCCTCGAGGAAATAACCGACGCGTGAAACGATCGGGCGGCCGCCGGCGTCGCGGTAATCGATGGTCGCAAGCCGCGCCCGAAAACTGTCGGGCGTGAGCAGGTTGAACATCCGGTACGCCGCATATTCGAGCAGCAGATATTGCTGGAAGGACGGCGTGTTGCGGCAGTGCGTGACCAGCTTCAGCTTCTTCTGCCCGGCGAACAGCGAGGTCGCGGGCGGCGGCGCGGTGAAGTCGACTCGTAGCGGCGGGAAATCGCACACCTCCGATGTTCGCCGGGTGATTCCGCGAAGCGCGAGGCTGATCGGGAGGCTCTGGCCGCTGGGGTCGGTCAGCGTGCCGGCGATCACGTCCTGGCTCTGGCGGTTGCGGATGATGGTCGAAAGCGGCGCCTGGATGACGATATGGATCGGGTCCATCGCCGCGAACAGCGGCTTGGCGGCTTGCTCGGCGAACGCAGGCGCCGCCATTGCCAAAGCCAGCCACGCGAAGGCTGCGATCAATCTCGACGTCATGGCGCCGACCTCCCCACCGAATGCGCTGTCATCTGGTCCCCGATGATCTCGAGCCACGTCAGCGGCCCGCTGTAATAGCGCGAGATCCCGGTATCGATGCGCGCCAGCCGCCCGCCGCCGGTGATGGCGATCCCGTTGAGGCTCGGCGTATGGGCGATGACCAGCCGCTTAGCGCCATAAGCCGTCAGCACGGCATCAAGCTCCTGCTCCATCGTCGCATGCGGTGCCGGGCCGCGGCGCGCCTCGGCGTCCGCGTCGCGCATGACCAGCCCGCGGTACCACAAAGGTCCCAGCGGATCGTTGAGGATCGACTGGGGCGAATCGTCGGCCGCGGCCATCGCCGCGGCGGCCCGGCGATTGATATCGTCGATCGGCAGCTTGGCATATTCCGTGCTCAGCCCGCCGTGGGCGAACAAGGTGTCGCCAATCTTCAGCGCCGCCGGATTGCGCGCCGCCCATTGCCCGAGCTCGCCCGACGGGCTCCACGCGAGCCGATGCTCGATCGCGCCGAGCGGGCTCTGCGCCAGCCATTGCGCGCGAATCTCGGACGGCAGCGCCTTGGGATTGGTCGCGTGTGCCTGCGTTTCCAGCTTTTGCCGGATGGAAATGTACATCCGCTCGCGCACGGCCGGCGATCGCTCGTCGGCAAAGGCGGCATATTCGCCCGGCGTGGTGTAGCGATTGTCGCCGAGCAGATTCATCGCCTCGTGATTCCCGAGGACGACGACGACCCGTCCCTTCGCGCGTGGCGCTTCGTTCTGCAGTTGCTGCAGGCTGCGGACGATCTGCAGCGAGCTCGGGCCGCGGTCGGTGATGTCGCCCATCTGGACGAGGATCGCATTGCCGCCGATCCAGTGACCGTCCGCATCGACCAGCCGAGCGGCGCGGGCGATCTGCAGCCACGCGTCATAGTCGCCGTGAAGATCGCCGACGGCGACGATGCGCTGCGGCTGCCGCGGAGCCGCCGTCGCCGGAGCGCTCGCCAGGGCCGCCACCAACAGCGCGAACGGCCACCAAAGCCGCCCCAACAACGCCGCTGAAACCCGCCCGGACATGGCCCGCACTTTCGCATCCGCCAAGGCCAACGGCAATGGCGTTGCGCTTCGGATGGGCGATTGTTCATTTGCGCTGCTTTGGGCACTCGGTGAGGTATGAGTGCAGGAGGAGTGCATGCGTCGTCGGTCGGTCTTCATTGCATGCATGCTTTGTGCTGCGCTTGCGGGAACGGCCGAAGGGCAGGAGCGCGACCAGAAGGATGAGGCACCTTCCGTCAAGAACAAAGCGGCCGACGCTGACGAAGAGGAGGACGGGGCACAGCATGAGAGTGCGATCATAGTGACGGCCCGCCGGCTCGATGCAGCGCGGTCTCGTGTGGACCAAGGGCTGGGTGCAACCGTTTATTCGCTGGACAATGAGACCATCGAAAGCCGCCCCGGCGGGGAGACCGGAAGCATATCTTCGATCCTCAGTCAGGCGCCCGGAACGACCTTATCCGGCAGCGCCCTGACCGTCCGGGGGTCGCGCGGCATCCAGGTCCGGATCAACGACATCATCCTGCCGGAGGTCATTTCCGATCCGGCCGATCATCTCAGCTCGCGGCTTGCGGAAACCACGCGCCTGATCACCGGAACCCTGCCGGCCCAGTTCGGCTTCGCGCCGGGCGGAGTGATCAGCGTCACAACCAAGAATGGCCTTTACCAACGGGGCGGTCAGGCGGAGTTTTTCGCCGGAAGCAGCGGAATGATAGAGCCTGCGGTCGAGTGGGCGGGCTCGGCGGCTGGAACGAGCCTGTTCGCGAGCGGGAGCCTGGAACGCAGCCGCGCTCGGATCGAGGACGCTTTCGGCAATGCGGCGCACGACCGGACGAGCGAAAGCGAGGGTCTGCTGTTCGCTGATCATCTGCTCGGAGCGAACAATCGCATCTCGCTGATCGTGGGCGGTTCAAACGAGTATTATGCGATCGGAGCTACGAGCCTTCCCTCGGGCCGGGGACAAAGCAGCGACGCCTACGGCGTCGCCATCATCCAGCACAACAGCGGACCTTTATCGCTCCAGGCGGCACTGTCGCGCGCGGGCGCCGTGGACGAGGCGCGATTTATCTTCGAGGATAGTCAGCGGCGCAGCTCGACCGGCGCGCAACTCGATGCGGAATACAGTTTGGGAGATAACCGGATCGGCCTGGGGCTGCTGCTGACCAAACGCCGCGTAGATGGAGTGGCTCGCGAAAAAAGATCGCGCTCGTCGCTCGGGCTGTATGCGCAGGACGAGTGGACGATTTTGTCTGGCCTTACGGTCAACGGCGGCATTCGCGCCGATTGGCTCCGCTCTGAGAGCGGCTCTGCCGAACTTGAGCCGCGCGCCAGCCTGGTCTGGCAATCGTCGGGGGGCTTCAGCGCGCATGTGGGCTATTCGCGTTTCGCTTCGCCCGCGCCGCTGGAAGAGGAACGCGGGCCCCGCTCTCCTATCGAGCGCGACGACTATTTCGATGCGGGTATCCAACAGAAAATCGGCGCGTGGACGGTCGGCATCGACGGCTATTGGCGGGCTGTCCGCGATTTGATTGCCGAACGCCAGATGCCCGGGGCCGCAACGCCCGCTTCGTTCAGTTTCGAACGCGCCCGCCTGCGCGGACTGGAGCTGTCGGCAATCTATGCGCGGGGAGCGATTACCGGCTGGGCGAACCTGGCATTGTCACAGTCGAGGGCGCGCCGCATCGTCGCTGGCGAAACGTTGTTCTCGCCAGCCGAGCTGTCGGCCGCAGCCGATCACTGGGTGCCTCTCGCGAGCGGCCGTGCGGTGACCGCTTCCGGCGGTTTTACCTGGCGTATCGGGAAGTTCAGTTTTGGCGCAAACCTGCTAGCCGGGAGCGGGGCAGTAAAAACGCTGGTCGCCGCCGACCCAAATGGGGGGCGCGCGGCCCCATTCGCCGTCGCGGGACTGTCGGCCAAATACCACGCGCGGATCGCCAATAAGCCGGCTGACATTCGAATAGATCTCACTAACCTCACCAACGCGCACTATTTGACCAGTGACGCAGCCAATCTGGAAGGCGGATGGACCAGGTTCGGCGACCGCCGTGCGATCCTTATCGGAATCGAGCAGGGATTTTGATGGATTTACCAAAGCGGTCTTCGTCCGGTTTCGCTTGAAGTCCCTTCGGGCATCCACGATATATCAGCCTTAGCGAACGGGCCCTTTGCCCGCGCGAGAGGAGACGAAATGGCCAATTGGCAAGACCCGCGCACCACGACCGACAGAAGTGGCGGCGTGAACACCGCGACGGTAGGCGTCCCCAGCGTCGCCCGCGATGCGGGCCTGCGGTCGTACATGCTTTCGGTTTACAACTACATGGCGTCGGGCGTTCTGCTGACCGGCATCGTCGCCCTGCTGTTCGCGCCTTATGCGCGGCAGGTGCTGATCAACCAGGCGGGACGGGGAATGAGCCCGATCGGCTGGATCGTCACCCTGTCGCCGCTCGCCTTCGTATTCGCGATGAGCTTCGGCGTGAGCCGGATGCGCACCGGCACCCTGCAATTGCTCTTCTGGGGCTTCGCGGCGGTGATGGGCCTGTCGATGTCGACCCTGTTTCTGGTCTATACCGGGACGTCGATCGCGCAGACCTTCTTCGCGACTTCGGCCGCCTATGTCGGCCTTAGCCTGTGGGGTTACACGACCAAGCGCGACCTGTCGGGCATCGGCACGTTCCTGATCATGGGCGTCGTCGGGCTGCTCGTTGCGATGTTGATCAACATGTTCATGCGCTCGAGCGCGATGGGCCTGGCGATCAGCGGGATCGGCGTGCTCCTGTTCGCCGGCCTCACCGCCTACGACACGCAGCGGATCAAGAGCATGTACTTCCAGGTCGCCGGCAGCGACATGGTCGGCAAGGTCGTGATCATGGGCGCGCTCAGCCTGTATCTGGACTTCATCAACATGTTCCAGTTCCTGCTGAGCTTCATGGGCAACCGCCGCTAAGGCTCACGCACCACTGAACAAGAAGGGCCGGCCGAAACGCCGGCCCTTTTTGTCGGATCATGGGTGCAGGATGGGCACAGCCTACTGATAAGTTTGACTTATGCGCGACCTCACTTGCACGCGGACTTGTCAGGCGCCCGGTCGCCGGCCTATGATTTGGTGGGATCTCGGCCCACTTTGGCAAGATGTAGCCGGCGGCGAAGGCGTTTGCCTCCCCCAAAGGCGCGGACGGCAGCGTTGAAGGGGGAAGAAACGGATGAAACGCATTTTGTTTACGGCACTCTTGTTTGGTACGACTTCGGCGGGCGCTCAATCTCAGCAAACCGCGAATTCAGTTCCGCCAGCCAAGAGGAGCAACGCCGATCGCATCATCTGCGAAACGGTGGAAGATATCGGCAGCCGCCTGGGCGGCAAGCGTGTTTGCATGACCCAGCAGCAATGGGAAGAGCGCCGCCGCCACGACCGTGAAGATTTGGAGGACGACCTGCGTCACCAGCGCACTCCTGGCTGAGTTCAGTCGATGTCCGCCGCCAAATCTGCGAACGGGCGGTCAGTCAGATCGCTACCATTGAGGGGGGACTGTCGATGTTTCAACTAGTTACGGCGGTCCTGATGGTTGGTGCTCAACCCGCCATTGCGAGTGGCATCGGCCTTGATAACTTGCCGGAAGTCTTCGCCGCGACGTGCCTCGATGGAACCGCGCGAGTTCCCGCGGGCTCGCTGACGAAAGTCGGCTTCGGCAACCTTCCCTCGAGGATCCGGGATGACTTGGGCCATCCCACTTCAGCGCAGGTCTGGCGCCTCAACACCACAGGCCGCGCCTACCTCTATGTCTTGGATTACGCCCCGGGACAGGGCATGAATCCCAAAATCTGCGGCCTCGCCTCCGATGAGATGAGCATAAAGGCAGCGGCCGATTTGCTCGACCTGCGGCTTGCCGGCAGCATTGTTCCCGCGCGGCGCAAGACGACTCAATGGCTTCGCCCCGAGGATGGCTATTTGGCAATCGCGACGACCGCCGGGGACTTTCATGTGGTCCAGGTGAATTGGCTTACCGACCGCGACCGGGCCGAGGTCCTAAAGGAGCTTCGACCGGTCAGCCATTGATCCGCCAAAGGGCAGTGACACAAAGGCACCGGCGCCGATGCCGCGGCGTTGACTCCGCAGCCAGAGTCTGGGCTCGCCGACGATCTCCAAGCCATCGGCCACCGATCGGGGAAACGCTGGTCAGACGAAAAGTCGCGCGGCTATGCTCGAAAAACGCGGATCTCGCCGTAGCGGATCGAGGAATGGGTCCACTTGGATCGAGCCGAGTCCGGAATCCCGTTTCGACCAAGCGGCCTCTAGCGCTTGAATGCCTTCGTCGGTCATCCCGAGCTGCGCGTAGACCTCGGCGTACTGATAATTCGCGGCATCGCCGTAGCGTGTCTGGATCGAATGGATCGCGTTGAGCGCGTCGGCCTTCCGGCCCGCCCGGGCGGCGATGATGCCTTCCCCGACCAGCCGCCGGTAATCGTCCGCGGGAGCCTTCTGCAATTCGCGCAGGGCTTGGTCCGTGCGGCCGAGCATGATGAGGTTCCACCCCGCCAGACTGCGTGCGCGAATGTTCCCGGGCGCAATCGCCAATGCCCGGCGGGCCGCTTCGAGCGACGCCGGGTAGCGATGGCCGTAGAGAAGAACCCATGACTGGATCCAGTGGGCGATCGGATTGATCGGGTCGAGCGCGATGGCCCGCTGGATCATCGATTCGCCTTCGCTCTGTCTTCCGACCTGTCCGAACACGATGGCGGCATTGAGGAAGGTCCAGGCATTCGCGCCCGAGAGGTCGACGGCGCGTTGAAGTTCGCCAATCGCCCGGTTCATCAGCAGCTGGTTGCTGTAGATAAGGCCGAGCGCCGAATGGCCGAGCGGCATGTCGGGAGCGATGGCGATCGCGCGCTTGACGGATTCAAGAGCTTGGGCTTCGACGCGGTCCTTTTCGCGAGAATCCCGGGCGTACGTGCTTGCCCAAATGTCCTGATTGAACCCCTTCCGCGCGTGCGCCTCGGCATAATTGGGGTCCATCCGGGTCGCCTGGTCGAGCAACGCGATGCGGCGGAGCATGCCCGCGTCGCTGTCGTCCCCTTCGGTTGCGATGGCCTGAAGGAGATAATCCTGCGCCTCGGCGTTGGTCGTGCCGCCCGGCGGCAGTTTTGCGCCGGCCTTCGAGCCAAGCGCGGTGCTCAGCGCCTGGGCGACGCTGGACGCGATGTCGGACTGGATCTGGAGCACGTCGCCAAGCGGGCGGTCGAAGCTTTGCGACCAGCGCTCGATGCCGCTGTCGCCGTCGATCAGCTGGGCGCTGACGCGGACGGTCGAGGGCGAGCGCCGCACGCTTCCGGTGACGACGCTGGCGACGCTCAGCCGGTGCGCGGCGGTGATCGCATCGCTGTTCCTGAGCATTTCCGACGAAGTCCGGGCGACGACCTGGAGCCCGCCGACGGCGGACAAAGCGTTGCGCAATTCCTCCGCGATGCCATCGGAGAAATAACTTTGCGCGGGGTCGCCGCTGAGGTTGGCGAAGGGCAGGACGGCAAGGGTGTTGGCCTTCGCTCCGGCCGGGCGCAGCAGCAGCCATCCGCCGGCCCCGGCGGCGGCCACCGCCGCCACGCCGCCGCCCGCGATCACCGCGCGGCGGCTGACCCGCATTTGTGGCGCGCTCCTGGCTTTCGCCGGGGCTTTTTGCCCGAGCATGGAATGCACGCAGCCGCTCACCGCGTGATAGCGCGGGTCGGAGCGTTCGCCTTTCCAGCCCTGAAGATTGAGCGCCTGCGTTTCACCGAAACCGAGCGGCGGATCGACCTTGTCGATGCGCACCGGAAGATAGGTCCGCCGCCGTTCAGCGCGTGTGGCCTCGTCGCGCACAAAGCGTCCTTCGGGCCCGGTCGAGCGCTTGCTCCACACGACGATCACGCAGGCGGCGCCGTCGAGCTGTTGCTCGATGCTCTCGCGCCACGCTTCGCCGCCGCCGACCTGCTCGTCCCACCAGACGGCGAGGCCCTCTGCCTCGAGCGCTTCGACCAGCGGGCGCACGCGCGGCCGGTCTTCCGCTTTGTACGAAATGAAGACGTCGGCCATGCGCAGCCCCCCGGGGCCCGCAGTCTACGTGCAAAATCGGCGAAAGCGAACAGCCCCCGGGTTAGCGCAGGTACTGCCGGAAGAAGGCCAAAGTGCGCTTCCACGCCAGGTCGGCGGCGGGCTTGTTGTAGCGCTCGGCCGAGGAGTCGTTGTTGAAGGCGTGATTGACTCCGCCGTAGAGGTAGAACTGCACCTCTTTCCCCACCTTGCGAAGCGCATTGATCCACGGGAACGAGCCGGCGTTGACGCGGTCGTCGAGGCTGGCGTTGTGGAACAGCATCGGGGACTGGACCTTGGGCGCTTCAGACGGATCGGGGGCGGGGCCGTAATAGACGACCGCCGCATCGAGCTTGCCGCCGGCGGCGATGGCGAGGCGGTTGACGAAGCCGCCGCCCCAGCAAAAGCCTACCGCCCCGACCTTGCCGGCGCGGCTCGAGCGCTTGAGCGCGGCGAGGATCGCGACGGCGTCGGCCACCGACTTGCCGAGGTTGAGCTTGCCGATCGCGTCGCGCGCGGCATCCTCGTTCGCCGGGGTGCCGCCCGCCGGCGAGAGCATGTCCGGCGCGACCGCGCGGAAACCGGCGAGCGCGAGCCGCCGGGCGATGTCGCGAATATGGTCGTTGAGCCCGCGGTTCTCGTGGATCACGAGGACCGTCGTCTTGAGCGAACGCGTGCGCGGCTCGGCGACATAGGCCTTGTAGCCGCCGGCCAGCACCTGGGTGCGCGTGGTCAGGCGCGGGTCATTCCCGGGGACGATGGCGGCCGCGGCGGGCGAGGCGGCGATCCCCGCGATCAGCAGCTCGGCCGCGGCGACGCTTCCGGCGAGCTTGACCATCTCGGCCATGAAGCCGCGGCGGTCGCTGCCCTCGTGGGTGAAGCGGTCGTAGAGGAAAATCGCCTGTTGGCGGGTGGTGTCGTCCATTGTGGCCCTCGCGAACTGCCTCCCCTCCCGGCAAGGGAGGGGCAAGGGGGTGGGTGCGGCTGAAGCGGCTCGATGCTGCTGAAGTCGCTTCCTCGCGGGCATTGCGCCCGTTCGTCAGCACCCACCCCTAACCCCTCCCTGAGAGGGAGGGGAAGAGCTAAGCTGGCTGCGGCGCCTGCGCCTTCGCTTCGATCTCTGCGATCAGCTTGCCGTCGATCTCCGTCGCCCGGCGATACGCGTCGCGGTCGGTCATCCGCCGCGCATAGTCGACGAACGTCGGTCGCGGCTCAAGCAGGTTAAAGGCAAGCATGAAATTGACGTTGGCGCCGACGAACAGATCCGCGGCAGTGAAATGGTCCGCCGCGAGATATTCGCGGCCGCTCAGCGCCTTCTCGAGCGTGTTGATGGCAAGATCGTAATTGCCGTAGCCGAACATGCGCTGGCGCTCAGGCGTCGGCTCCCAGCCGGCGGCCTTGTTGCTGAACGCCGCCTCCACCGGACCCGAGGTGAAGAAGATCCAGCGATAATAATTGGCGCGGTCGCCCGGTGGCGGCGCGAGCTTCGCTTCGGGGAACGCATCGGCCAGATAGCAGCAAATCCCGGCCACTTCGGTCACGACTTTGCCCTTGTGAACGATTGCCGGCACCTTCCCCATTGGATTGACCGACAGGTACGGTTCGGCCTTCATGGTGGAGGCGTAGTCGAGGACTTCGGTCTCGTACGGAGCCCCGACCTCTTCGAGCATCCAGCGGATCGTCTGGCCGCGCGATTGGGGATGTGTATAAAAAACGAGGTCGGCCATTTGCGCTTCTCCTGGTGGAACAAATCAAGAACTACGCCTATTGGCGCGGGTTCTCAAGTCAACCGCTCTCACCCTTTTTCGGCGGCGCGGCGGCGGGCGTCGCGGCCGCCGGAGCAGCGCTGTTGCGCTCGGTGGCCGACGCATTGCGCGCGACGCGGAATTCGCTGTCGGGACTCCAGTTGGGCCACTCGCGCGAATTGGCGAGCCGTTCCCCGACGACGTGCAACAGGTAGGCATCCTGCGCCATTCCACGAAAATCCCAGGTCGGGCTGAACTCGTCCGCGGGTTGGTGATAGCGCTTGGTCGTGTAGTCCGCCGACAGCGCCTCGCCGCGCGCAATTCCCCCGATCAGCAAATCGTTGCCGGGCTTGAAGCTGATCGCCGGAACGCCCTGCTTGGCGAACGAGAAATGGTCGGAGCGATAGAAGCCGCCGCTCTCGGGGTGCGGGTCGGGAGTGAAGTAGCGCCCCTCCTGCTTGCCCGCGGCGATCAGGTCGTCGAGTAGGTCGAGCCTGGCTGTGCCCGAGATGCTGAAGTTTTTCTCCGGTCCCCAGACGCCCATTGAATCGGTGTTGAGGACGCCGACCGTCTTGGCCAGCGGGTAGAGCGGATGGGTCGCGTAATATTCGGAGCCGAGCAGGCCTTTTTCTTCGGCGGTGACGGCGAGGAAAACGACCGAGCGGTCGGGGCGCGGGCCGCGAACGAAGGCGCGCGCCTGTTCGATCAGCTGGGCGATTCCGGTCCCGTTATCGACGGCCCCGTTGTAGATGGTGTCGCCGCGCGCGTCGGGCTTGCCGATGCCGAGATGGTCCCAGTGCGCGCTGTAGATCAGGGTCTCGTCCGGATAGGCCTTGCCCGGCAAAAGCCCGACGACGTTGTGCGAAGTGATGGTCGCGACTTGCGCCTGGAGATTGGCGGCGAGAGTCGCCTTGAGGGGCACGGGCTGAAAGTCGCGGCGCTTCGCGGCTTCCTTCGCCTGGGCGAAATTGAGCCCAGACGCGGCGAAGATCTGCTCGGCGACCGGCAGCTGGATCCAGCTTTCGAACGGCGTGTGCACCGCCGCCGGGTTCTGCCGCACGACGTCGAACATGGTGTTGGCGTTGCTGTTCTTGACCGTGTTCCAGCCATACGCGGCCGGCCCCGTTTCGTGGACGATGAGGACCCCGGCCGCGCCGCGGCGGGCGGCCTCCTCATATTTGTAGGTCCAGCGTCCGTAAAAGGTCATCGCCTTGCCGCCGAAACGCCCTTCGCCGCCCTCGAAATCGGGATCGTTGACGAGGACGACCAGCAGCTTGCCCTTGACGTCGAGGCCTTTGAAATCGTCCCAGTTGCGTTCGGGCGCGGCCACGCCGTAGCCGACGAAGACCAGCGCAACGTTGGCGAGGTTGACCGCGGTTTGGCCGTTCATCGGGGCCCGAACGGCGATCTCGTCGCCCTGCGTCAGCGGGACGGTGCGGCCATTGCCGAGGTTGAGCGTGACTTGCGGCGGGCCGACGAAATCGGACTGCAGCAGCGGGACGTTCTGCGTCCACTTGCGGCGGCCGTTGACGGTGTCGCCGCCCTGCTCGAGCCCGGCCGAGCGGAACTGGTCGATGATGTAGTTGACCGACTTCGTCTCGGCGGGCGTGTTTACTCCGCGGCCTTCGAACGCGTCGGACGAGATCATCTTGTCGATCTCCGACAGCCGATAGGGGCTGAAGGTGCCCATCGACGCGGCGGTCAGCGGGACGGCGGTCACCGCCAACGCACTCGCCGCGAGCAAGCGGAATGTCTTCACCGTCAATCTCCCCAAATGCACGACCGTGCACTGGCCGCAATGACGGCCGGCGGGCGAAAAGGTTGCAGGCGCCCCTCGTTAGCGGGCGGCCGCGGCGGGTGTTCCTTTAGCGGAGGCGACCGGCGGCGCGCCCGCGCCGGAGCGGTAGCGGTCGAACCAGGCGATGATCGCGCTCGCCTTGGCCGCCGCCTGGCTGGGTCGGGCGGCGATCCCGCCGTGGCTCGCGCCGGGCACCTTGACGAGGGCCGTCGGAACGCCGCGCAGCTGCAGCGCCTCGTAATATTGCTCGGCCTCGCTGACCGGTGTCCGGTAATCGTCCGCCCCGACCACGACCAGGGTCGGCGTCTTGACGTTGCCGACGAGGCTCAGCGGCGATCGCGCCCAGTATCCGGTCGGGTCTTCCCACGGCTTCTTGGCGAACCAGTAAGGCGACAGGAAGGTGGCGATGTCGGAGGTGAGCCCGAAGCTCGCCCAGTCGATCACCGGCTTCTGCGTCGCCGCGGCGCGGAAGCGGTCGGTCTTGCCGACGATCCACGCGGTCAGCACCCCGCCGCCCGATCCGCCGGTGACGAACAGATTGTTGGGATCGACATGGCCGGAGGCGATGGCGGCATCGACGGCGCTCATCAAATCGTCATAATCGTGGCCGGGATAGGCCTTGTCGATCTGGTTGGCGAACTCCTCGCCGTAGGAAGTCGAGCCGCGCGGGTTGGTGTACAGCACCACGTAGCCGGCCGCCGCGTAAAGCTGGTCGTCGGTCGAGAATTGCGGCCCGTAAGCGGCGAACGGCCCGCCATGGATCTCGAGGATCAGCGGATAGCGCCGTGCCGGATCGAAGTCGGCCGGTTTCACCATCCATGCGTCGATCGGCCGCTTGTCGAAGCTCGAGCTCACCGGCAGCTTCTCGACCTGCGCCATAGTCTTGGTGCCGAGCTGCTCGTTGAGGTGGGTCAGCCGCCAGACGGTGTTTCCGGCAACCACGCCGATGTCGGACGGATGCAGCGGGTCGCCGGCCGTGACGGCGACGGCGCCGTTGCGGGCAACGCTGAATTCGCCGCCGGCATAGGGCCGGTCGAGCCCGGCGCCAGTGAGGCCGCTGGCGACCTCGCGGACCGAACCGTCGAGGCCGATGCGCTCGACCTTGTTGGTGCCGTGGTCCTCGACCTGGACGTAGACCGCCCGCCCATCCGCGGCCCAGACCGGATCGCCGACCGAGCGGTCGAGCGAGCCGCTGAGCACGCGCTTGCCCGAGCCGTCGAGGTTCATCACCGACAGTTGCGCATTCTGGTAGCCGAGACGGCGGTCGTCGAACCCGACGAATGCGATCTGGCGGCCGTCGGGCGATACCACGGGCGAATTGTTCGGCCCGTCGCGGCTGGTGAGCGCGGCCGGCGCTCCGCCGTCGATGCTCACCCGGTAAATCTCGCTGTTAAGCGGCTCGCGCTCCCAATTCTTCGACAGGTTCGCGGAGAACAAGATTGAGCGGCTGTCAGGCGTCCACGACAGCCTGCCGCCGCCCGCATGGGTCGCGCCGAAGGTGAGCTGGGCGGGTGCGCCGCCGTCCCCCGGCACCCAGAAGATCTGCTCGTAACCGGCCTTGATATAGCCCTCGTCGTCGGTGCGGTACGTGACCGCGTCGATCACCTGCAGCGGGTCGGCCCATTTCGCGCCCTCGGGCTTGGGCGGAGCCGAGCCGAGGTGCGGGCCGCCGTCTGGCACGAACATCGAATAAGCGATCCGCCGCCCGTCGGGCGACCAGGCGAGGCCGCCAGGCGTTTCGGGCATACCGGTGATGCGCGCGCTTTCGCCGTTCGCCACCCAGCGGACATAGAGCTGCGCACTGCCGCCCTCGGCCGCGACATAGGCGAGCCGCGTTCCGTCGGGCGACCAGCGCGGCGAGGAATAGGAGCCCGAACCGGCGAGGAGCGGGCGCTGCATCCCCGTCGCGGCATCGACCAGCCAGATGGTCGAGCGCGCCTTGTCGGTCATGATGTCGTTGGATCGGCGAACGTATGCGATGGTGCGCCCGTCGGGGCTGATCTGCGGATCGGTCGCGACCTCGAGGTTGAACAGATCGGCGCCGGTGAAATAGCGGCTCGGGCCCGTCGCCGGGGCAGCGAGTGCCGGGGCAGTCAATGCCGGAGCGATGAGCGCGGACGCCGCGAACAGCGCCGCCAGCGGCGAAAGCGTAAATTTCATGAAAAAGGGCCCCTCCAGGTGGATGAGCGCCACGATTCAACTTTCGGTGAGCGGCGGCAAGCGTCTTCGCTGCGCACGGGCCGATTCAATCGACGAACGCGAGGTCGCCTTCTGCGTCGGAGTTATGGAGCAGTTCGCCCGGCGCAAAAAGGGGCTCGCCGTGCAAGATTTGGATTGGAAACGCTGACGCCATCGGCGGTGGTTGGTGTCCGCTTCCGACCCATTGCAGGCATTCAATGGTCATAGGCAGATTGTGCGTACGCGCCGTCTCAATTCGGTAAGGGTTTCAATGCGTCACTAAACGGGCGTGTGGGAAAGCCGTTGGCCCGGCAGAATTTGTACGTTCCGTATCTCGCCACTTTCCCCCAAGTGACGACGTCCGATGGACGCATGTTTTCCTTCAGAACGTGGTTGATCAGCTGTCCCGAAACGAGCCCCATGAACTTGGTTCGGCCGCGCATCTCGCTCAGGGTTTGGATCAGCGAAAAGCGAACAGAGGGATCAAGGGCAAGTGGCCGGCTGAGCACCAGCATCCGATCCTGATCGGACTGGTTGCGGTTCGTAAGTTGGTTCAGAAGCTCCGCCTGGGTGTAGTGACTGTTTAATTCATCACGAAGGCGAGGGTCCAGATGCGGGCTGACCCCGTCGCTAATCGTCGCCTGCCAGACTGCGCTATGATATTCCTTGTTGGGAATGCGGATCACATAGCTCGGTGCGACGCCCTCCGAATAGAGCGGCGCGGGGACCAGCCGGTCGGGACTAGCTTCGACACGTTGTTGCAGCCGATCGATCTGCGCAGTCACGCATGGTTCTACCATGCGCCATTCGACCGCCCAGGCGTAGTGGTCGCTTACCTCGCCTTTAAACGCCGCAATTGCGGCTTGCGCCTTGGTTTTCCAGTCCCGGTCTTCCGCCCATTGCTGGGCTGCTAGCGCGATGAACACGCCCACGGTGACGATGGCGATCTCCCAAAAGATTTCCTTCCACCCATGGGGCGGACGAGCAAGCTGCGGGAATCTCAAGGACCTAAACACTGCCTGCAAACTAGGCTCCAGCCGCGCGTACGCAAGAAACTCTGCTTCCCGCTGCTTCACATCACCGGCATGTCTGCCTTTGACCCAAAACCGACGTTTCGAGATCGGCCGCTATCTAGCCACGTTCCGGCAATTGTTATGGCGCGTGGATCACCGATACTTTCGTTCCCGGACGCTGATCCGTCACTTGAACGGAGGCATCGAGCTGCCTGGCGAGAGCCTCAACGATGCCGGTGCCCAGTCCCGGCTTAGCGTCTGCCTCAGACGCCATTCCGTTTCCGTCGTCACCAACGCTCAGCGTCCAACCTTTGCCGTTCGTCAGATAGTCGACGGTGATCTCCCCTTTTTGATTACGCCCCGGGAAGGCGTGCTTAAGCGCATTGATCACCAGCTCGGTGACGATCAGACCCAGGCTGACCGATACGTTGGCACTTGTGATCGTGTCATCGACCGTGGAAACCAATGACACGCGATCTTGGTCGTCGATCATCGAAGCACCGATACTGGCGCAAAGACCCTTCAGATATTTGCTGAGTTCAACGTTGTCTGAGCTCTTCATAGCCAATTGTTTTTGAAGAGTGGCGATCGACATCACCCTTTGATGGGCATCGTGAAGATGGGTTCGGGTCTCTTCGGATTGCACTCGCCGAGCGCTCTGCATCAGGACGCTGGCGATGATCTGAAGGCTGTTCGCTACTCGATGTTGGAGTTCCTGAAGAAGTATGTGATTTCTCTGCACCAGCTCGTCCTTGAGCTTCGCAGCCAACCGGGCTGATGTCGTGTCGGTGACAGCGAGCACGATCCTCGGCTCCTCTGAGGCGCCGTAGTCGAGCTTGTGGGCATTGAGCACGAGACAGGCAGTGTCTTTGCCTTCTTGAACAAGGTCCATCTCATAGGCATCGATCGCGGCGGCGCCCGCGAAAGTAGCCCGAAGCAGCGAGTTGAGTTGAGGCACGTTCCATTCCCCCGCGCCCAGGTCTGCGAGCTTCGTGCCGTTCACGGTGTCAGGGTCAATTCCAAAAGAACTGCAAAAGGACCCGCTCGCGGCGATCACCGTGAGATTATCGGCAAGCAAGACCAAAGGCGCTTTTGAAGAAGCAATGAGCGCCGTTCCAAGCGCAGTTGCTGCGTCGGGGATAAGAGGAATAGTGTAGTTCATTGCGGGGTCTTTCCGATATTTGGCAAAACCAGCCTTACGGCTGCCATGACCGACTCACTGGTAAAGGGTTTCGCGATCAGCGGATGCTGAGGCATTTTGCTTACTACTTCGGTTGGACTTCCGGTGATGAAGATCACTGGAATCGGGGAGCCCCCGCAAATTTTCTTGACGGCCTCGATCCCGCAACCAGGCTTTAATTGAACGTCCGCAGTAATAAGCGCGGGACATTTGAGATGGGCGGCCGTCACCGCTTCCTCGCTCGATGACGCGATGTCGAACGACCTGAATCCACAGTCGCTCAGGATCTCTTGGATGGACATCGCTATGAGCGACTCGTCTTCAATTATGAGCGCATGCATCGTGATCCTCCGCCGAGCGGGAGCACGATGTCTCTCAAGCGCCGGAGCTCAAAGCAGGACCAGCGACACAAGCTTAACGGTCTTTGACGACAATAGTTGCGCACTCGTAATGTCCGCTTGCCACCCATTGCAGACATTCGCGGGAGAAGCCGGTTTCCGCCCATTGCAGACTTCAGAAAGGCCACGCGGTCCACTCGAATAGCCCGCTTGTAACGACGCAGTCTCCGTCGCTCGTCCCAAACGGGGTGCCGGAATCCTCGTCCTGCCCCCCATCGTGCGAGCAACCGCTACTCCGCCGCTGGAGCGTCGCCGCCGGCCTTCTTCTTCGCCGCGACGGGCTTGTCCGCTTTCGGTTTCGCTGGCTTGCCCTTGCCTGCCTTGGGCGCCGCCGGAGTGATCTCGAACGCCGGGGCGTTGTCCTTGATGCGGACCTTGACCTCGCCGCCGTTGACCAGCTTGCCGAACAACAGCTCCTCGGCGAGCGGCTGCTTGATCTTCTCCTGGACCAGCCGGCCCATCGGGCGGGCGCCGTACAGCTTGTCGTAGCCGCGGGTGGTCAGCCACTCGCGTGCCTCGTCGTCGAGGTCGATGTGGACGTTGCGGTCGGCCAGCTGCAGCTCGAGCTGGAGGATGAACTTGTCGACCACGCGGGCGACCACCGCCGGCGGCAGATAGGAGAAGGGCACGATCGCATCGAGCCGGTTGCGGAACTCCGGCGTGAACATCTTCTTGACCGCGTCCTCCTGCATGTCCTCGCGGTTGGAGGCGCCGAAGCCGATGCCTTCGCGGGCCATGTCGGCGGCCCCGGCATTGGTGGTCATGATGAGGATGCAGTTGCGGAAATCGACCGTCTTGCCGTGATGGTCGGTGAGCTTGCCGTGGTCCATTACCTGCAACAGGATGTTGAACAGGTCCGGATGCGCCTTCTCGATCTCGTCGAGCA
>JBDTXI010000131.1:0-3693 GCA_040006255.1 Sphingomicrobium sp.
CCGTCGATGCGGATCAGGCGCTGCATCTGGTCGACCGAAAGGCGCCCGCCGCACAAGGTCGCCGGCATTTCGCCGCCCGCGGCCTTGATCGAGGCGAGCAGGCGCGAGGCCGCTTCCTCGCTGTCCTCGGGCGAAACGGTGCGTGGGCTACCGATCAGCGCCTGCTGCAAATCGGCGAGGATTGAACGCGCTTCCTCGACCAGGCGCGAGCCTTCCTCGAACCGCCGGCGCGACCGGTCGAGTATCGATTCGACCTCGACGAGGCGAGCCGAAAGGGTCTGTTCTGTCATGCTAAGGGCGTGCTCCCCCGGCTCGCTTCACTGCCCGGCCTGGGCGGAGGCGATATTGCTGTCCGCCGGCTGCGCCGAGAGGATCGTCAGGGTCGTCGGCCCCTTGTCGACGATGCGCGTATCGGGGTCCCATGCGGTCGAGCGGATGCCGAGTTGCGCAATGTCGCGCCCGGCCTGGTCGAGCAGGCTGGTTTCGGCGCTGCTGCGCGGCGCGGGGCCGCCGAACAAGGCGTCGATCGCCTGCTGCTGCGCTTCGCCCGGCGACAGGCCGGCGGTGCCGGCGACCGGCGGCGCGAGGCTGAAGTCGGGCGGGACGATCAACGGCGCGGAGCGCGCCACGGCGAATTCGTCCGGGGTCCGCGCCTTGCTGCTGAACGCCGCGCAGCCGCTGGTGGCGACGGCCGCGATCAGCACGACGGCGGTAAGGGCTCTACGCATGTTCGATAGTCTCCTTGGCGTCTCCGCCTTCAGAATGATCCTTACGAGTGAGGAACGCGCGGAGCAACAGGATCACCACGGCGATGCTAATCGCTGCGTCGCCAACGTTGAAGATCAAAAATGGCCGCCACGTGCCGAAGTGCAGATCGAGGAAATCGACGACATAGCCGTGGCGCGTGCGGTCGAGGATGTTGCCGAGCGCGCCGCCGAGCACCATGCCCAAAGCGATCTGGTCAGCGCGGATCTTCTCGCGCACGATCCACACCGCGACCGCAATCGCGATCGCCGAGGTCAAGGCGACCAGCATCCACCGTCCGACCGGGTTGGTGGCGTTGAGGAGCCCGAGCGAAATCCCGTCGTTATGCTGCAGGGTGAAGCTGAAAATGGGCAGGAACACATGCTCGTCGCCGATCTGCGTCAGGCCCATCGGCCCGGTGACGACCCACTTGGCCAGCTGATCGAGCGCGAACACCGCGAGGGCGACGGCAAAGCCGATGCGGCGATCAAGCATTCAGCACTCCCTCGCAGCGGTCACACAGATCGCCGTCGCTCTTCACTTCGGGAAGCAGGCGCCAGCAGCGCCCGCATTTGTGATTCGACGTCTTGGTCACCCGCAACTCCTGCCCCGTCTTGACTGCAGACACGATGAACAGCTCCGCCAGCTCGGCGGCTTGCACCGGTAGCTCGGGCAGCGACACCTCGGCTTCGAGGCTGGAGCCGATAACCTTGTCGCGCCGCAGCGGCTCGATCGCCTCGGTGACCGTGGTGCGAAGCTCGCGGAGCGCAGCCCACTTGGCTTCGTCCACGCCGCCCGCGAGCGCGCCCAACGGCGGGCGCTCGGGCCATTCGAGCAAATGCACCGAATCCGCTTCCGGAAAACGCGTGCCCCACACCTCCTCGCTGGTGAACACCAGCACCGGGCTGAGCCAGCGCACCAGCGCGTGAAACAGGGTGTCGAGCATCGTCCGGTAGGCGCGGCGCTTGTCGGTCTGGAACCCGCTCGCGGGGTTCACCTCGCAATAGAGGCAGTCCTTGCGGATATCGAAATAGAAGGCCGAAAGGTCCTCGTTGCAGAAATCGGTGAGCGCGCGGACGTAGGTGTTGAAGTCGAAATCGTTCACCGCCTGCCGCAGCTTTGCGTCGAGCCCGGCGGTAAGATGCAACATGTAGCGTTCGAGCTCGGGAAAGGCCGCTACATCGTCCAGCCGCTCGTCCTCGCCGAACCCCTCGAGCGCGCCGAGCAGATAGCGAAAGGTGTTGCGCAGCTTGCGATACTGGTCGGCGACCCCGGCGAGGATTTCCTTGCCGATGCGGTGATCCTCGGTGAAGTCGACCGACAGCGCCCACAGCCGCAGGATGTCGGCGCCATAATCCTTCATCAGGTCGATCGGGCTGACCGTATTGCCGAGGCTCTTGGACATTTTCATGCCCTTGGCGTCCATGGTGAAGCCGTGGGTCAGCACCGCGTCATAAGGCGCCCGGCCGCGCGTCCCGCAGCTTTCGAGCAAAGACGACTGGAACCAGCCGCGGTGCTGGTCTGATCCTTCAAGATAGAGATCGGCGGGCCAGCGCTCCGCGGGCCAGTGGCCGCTTTCGAGCGTGAACACGTGGGTGCAGCCGCTGTCGAACCAGACGTCGAGGATGTCGGTGACCATCTCGTAATCGTCGGGGTTTCGGTTGCCGAGGAAATGCGCGGCGCTGGCCGGGTCCCAGGCGTCGACTCCGCCTTCGCGCACCGCCGCGACGATCCGCGCGTTGACCTCGGGATCGACCAGCAGCTCGCCGGTCTTGCGCTCGACGAACAAGGCGATCGGCACGCCCCACGCGCGCTGGCGGCTGATCACCCAGTCCGGCCGCCCCTCAACCATCGAGCCGAGCCGGTTGCGGCCCTTCTCGGGCACGAAGCGCGTGTCGGCGATGGCCTGCATCGCAAGCTGGCGGAGACTAGCCCCTCCCCCCTCCGCGGGGGAGGGGTGGCGCGAAGCGCCGGGGAGAGGGGGCGTGGAAGAAGCGCCTAACGCCCCCTCTCCCTGCGTACCCCCCGCTTTCGCGGGGGTCCGCTGTCCCTCCCCCGCGGAGGGGGGAGGGACGATGGCCTTATCCATCGCGATGAACCATTGCGGGGTGCAGCGATAGATGACCTTGGCCTTCGAGCGCCACGAATGCGGGTAGCTGTGCTTGAAGTCGGCGGATGCCGCGAGCAGCGCGCCGGCCTCGCGCAAGTCCGAGCAGATCGGCCCCTCTGGCGCGTTGAACTTGGCGTTGATGACGCTGCCCTGCCCACCGAGCCACGCCCAGTCGGAGCGGTAGAAGCCCCCCGCATCGACCGCGAACACCGGGTCGATGCCGACGGACTTGCACAGCTCGAAATCGTCCTCGCCATGATCGGGCGCCATGTGGACGAGACCCGTGCCCTGGTCGGTGGTGACGAACTCGCCCGCCAGAAACGGCCGCGGCCGCAGGAAAAAGTTTGCCAGCCCCCCTCCCCCTCGTGGGGAGGGTTGGGGGTCGGGGGCAGCCGCGTCTGCGGCTGAAAGACTCTCTTGCGACGCAGACGCGTCGCGCCCCCCACCTCGATCCTCCCCCACGAGGGGGGAGGAGAGCATTTTCGCCATTGGGTGGCGGGCGATGGTGCCGACGAGGTCGGAGCCCTTGATGATCTTACGTGAATTCTTGCTCGAGAATGACGAGCAGAAGCTTGCGAGGTTGTTTCCGTGCGCCTCAACATTCCGCACCATCACCGATTCAAGAAGGTCGTTGGCGACAAGCAGGTCCGTCTCGCCGTAGGCGATTAGGACGTATTCTACGTCCGGATTGTAAGCGATCGCCTGGTTGACAGGGATCGTCCACGGCGTCGTCGTCCACACCACCGCGTGGGCGCCGACCAGCTCGGGGATCGGGCTTTCGACGATCTCGAACGCGACATCGATCTGGGTCGAGACGATGTCCTCATATTCGATCTCGG
>JBDTXI010000132.1:0-20398 GCA_040006255.1 Sphingomicrobium sp.
CCACCCGCGTGAAGGTCGTCAAGAACAAGGTCGCGCCGCCGTTCAAGCAGGTCGAATTCGACATCATGTACGGCGAGGGCGTGTCAAAGGTCGGCGAAATCCTCGATCTCGGGGTCAAGGCCGGGCTGGTCGAGAAATCGGGCGCGTGGTTCAGCTATGACAGCATTCGCATCGGCCAGGGGCGTGAGAACGCCAAGATCTACCTCAAGGAGAATCCCGACGTCGCGCAGCGGATCGAGAATGCAATCCGCGGGCGGACTGAGGTAGTCGCCGAAGCGCTGATGGTCGGCCCGGGCGACGAAGCGGACGACATGGCCGCCGAGTAAGCGCGGCCGAAGGTTCCCGGGCGAATGGTCGCGCCGAGCGAATCGCACGGTTCCGACCGAGAATTTGGTTCCCCAGCGGCGGGCGGATGCTCAGGCGTCCGTTCGCCGCCCCTTTTGGGGCGTGCGCTCCTCGTGATGGGCCCTCTTGGAGCAGTGCCTTTCTCGGAGCGTGCGCCTTTTTCGGAGCGAGTTCCCCGTGGTGTGTGTGCGCCTAGCAGAGGTCATCGGGCATGCAGGGTGGTTCCTTGACGGGGTTTTCCGCGCCGGGGCGGATCGGTGCGAACAGGCGCTTGGGCTCGGTCAGCACGATCATCAGGAAGCCTCCGGCGGCGCACGACGCGGTGCCGACCAGGAACGGGAGCGGGGTGCCGTTGAACTGCTGGCCGATGAGGAAGCCGATGATCGCCGCTCCGACGGTTCCGACGACGCCCTGAACCGACGACGCGGTGCCCGCGATCGGCGCCATATGCTGCATCGCGAGCGTTCCGATGTTGGATGAGGTGAAGGCGAAGCAGGCCATTGTGAGGCCCTGCATGACGATGAAGACTGGCAGCGTCTCCAGGCCAGCGAGCGCGATCGCCGCGTGTGCCCCAGTCACCAGCATGAACGCGGCTGCGGCCGTGTGGCCGACGCGGCGCAGGCCAAAGCGGCCGACAACGCGGGAATTAAGCCACGAGGCGAGCGCCATGGGGGCCGCAACGGACGCAAACACCAACCCGATGAAGCGGCCTTCGTGAAAAACATCGAAGATGATCTGCTGGACCGAGGAAATGTAGGCGACCAGCGCCGAAAAGCTGATCGTCGTCGCCAGCGTATAGCCCCGCGACTGCGGCTCGCGGATCGTTTCCCAAGCCGCTTTGCCAATCTCGCGCCAGTCGAGCGAGCGGCGGAACTCGGGGTGCAGGGTTTCGGGGAGCCGAACCCCCGACCAAAGGAGCATCGCCAGCGCATAGCCCGCGAGAACGACGAAGATCGCGCGCCACGGCGCCACCAGAAGGATCGCCTGGCCGATGTTCGGCGCCAGCACCGGCACCAGCATGAAGGTCATGAACACGAGGCTCATCACTTTTGCCATCGCCTCGGCCTCGAACAGGTCGCGGACCATGGCTATGACGAGCACGCGCGTGACCGCGGCCGAGGCGCCCATGGCGACCCGGCCCGCGATCAGCAGCGGGAAGCTGCCGGCGAAGGCGCAAAGCAAGGCGAAGATGCCGTAGAGGCTCACTCCGGCGGCAAGGATCGGCTTGCGCCCGAAGCGGTCGGCAAGCGGACCCCACAGCAACTGGGTCGAAGCAAAGCCGATGAAGTACGCGATCACTACCAGCTGCCGGTCGTTTTCGCGAACGACGTGCAGCGAGCGGCCGATGTCGGGCAGGGCAGGTATCATGGCGTCGATGGCGAAGGCGTTGAGCGCCATCAGCCCGGCGAGAAGCGCCGTCATCTCGCGCGTGCCGGGGCGCTTGACGCCGTCGTGGGCAATGGAATCGAACATGAGGACGCGCCTGCTGGCCGATTGCGCGGGGCCGTGCAACACTGGTGCCGCAGGAGGGCCAACGGGGATGATGCAAGCGAATTTGAGGCGGCGGACTTTGCTCAAGGGCGGCGCCGCCGTGGCGGCGGCGATGACGCTGCCGTTCGGCCGGGTGATGGCGCAGGCGGCGGCCGAGCTGGCGGCGGTCCCGATTCCGCCGGCGATCTCGAGCGAGGAGCGGTTGCAGCGCCTGGCGAAGGCGCGGGCGCTGATGCAGCGGAGCGGCATCGGCGCGATCATCGTCGAATCGGGGCCGAGCCTCGATTATCTGACCGGCGTCCAGTGGTGGCGCTCCGAGCGGCTGACGGCGGCGGTGATCCCGGCGCATGGCGAGCCGATCATCGTCACCCCGTTTTTCGAACGGCCATCGGTTGCCGAAAGCCTGTCCATCCCGGCCGAGATCCGCACGTGGAACGAGGACGAGGAGCCGCTTAAGCTCGTCGCGGACTTCCTGCGCGAACGGAAGGTCGCCAACGCGCCGGTCGGTTTCGAGGAGACCGACCGCTATTTCATCCTCGACCGGCTCAAACGGCAATTGCCAGGGGTGCGGATCTTCAGCGCCAATCCGATCGTCCGCGCCCTGAGAATGATCAAGACCGAGCATGAGCTGGCACTGATGCAGGCGGCCAATGACATCATGTTGGCGTCGCTGCGCTATGCCGGCGAACGCACCCGCGAAGGCATGACCTCGGCCGACATCGACGCGATGATCGCCGCCGCGCACAAGACACTGGGATCGGCTTACGACGGCGGGCTGGTGCTGATCGGCGAAGCCTCGGCCTACCCGCATGGCAGCAAAAAGCCGCACGTCGTCCGCCGTGGGGACATCGTGCTGATGGACTGCACGAGTTCGGTGCACGGCTATCAGGCGGATATCACCCGCACCTTCGTCTTCGGCGCTGATCCAAGCCCGGAGCAACGCAAATTGTGGGACCAGGTGCATCGCGGGCAGCAGATCGCCATCGCCGCGGCGAAGGTTGGGGTGCCGGCGGGAAGCGTCGATGACGCGGTGCGGCGTGCTTATGAAAGCTGGGGCTACGGACCGGGATACAAGCTGCCCGGCCTACCGCACCGAACCGGACATGGGATCGGCATGGAGGTCCATGAGCCGATCTATCTGGTGCACGGCGAGACGACTCCACTGGCGCCGGGCATGTGCTTTTCCGACGAGCCTGGGATTTACATCCCCGGCAAGTTCGGCGTGCGCCTCGAGGATTGCTGGCACATGACGGAGAGCGGGCCGAAGTTCTTCACCCAGCCCCCGCCGAGCATCGATCACCCCTTCGGCTAAAAGTGATCGTCGATCTTGCCCGTGCGCTTTACCTGCGCGGGCGCGTGCGGCGGCTCGATGTCGGCAGGCTGTTCCGAATCTAAGTTGCCTTCCCATCGCGCCACCACGCTCGCTGCCACCGCATTGCCGACGACGTTGGTGGCCGAACGACCCATGTCGAGGAAATGATCGACCGCGAGGATCATCAGGATGCCCGCCTCGGGAATGTTGAACTGGGAGAGCGTCGCGGTGATCACGACGAGGCTAGCGCGCGGCACGCCGGCGACGCCCTTGGAGGTGATCATCAGTGTCAGCAGCATCAGCACTTCCTGCGTGAGCGAGAGATGGATGCCGTAGGCCTGGGCGATGAAGATCGACGCGAAGGTCATGTACATCATCGACCCGTCGAGGTTGAACGAATAGCCGAGCGGCAGGACGAAGCTGGCGATGCGGGGCGGCACGCCGAACCGGTCGAGCGCTTCCAGCGTGCGCGGGAAGGCGGCTTCGGAGGACGCGGTCGAGAAAGCGAGCACGATCGGGTCGCGGATGTAGCGGACTAGATGACGCGTGCGCGGGCCGACAATGACGAAACAGACGCCGATCAGCAGCGCCCACAGGATGATCAAGCCAAGGTAGAAGCTGCCCATGAAATAGCCGTAGGTGCCGAGGATCCGCGGCCCATGCTCGGCGATGCTGGCCGAGACCGCCGCGAACACTGCCACGGGCGCAAAACGCATCACGTAATCGGTCACTTGGAGCATGACCTTAGCCAATGCCTCGAGCGCTCGGACGAGGGGTCGCGCCGCTTCGCCGACAGCCGTGATCGCAACGCCCAAAAACAGCGAAAATACAACGATCTGCAGGATGTCGTTCTCGGCCATCGCCTTGATCATCGAGGTCGGGAAGATGTGGGTGACGAACTTGGTGAGGTCGAACGCCGACCGGTCGACGCCGCTCGCTGCATCGGCGGGCGGGATGGGAAGCGCCAGACCGACCCCGGGGTGGAGCGCGTTGACAAGTACCAACCCGAGGCTGAGCGAAACCAGGCTGGCACAGACGAACCAGCCGAATGCCCGGAGGCCGACCCGGCCGAGAGCGCTCGTGTCCCCCATGCGGGCGATGCCGACGACCATGGTCGAGAGCACCAGCGGCGCGATGATCATCTTGATCAGGTTGAGGAATATTGTGGTCAGGATCGAGATATGGCCCGCGATCGACGTCAATCGCGCATCACTCGCCGGCGTGCCGTCGTCGATCGACGCGTTCAGCATCCACCCGACGATGATGCCGAGCACCAGCGCGATCAGGATGAAGCGCGTCAGTTTCTTGGCCAAACTCGTCTCCTATCTTCCCTCGATTTCGAGGGGAGGGCGCCATGCGCGGCATGGTGGCGCGGTTCTGTTCAAAGGCCCCTCCACCGCCTTCGGCGGTCCCCCACTCCTGCAAATGCAGGGGAGGATAGAGGCGCGTCAAGCTTCACAGCCGTGGAGCGCATCGGCTAGGGGCGGGGCATGGCTGCCGACGACATGCTAGAGTTCGCCCGCGAGATCCTGCACGACGAGGCGCGCGCGCTGGATGCGCTGGCCGGGACGCTCGGGGCGGAGTTCGAGCGCGCGGTGGGCCTGATCCTCGATTGCCGCGGCAAGCTGATCGTCAGCGGGCTTGGTAAGTCCGGGCATGTCGCACGCAAGATCGCCGCGACATTCGCCTCCACCGGAACCACCGCGACGTTCCTCCATCTCGCTGAAGCGATCCACGGCGATCTCGGAATGGCGGCGAAGGGCGACGTCGCGATACTGATCTCGCAGAGCGGCGAGACGGCCGAGCTCGAGCCGGTGATCGACCATCTGGAGCGCGGCGGGATTCCTGTCATCGCGATCACCGGCAATTCAGGCTCGCTGCTCGCGCAAGCAGCGGCGGCGCCTCTTATCCTGCCGCATTGGCCCGAAGTGGGGCCGGAGGCGGTTGCGCCCACCACTTCGACGACGATGACGCTGGCGCTCGGCGATGCGCTGGCGATGACGATCATGCGCCAGAAGGGCTTTTCGCGCACCGATTTCGGCCGGCTTCATCCGGGCGGGTCGCTGGGCGCGCGGTTGAAGCCGGTCAGCCGGCTGATGCATTCCGGCGACGCGCTCCCGCTGACCGGCGCCAACAGCTCGATGCACGACACGATCGTCGAAATGTCGGCCAAGCGCCTCGGCATCATCGGCGTCGTCGATGACGAAGGCTATCTGCTTGGCGCGATCACCGATGGCGACTTGCGCCGGCACATCGAACAGGGGCTCGACCACAAAGCGGCGGAGTTCATGACAAGCGACCCCAAGACCATCGCGGCGGACGCGCTGATCGACGATGCCCTGACCCTGTTCGAGGAATACAGGATCACAGCCCTGTTCGTTGTCGAGGAGGATGGCCGCGGGAAGAAGCCCGTCGGCGTGCTCCATATCCACGATTGCCCCCCGCCACGATGACGGCGGCACGATGAACAGCGTCATCCTGATCCCGGCGCGCTATCAATCCTCGCGCTATCCGGGAAAGCCGCTGGTCGGGCTTAGGGGCGCGAGTCGGAAAGCCAAGCCGTTGATCCAGCGCAGCGTAGAGGCGGCGCGGCGGGTGCGCGGCGTTTCGGGCGTGTTCGTGGTCACCGATGATGAGCGGATCGCCGATGCGTGCGGCGGCTTTGGGGTCGGCGTGATCATGACCTCGCCGGAATGCCGCAATGGCACGGAGCGCTGCGCCGAGGCGCTGGCGTCGCTGCACGAACCCGACCTCGTGATCAACTTCCAGGGCGATGCGCTGCTGACTCCGGCGGCGTTCGTCGAAGCACTGATCGCGCGCATGGGCGGCGACCCGGGGGCGTTGGTCGCGACGCCCGCGATGCGCCTCAGGAGCGACGAGGTCCGCGCCCTGCAGGCCGAGGAAGCGGCCGGTCGTGTCGGCGGCACCACGGTGGTCACCGACGCCAGGGGCAATGCGCTATACTTTTCGAAGCGGCTGATCCCGCATTTGCCGCCCGGCGCCCTCGACGGTCCGCTGTCGCCGGTGCGGCTGCATGTCGGGGTTTACGCTTACCGGCCCGAAGTGCTCGAGCTTTACGCCGCAGCGCCGGTGAGCGAGCTGGAGACCCTCGAAGGGCTCGAGCAACTGCGCTTTCTCGCCGCTGGCGTGTCCGTTGTCGTAACCGAGGTGGAAACGCCAGCGTTCGCGCTGCGCGAGCTCAACAATCCGGAAGACGTCGCGCCGATCGAGGAGGCGCTTGCCGCCGCAGGCCTCGAATGAGCTTTTGGGAGACGCTCGATCGCAAATACCGGCTGATCCTGTGCGACATCTGGGGCGTCGTTCACGATGGCGTGAATCTCTATCCTGGGGCCGCGGCGCGGTTGCAGGAGTGGCGCGCGCAAGGGCGCTGCGTGGTGCTGATCACCAACGCGCCGCGAACGGCGGAAGCGGTTGAATCGCAGCTGGCGCGCATCGGCCTGCCGCGCGATTCTTATGACGCGATCGCCACGAGCGGAGAGGCGGGGATCGAGGCGCTGGTGGCGTTGGGCAAGCCGGTCGGCTTTGTCGGCACGGCGGGAGACCGCGAAATCCTCGAGGGCAAAGGCGTCCGGATCGACGCCGGCGAAGATTATTCGGACCTGGCCTGCACCGGGCTCGAGGAGGCGCGTCCACGCGTTGACGATTATCACGGGGACCTCGAACGCTGGCTCGGCAATGACGTCCACATGCATTGCCTGAACCCCGACCGGCTGGTCATTCGCGGCGGAGTTGCGGAACCGTGCGCGGGGGCGATCGCCGACGCTTTCGAGATGCTCGGCGGGCGAGTCACCTGGTACGGCAAGCCGCACGCGGCGATCTATGCTCATGCGCTGCACCATGCGGGAAATCCGCCACGGGGCGTGGTGCTGGCGATCGGCGACGCGCTGCAAACCGACGCACTCGGCGCGGCGCGAATGGGGCTCGATTTCGTTTTCGTCCAGGGCGGGATTCACGCGGGCGAGGCCTTCCCCGTGGATTTTGCCGCGCAATACGGCCTGGGCGACTGGGAGCCGGTGGCCGTGGTCAAATCCCTCCGCTAAAGCGGCCGCCATGAACCTTCTCGGCCGCCAAGTCGGGCTCGACCAGCCCTTGTTCCTCATTTCCGGCCCCTGCGTGGTGGAAAGCGAGGAGCTGCAGCTGCGGACGGCCGAGACGCTCAAACGCGTCGCCGACAAGCTCGGCATGTTCTTCATCTTCAAGTCGAGCTTCGACAAGGCCAACCGCTCGTCCGACACCAGCTTTCGCGGCCTCGGCATGGACGAGGGCCTGCGCATCCTTGACAAGGTGCGCGACGAAATTGGCGTGCCAATCCTGACCGACGTACACGACATTCCGCAGATTGCGTCGGTCGCCCAAGTCGTGGACGTGCTCCAGACGCCCGCCTTCCTCGCCCGCCAGACCGATTTCATCCACGCCGTGGCCGCGTCGGGCAAGCCGGTGAACATCAAGAAAGCGCAGTTCATGGCGCCGCACGACATGACCAACGTGGTCGACAAGGCGCGCCGGGCGGCGCAGTCGGCGGGCGTCAACGAAGAGACGATGATGGTGTGCGAGCGCGGCACCTCGTTCGGCTACAACAATCTGGTGAGTGACATGCGCGGCCTCGCGATCATGCGCGAGACGGGGTGCCCGGTGGTGTTCGACGCAACCCACAGCGTGCAGCTGCCCGGCGGGCAGGGGACAAGCTCGGGCGGTCAGCGTGAGTTCGTGCCGGTGCTGGCGCGGGCGGCGGTCGCGACCGGCATCGCCGGCCTTTTCATGGAAACCCACCCCGACCCGTCCGTCGCCAAGTCCGATGGCCCCAACGCGTGGCCACTCGACCGCATGGAAAGCCTGCTGACGACGCTCGTCGAACTCGACCGGGTCGTGAAGGCGCGCGGGTTTGAGGAAGCGGGGCTCTAGCCCGCCGAGGGTTGCCCCTTGCGCGGGCGGACCCGGCGGTGCTCCCGCCTAAGCAGCCACATCATCACGGCGACCGTCGCGGCATTGCCGACCACGAACGCGACCGCGGCGCCTAGCACGCCGAACCGCCAGCAGAGCGGCGCGATGATGAGGAAATATGCGGCGGTGCCGATCAGCCGCGCCTTCAGCGGCCCGTCCGGACGGTCGAGCGCGTAGAGCATCGGCGGCAAGGGGAAGCTGAACACGCTGAGGAACGGGACCAGCATCAAGATGACGAGCGCGTCATAGGCGCCGAGGAACTGATTGCCGAACAGCAGCGACACGAGCGGCTTGCCGCCGAGCAGCAGGCCCAGGATCGCGAGGACGGCGACGGCGCTGGCGAGCGCGGTTCCGCGGACCATCAGCTTCCACGGCTTCTTGGTGCTGAGGTCCATGCGCACGACTTCGGGATAAAAGGCCTTGGCGAGTAGCTCGGCGGGCTTGGATGCGCTGTCCGAGAAGCTAGAGGCGATCTGGAACAGCGCCGCTCCCGCCGGACCGAGCAAGCCGCCGACGACGAGCCGTCCAATCGGCCCCCACGCGGCCTGAACGCTGGCGGTGAGGTTCACATGGATGGCGAAGCGCCACGCGCCGAGGAGGCGCTCGGGGCGAAGGGTCGGCCGGATTCCCTCGATCAGCCCGCGGCGGCGAAGCTCACGCCAGGCGAGGAACCACAGATACAGATCGCCGCCGAGGTCGGCGACATACCAGGCGGCGATGTAGGCGCCGAACGGAGCGCCCATGGCATAGGCGATGGCGACGAGAATGGCGCGGGTGATCGGCGTCGCGGTGCTCTGCCAGCTGATCTGGTCGAAACGGTCGAGCGCACGGAGGACGCCGCTCGGGGTCGCCGCGCCCATCGTGGGGAGCAGCGTGCAGTAGAGCATCGCCAGCCACATTCTGTCGGCGGTGATGCCGACCCATTTGGCGATGAACGGAAGCAACGCGACCGCGATCAGCATCCCGCCGATGCCGCTGATCGCGTCGAGCGCGAAGGCGAAGCCGGTCGAGGTCTTGAAGTCCTCGCTTTGTCCGTGGAGCGCGCGGGCGCCGTAGCGCACGATCAGCTGCCACGACTGGAACTTGCTGAGCCCGCTCGCCGCCTTGGCGTAGCTGGTGATGAGGATCAGCGCGCCGAACTGGAGCACGCCGAGCGCGTGGGCCATGAGCGAGAGGGTCGCCACCCAGGCGATCGCTGCAACGATTCGCGACGCGGCGAGGTAGCTGCTGTTCTTCAGCAGCGACCGGAAATGCTGGTCTTTGAACCAGTGCTTCATGGGGTGGCGCTTAGAGGCGGATGAGCGTCCCGCCAACACAAAGCCTCCCCCCTTGTGGGGGCGGTTCGGTGGGGCAGGCCGCGTCTGCAGCCTGAGTCAATCCTTACTGGCATCATCTGCCGGGGCAGATGATGCGCCCCCACCCCAACCCTCCCCACAAGGGGGAGGGCCAATTCAGACCGTCGAGACCCTCCAGTTACGCCGGTTCGGGCACCTTCTGAATCACCTTGTCGGCAAGCGGGCCATTGAGTTCGGCGAGATGGTCGAAGGCGGCTTCGTAGGTCGCCAGGCCCTGGCTCTGCGATCGAAGCTCGGCCTCAAGGCCGGACAGCTCGGCCTCCGGGATCAGCGCCTCGATGCGGTCCCAGCCGGTCCAGCCTTCGCGCGGCGCCATGCCGAGCATTTGACCGCGCCGACCCGCCACGGTCGAGGTGATCCGGCTGGTCGCGCTCGACGGGCAGACGACGGTGAGCTTGTGCATCGGCTCGAGCAGGTGCGGCTGGGCGCCAACGAGCGCCTCCTGCATCGCGATTCGTCCGGCCAGGCGGAACGCAAGCTCGGAGCTGTCGACGCTGTGATAACTGCCGTCGACCAGGGTCACGGCGCAGTCCACGACCTCAAACCCAAGCGGTCCCTTGACCATGGCCTCGCGCACCCCGTCCTCGACCGCCGGGATCCACTGCTTGGGCACCGAGCCGCCGTGAATCTTTTCCTCGAACACGAAGCCCGATCCGCGCGGCAGCGGCTTCACCTCGATGATCACGTCGCCGAACTGACCGTGACCACCCGACTGCTTCTTGTGGCGGCCCTTCTGAGTGACGTGTTTGCGGATGGACTCGCGGTAACCGACGGTCGGCGTGTGGCTCTTCACTTCCACGCCGTAGCGGCGCTTGAGCTTGCCAATGAGGGAGTTCAAATGCTCGTCGTTGACGCCCCTCAAGCGGATTTCGTGGCTGGCTTCGTCATGTTCGACGACGAGTGCGGCATCCTCTTCGCTCAGCCGATGCAGCGCGCCCGACAGCTTAACGTCGTCCTTGCGGTCCGCTGGCTCGATCGCGATCGCGCAGTTGCGCGCCGGATATTCGATCTCGACCGGGGGCGGGAGCTTGCCCCCGCCGAGCCACTGGCCCGCCTTGACCGAATCGATCTTGGCGACCGCGACCAGATCGCCGTTGCGCGCCTCGGAAAGCTTCTGGGTCTTCTCGCCCTGGACCTTGAACAGCGAGCCGACGCGAGCGTGCTCGCCGTCACTCGTCTTGAGCTCGGAGCCCTCGCGGATCGTGCCGCCAAGCGCGCGGGAGAGCGCCAGCCGGCCGATCGGGCCGTGAAGGATTTTGAAGACGTACATCGCGGGATCGCCGACCTCGAGCCGGTCCGCCGCGGCCTGCGCCGGCGGCGCCTCGTGACGCAGCGCCTTGAGCAGTCGCCGCACGCCCCACGAGCTGGTCGCGCAGCCGAACAGAACCGAAACGCCAAGGCTCTCGCCCGTCTCGCGGGCGAGGTCATGAAGCACCTTTTCGCGGCTTGGCAGCTCGTCCATCAGCAATTGTTCGAGGAGCTCGTCGTCATGGTCGGCAAGCTGTTCGAGCATGTGGGTGCGCGCCTCGATCTCGCGTTCCTGCAGCTCGGAGGGGATTTCGATCCGTTCGGATTCCTTGCCGGCCCGATATTTGAACGCGCGCGCCAGAGCCAAATCGACGAAGCCGCTGACCTTCTCGCCGTCCCAAATCGGAATCTGCCGCGCGATCAAAGGCGAAACGCTTATCGGCTGGAGCGCGGAGAGGAGATCGCGAACGCGGCCGTGGGCCTGGTCGATGCGGTTAACGAAGATGAGATGCGGAATGCCGAGATCGTCGAGCGCGCGCAGTGCCGGAGCGGCGAGCGGCGTTCGCGCCGGATCGGGATCGACGACGACGATGGCGAGGTCGGCAATGGCGAGCGCACGCGCCCCGTCCGCGGCGAAGCCGACCGAACCCGGGCAGTCGAGAATGGCAAACTGATCACCCAGATATTCGAAATTGTAGAGGTTGAGCTCGGTCGAGCCGTCGCGTTGCCGCGCTTCCGGGCTCGAATCGCCGATGCTGGAGCCGTTGGCCGTCGACCCCAAGCGGTCGGTGGCGCCGGCTGCGAACAACATCGCTTCGGCAAGACTGGTCTTTCCCGCGCCGGCGGGTCCCACCAGCGCGATCACTCGGGTGCCTTTGCTTGATTCTCCGCCCATGCGACTCTCCCTTCGTCCGGTTTACGGGCGCACGAGTCGCTTAAAACAGGCGCTCGGGCGCCCCGTGAGGAAAGGTCCACCGTCCGCCTGTTTGGGGCGGAAGGCAAGAGGGGTCGTTACGGCGGCGGTTTTCGCGGGAACGCCACGCCGCCGACAGCCGTGACGGCTATGCCGCCGGTAGCAGCCGCTTCTCTCCGGCGAGGCGGAGCAGCGCCGCCTGGAGCTTCTCGAACGCGCGGACCTCGATCTGGCGGATGCGTTCGCGGCTGACTCCGTAGACCTGGCTCAGCTCCTCGAGCGTCTTGGGCTCATCGGCGAGGCGGCGCTCCATTAGAATGTGCTTCTCGCGGTCGTTGAGGGATTCGAGCGCGGTCACGAGGAGGTCGTGGCGGACCTGGCTCTCCTGGTGCTCGGCAATCGTCTCGTCCTGCAGCGGGCCGGTGTCGACGAGGAAGTCCTGCCACTGGCTTTCGCCGCCTTCGTCGCCCTTCAGCGAGACGTTGAGCGAGGTGTCGCCGCCCATGCCCATGCGGCGGTTCATCGAGATCACCTCGTCCTCGGTTACCCCGAGGTCGGTCGCGATCTTGGTCACGTCCTGGGGCTTAAGATCGCCCTCCTCGAACGCGTCGATCTGGTTCTTCATCCGCCGCAGGTTGAAGAACAGCTTCTTCTGGGCCGCGGTGGTGCCCATTTTCACCAGGCTCCACGAGCGCAGGATGAATTCCTGGATCGAGGCGCGGATCCACCACATGGCGTAGGTCGCGAGGCGGAAGCCGCGTTCGGGCTCGAACTTCTTCACGCCCTGCATCAGGCCGATGTTGCCCTCGGAGATGAGCTCGCTCACCGGCAGGCCGTAACCGCGGTAGCCCATGGCGATCTTGGCCACGAGCCGCAGATGCGAATTGACCAGCTTGGCCGCGGCGTCGGTGTCGCCATGCTCGCGCCAGCGCTTGGCGAGCATATATTCTTCCTCGGGACTGAGGATCGGGAACTTCTTGATTTCCGCAAGATAGCGGTTGAGTCCGGCCTCCCCGCCGGACGCGGGGAGCGAGACGATCCCTTTTTTCGTAGCCATTCTCTTCGTCTTTCTCCCTTGTGCAGGGCCGCTTTCGCCGCCCTAGCCAGTTAAATCCTATACACCAAGCGCGCTGAACAGTTCCTGAAGGTCAGACGGCACGGGACTGGTGAACGACAGCCTGCGCTTTGTGACCGGGTGGACGAACCCGAGCTCCGCCGCGTGCAGCGCCTGGCGGCCGAAGCCGAGCTCGCTCAGCAGCTTGCGGTGGGCCTTCGCGGCCCCGCCATACACCGGGTCGCCAAGCAGCGGATGCCCGATGAAGGCCATGTGGACGCGCACCTGGTGCGTGCGGCCGGTTTCGAGCTGGCATTGGACCAAGGTGGCATCCTGCAGGAGCTGCAGCCGTTTCCAGTGGGTCACCGCGCGTTTGCCGCGGCCGTCGGCGACGACCCCGATCTTCTTGCGGTTCGCGCTCGACCGAGCGAGCGGGGCATCGACGATGCCTCCGGCGGCCTTGGGTACGCCGGACACAATGGCGAGATAGCGGCGGTCGATCGAATGCGCCGCGAACTGCTTCGCCAGTCCTTCGTGGGCGACATCGGTCTTGGCGACGACCAGCAGGCCGGATGTGTCCTTGTCGATACGATGCACGATGCCCGGCCGGGCGACCCCGCCGATGCCCGACAGCGAACCGCCGCAATGGTGGAGAAGCGCGTTGACCAAGGTGCCGTCGATGTTGCCCGCCGCCGGGTGCACGACGAGGCCGGCCGGTTTGTCGACGACCAGCAGATGTTCGTCCTCGAACACGATCTTGAGCGGAATGTCCTGCGCAACATTGTGCGCCGGCCGGGGCTCGGGGACTTCGACGCGCAGGCTCTCGCCGCCGTGGACCTTGATCGCCGGATCGCGCACCGCCTTGCCCTCGGCTTCGACGGCTCCGCTGCGGATCAGCGCCTTGAGGCGCTCGCGGGAGAGCGTCGGAACCGCCGCGGCCAGCGCACGGTCGAGACGCCAGCCCGAACAGGCGGGCTGCAGGCGAACGTCGATCGTCTGATGGCCCCCCACGACACAAATATGGGTTTGCGGCGGCGGCGGTTCAATGGCCGGGCGGGCGGCAACTTGCGCGGGGTTAAAGTCTGGCGCATTCACCGCCACGCGATGAATGCGGTCGATCTCGCCAGTTTGCTTTGCTCGCGGCTTTGCCACGACCTGATGTCGCCCGTCGGCGCGCTCAACAACGGCATCGAGTTGCTGGCCGACGAGCAAGACGCCGACATGCGCGAGAAATGCCTTGAGCTGCTCGAGGACAGCGCGCGCGCGTCGGCCAACAAGCTCAAGTTCTTCCGCCTCGCATTCGGGGCCGCGGGCGGGTTCGGCGAAGAGGTCGACAGTCACGAGGCCGAGGTCGCGCTCGCCGGCGTGTTCGGGCCCGAGCGGCGGATCGACGTCGGCTGGGTGGTGAGCGAGGGCAAGCTCGCGAAGGGCGCAGCCAAGTTGTTGCTAAACCTCGCATTGCTCGCCGGCGACGCGTTGGTTCGCGGCGGCCGCCTCGATGTCGGTGCAGAGAGCGGCGATGCCGAGCTCGAGCTGGTGATCCGCGCCGAAGGGCCGCGGATCCTGCTCGACCCGGTCCTTCGCGAGACGCTGTCGACGGGCGGCAGCGGCGGAACAGTCGAGCCGCGCGCGGCCGGCGCCTGGCTCGCCCACACGCTTGCCGCCGAGGCTGGCGGATCGATCCAGATATCCGACGCATCCAGCCCCGTCCTGCTGATTGGAGCGGTCATCCCGCGACAGGCCGCCACGTAGCCGCGCAGAGGGCTAACGGCGCGTTAACTCCTCCCCGGCATAAGCCGAAGTGAAGCAGCGCTGGGGACGGCACAAGCCGATGGATGACCTGATTGCCGATTTCGTAGCCGAATGCCGCGAAATGCTCGAAGCGCTGGGCGGGGAAATCGTCGCCTGGGAAACCCAGCCCGACGACCGCGCGCGCCTCGATTCCATTTTCCGCTTCGTCCACACCGTGAAGGGCAATTGCGGCTTTTTCGAATTCCCGCGGCTTGAAGCGCTGAGCCACGCGGCCGAGGATGCGCTCGCCGACGTCCGCGCCGGCCGCCGCGTTCCCGATGGGGCTCTAGTCAGCGCCGTGCTCGGCATCATCGACCGCATCGGTGAAATGGTCGCGGCGATCGAGGCCGGCGAAGCAATGCCGGCGGGGGATGACAGCGCGTTGATTTCGGCGCTTGCGCCAGGAGCCGAGGGCATTGTCGCTCCTGCCGTCACGGCCTTGACCGACGGGCAGGGCAGAACATCCGCGGCGCCGCGTACGATCCGCTTGTCGGTCGAGCTGCTCGATCGCGTGATGAGCACCGTTTCGGACATGGTGCTAGCGCGGAACGAGCTCGCCCGCCGCTTGCGGGAATCGGCCAACGATATCCCCGTGGACGGCGCCTTCGAACGCTTGTCGTCGATCATCGCCGAGATGCGCGACGCCATTACCCGCACGCGCATGCAGCGCATTGAAAACCTGTTCGTCGGCTTGCCGCGCATGGTCCGCGACCTTTCGGCCGACCTTGGCAAGCAGGTGCTGGTCGATATCGAGGGGGGTGACGTCGAACTCGATCGCGAGATGATCGAAATGATCCGCGATCCCCTGACCCACATCATCCGCAACGCGGTCGACCACGGCATCGAACTGCCGGCGGAGCGCCTCAAGGCGGGCAAGCGCGAGATTGGCATCCTGTGCGTTTCGGCGCGCCAGTCCGGCAACCAGATTCTGATCGACATCCACGACGACGGGCGCGGGATCGAGGGCAAGAAGCTGGTCGAAAAAGCGATCGCGAACGGCGTCGTGGACAAAGCCGGTGCCGCGCAGCTGTCCAAACGCGAGCAACTCGCGCTGATCTTCGAAGCGGGGCTTTCCACGGCCAAGGAAGTCACGGCCATTTCCGGCCGCGGCGTTGGAATGGACGTCGTCAGATCCAACGTCGAGCGGATCGGCGGAGTGGTCGAAGTCGACAGCCGGCTCGGGGAGGGCACGCGGATGACCCTGCGCGTGCCTTTGACCCTGACCATCATCCCGGCGCTGACTGTATCCATCGGCAGCCAGCATTTCGCCATCCCCCGTTCGGCCATCGAAGAGATCGTCCGCGCCAACGGCGAGGCCGTGACGCTCGAGCAACTGGGCGGCGCCGGAGTCGCGACGATCCGCGGCCGCCGCGTCCCCGAGGTGTCGCTCGCCGAGATTCTCGGGCTCGAAAGCGAGGTCGACAAGAAGGACAGCACCTTGATCGTGCTTCGTCCGTCCGGCGGGGACGTTTATGCGCTCTCCGTGGATCGAATTCACGACCATGAAGAGCTGGTCGTGAAGCCCGCTGCTCCCGCCGTGATGGCGACCGGACTTTATGCCGGGACAACGCTGGCCGACGATGGAAGTCCAATCCTGCTGTTCGATGCGGCCGGCCTTGCCGAGGTCGGAGGCGTGAAGCTGGAAGCGCAGGAGCGCGCGGCGCGGATCGCCGAAGGCCCAGCGCTCCCCGAGACCAAGGCCACCGCCGTGCTGCTGTTCCGTGGCCTCGATGGCGGGCGCCGGGCGATTCGTCTCGCCGTCGTCGACCGTATCGAGGAATTGCCGATCAGCGCGGTCAACCGGGCCGCCGGCCAGCTACGCGTCCAGGTCGGCGAAGCCATATTGCCGCTTGCCGGCGCGGACCTCGAAGAACTCGGCCAGGAGAAAGTGCGCCTGTTCCGCCTCAATGATGGCGCACACGAGATGGGTTACGCCTTTGCCGAGGTCATCGACTTCGCCGCGATCGAGCATGACGTCATTCACGCCGAACGGCCGGGAGAGGTCAGCGGGGTATCGCTGATCAACGGCGAGCCGGCGGAACTGGTCGATGCGCACTGGCTGTTCGCCCACCACGTCGGGGCCGCCGCGCGCGGCGCCGAGCCGCTTGTCTGCCGCCTTCCGGGGAGCGATCCGTGGATGCAGAACATGCTGCGGCCGATGGTCGAAGCCGCCGGCTATCGCGTCATCGGCGACGAAGACTGCAGCGAGGCCGACCTGGTGATCGTCGCGCAGGGTTCAGACGTTGGGGAGGACGCCGGCAAGAAGGCGATCTGGCTGCGGACCGAGCCGGAACCGGCGAACAAGAAAGATGACAGTATCTATCGTTACGACCGCGCCGGACTGATGTTGGCGCTGAAATCCGCTGGGGCGGGCGCGGGGAGGGGCAAGTGAACGAGCTACTGCTGGTCGTCACCATCGCCGGAGAGCGCGTCGCTTTCCCCGCGGGTGCGGTAGAATCGGTTGTGGAGCTGGACACTTTGATCCCAGTCCCGCGCGCACCTGCCCACATCGCCGGACTTTCGGCGCTGCGCAGCCGGGTGCTGACGATCGTCGATTGCATGCGTTCGCTCGAGCTGGGCACGACCGATTGTTCGGACGGCATCCGCGAGGCCGCGGTGGTCGAGCTCGACGGTCATCATTACGCACTGATTGTCGATCTGGTCGAAGACGTGGTCGAAGCCTTGTCCGATCCGCTTCCCGTGCGCGCCGCGATGGGTCCCGGGTGGGAGCGCGTGTCCCAAGGCATGGTCGAGACCGAAACCGGACCCTTGCTGCTGGTCGATGTCGCCGCGCTGATAGCCGGCGTCGAGGCCAAGGCCGCAGCTTAAGGCCGGGGCTTAAGTTCTTCGTTACCCTTAGCGTTTAATGACAACCCCGGTCGAAGTGGGAAGCCAAAGCATGAAGAGCTGTTTGATCGTCGATGACTCGAAGGTGATTCGCAAGGTTGCGCGGCATATTCTCGAGACCTTGGACTTTGAGGTCGAGGAAGCCGCTGACGGTCGGGAAGCTTTGTCGCGCTGCGAAGCGAAGATGCCGGATGTTGTCCTGCTCGACTGGAACATGCCCGTCATGAGCGGCATGGAGTTTCTGAAGATGTTGCGGCAGCGTGGCCATAGCGACCAGCCCAAGGTCGTATTCTGCACTACCGAGAACGACATGGCGCATATCCGCGCGGCCCTCGAAGCGGGGGCCGACGAATATGTTATGAAACCGTTCGATCGCGAGACGCTTCACATCAAGCTTCAGCTCGTCGGCGTCGCCTGAGTCCGCTGCCGTGGAGCGGGCGCTCGCCAGATCGCGGGACCGCTATCAGGATCCGCGGACCTCACGCCGCAAAATCCGGTTGATGATCGTCGACGATTCGACGGTCGCCCGCACAGTGTTGTCGCGGATGATTGCAACCGACCCCGCATTCGAAATCGCCGCCGTGGCCGGAACCGCGGAGGATGCCATCGAGGCGCTCGGCCAGTGCCGTATCGACGTCGTCATCCTCGACCTCGAGATGCCGGGAGCGGGCGGGCTCAAGTCCATTCCCAGGATCATCGCCGCCGCCGCCGGCGCCAAGGTGATGATAGTCTCATCGCTCGCCGAAGAAGGCGCGGAGCAAACCGTCGCGGCCCTGGCGCTGGGCGCGGCCGACACCTTGCCCAAGCCGGGCACGGGACGGTTCAACGGCCGCTTTTCCGAGATCCTGGTTAGCAAGCTCAAGGCATTGGGCTATGCCTCGGTTCCGATGCCGCCGGCCGGACTGGCCAATGCGGCCTTGCCGGCGCTTCTTCGAGCGATGCCGACCGACCCGATCGACGTGCTCGCGATCGGAGCATCTACCGGCGGAATCCACGCGCTGGGCGCTCTGTTTCAGGAGCTGCCGCGGCGCATCGGCGTTCCGATCCTCGTTACTCAGCATCTCCCGGCGCCTTTCATGAGCGTGTTCGCGCGCCAGCTTGGCGTCGTTGCCCGCCGCGAGTGCCTCGTTGCGGAGAATGGCATGCCGCTGGTCGACGATCGCATCCTGGTCGCTCCGGGCGATTCTCATCTGACTTTGGAGCCGTCCGACAACGCGGTGATCGTCCGTCTCGTAGGCGGCCGCAGTGCGAGTGGCTGCATGCCGTCGGTCGATCCGATGCTCGCGTCTGCCGGCGCAATCTATGGCCCCAGCGCGCTCGGCGTGGTCCTCACCGGCATGGGCCGTGACGGAGTTGAAGGCGCCTCGCGCATGGTTGCCAGCGGCGGCTCGGTGATCGCGCAGGACGAAGCAAGCTGCGCCGTCTGGGGCATGCCCCGCGCCGTGTTGGAGGCCGGCCTGGCCTGTGCCGCTCTGCCGCCGGAAAAGATTGCACGCCGCATCGCCTCACGCACTGAGGACCAGCCGCCGTGCAAATAAGCGACAGCTCGAGCCGCATTCTCGCGGGCCTGCTCGAGGCGCGAACCGGTCAACAACTGACCTTGAGCCGCCGCTGGCGCATCGAGACGGCGCTTTCCGCGCTGATGCGCGAGCGCGAGATCTCCACGCTCGACGAACTCATCACCATTCTCGTCATGGGCACCGAGCCGAGCTTGTCGCAGAAGGTCGTCGAAGCGTTGCTCAACAACGAAACCTATTTCTTCCGCGACCGGGCGCCGTTCGACCTGCTCCAACGCTATGCGCTGCCCGAGCTTGCCAAGCGCCGCCAGAAAACCCGACGCCTGCGGATCTGGTCGGCTGGCTGCTCGACCGGCCAGGAAGTCTATTCGCTCGCCATGCTTTTCGCCGAAGAGCCCCAAAAGTGGCTTGGCTGGACAATTGATATTGTCGGCACCGATGTGTCGACGTCGTGCGTCGATCGTGCGCGCCACGGCAGCTATAGCCAGTTCGAAGTGCAGCGCGGGCTCGGCATCAATCAAATGATCCGCTGGTTTGAAGAATGCCCCGAGGGCTGGCGGGCGGTCGAGGCGCTGCGCAAGCCGGTGCGTTTCCAGGTCCACAATCTGCTCGAGCCGGCGCCGCACCCCGGCGGGTTCGACATCGTTCTGTGCCGCAATGTCATGCTTTATCTGAGCGGCGACAAGAAAACCTTGGCGTTCGAGCGCATCGCCGGGGCCATGGCTCCGGACGGATGGCTGATGCTCGGCGCGGGCGAGACGGTGATCGGCCAGACGACAAGGCTCGGCGCGGACATCAACGCGCGCGGCCTCTATCGCCAGATCGGGGACGGCAGCCAGGTCGAAAAACGTGGCGGTCCCGACCGAAGGTTGGCTTCGGGGGCTTGACCCGAACGGCCGTATCATGCGCCACTGCCGCGCATGGACGGGATCATCGATCGACCTTCGCCCAACTGCGACGAGCGGGCGCTGCCCGTGTCGATGATCGTGCTTCACTACACCGGAATGCCCGACGCGCAGGCGGCGCTCGACCGCTTGACCTCTCCGGAGGCGCGCGTGTCGTCGCACTATCTGGTCGATGAGGACGGCACGGTTTACCGGCTGGTCGACGAAACCAAACGGGCCTGGCACGCGGGAAAGTCGCGCTGGCGCGGCGTGGCCGACGTCAATTCGGCTAGCGTCGGGATCGAGATCGTCAATCCGGGCCACGAGTTCGGATATCGCAACTTCACCGACGAGCAGATCGCGGCGCTGATCCCGCTGGTCGCCGACATCAAGGAGCGGCACGGGATCGGACGCGGCAATGTCGTCGGGCATTCCGACGTTGCCCCTGCGCGCAAGGACGATCCGGGCGAGCTGTTCCCCTGGGAAGCGCTGGCCAAGCGCCGCCTCGCCCTTCCGAGCCCGACGCGCGACCTCGTCGATCCTTACTGGACCGACGCCGGTTTTCTCCTCGCGCTCGAGCGCTTCGGCTATGACGTGACCGACGAGCAGAAGGTGGTGATTGCGTTCCAGCGCCGCTTCCGCCCCGACCTCATCGACGGCATCGTCGACGGCGAATGCC
>JBDTXI010000133.1:0-5363 GCA_040006255.1 Sphingomicrobium sp.
GCAACCACCCTCGATGCGGGCTTGGCTCGTAAATCATGTTCGGCATACTGTATTGTTATTATAATACACTGTGGGAAAGTCAAAGCTTCTCCACTGGCCCTGGCGAAATCGTCGGCCGACAAGTCGTGCAGGGACCCTCCGAACTCGTAGCGCGCCGTATGAATCTAATGTCTGCAATGGGTCGAAAGCGGACATTGGCGGATCCCTTTGCGACGAACCTGCCACTGCCAGTCGCGATATTGCGGATGGCCATGCGGCGGGCATAAAGCGCTGGAACAATGAGCGTAGGGCAAATCCGCATCGGCATTGGCGGCTGGACGTTCCCGCCGTGGCGCGGTGCCTTCTATCCGGACAAGCTGCCGCAGTCGAAAGAGCTGGAATATGCGTCGCGGGCGCTGGGCGCGATCGAGATCAACGCGACCTTCTACGGGCGGCAGAAGCCGAAAAGCTGGGAAGCGTGGGAGAAAGTCGCCCCCGACGGTTTCCAGTTCGCCATCAAGGGCTCGCGCTTCTGCGTCATGCGCGCGCGCCTTTGCGAGGGAGCCGAGGGCATCGGCAACTTCTTCGCCCAGGGTTTTGCGGCGCTCGGGTGCAAGCTCGGGCCGATCCTCTGGCAATTCGCACCTCGCCGGAAGTTCGATCGCGACGACATCGCGGGGTTCATCGATCTGCTTCCCGAAGCGGTCGATGGCGTCCCTCTCCGCCACGCAATCGAACCGCGGCACGAAAGCTTCCAGGACGAGAAATTCTTCGCGCTTTGCCGGGCGCGCAACATCGCGGTCGTGTTCGCCGATTCGGATGACTATCCGTGCATCGAAGCCGACACCGCGAACTTCGCCTATGCGCGGCTTCAGCGCATGCGCGAAGAGCTCGAGAGCGGCTACGGCGATGCGGCGCTCGACGGCTTCGCCGGGCGCGCACGCCAGTGGCGCACTCGCGGCGAGGTCTACATTTTCATGATCAACGGCGCGAAGGTCCGCGCTCCGGCGGCCGCGCTGGCGCTGCAGCGCAACCTGGGCATTTAATTTGCGTTAAGATCAGATAAGTGCTTGAACTGCGAGCGGAACGACGCCGCACCACCGGCAGTCGAAAGCCCTAGGGCGACGCCGTTCACACGAACTGGAGCAGGGGCTCCAGCAAAGGGAGCAGTCACATGCGTAACTTAATACTCGGCGCCGTTGGCGCCGCGACGATGCTTTGGGCCGTTCCGGCCCTCGCCCAGGAAGTGCCATTGGTCGGCGGCGACTATTGGGACGTGACTTCGGTAAAAATCGATGACGGCCATTTCGCCGATTATGCGGACTTCCTGACCACCAAGGCCCGCAAGCAGAATGAATATGCAAAGTCGAAGGGCTGGATCAAAGCCTATTACATCCTCAGCAACAACAACAACCGCAAGGATGAGCCCGATCTCTACCTCGTCACGGTCAGCGATCGCATTCCGACGCCCGCCGAGCAGATCGCCCGCGGCAAGGAAATGAACGCATATCTGCAGAGCAACGACCGCAAGGAGATGGCCGGAAGCGGCCAGCGCGCAACCTATCGCCACATTACCGGCGACATGCTGCTGCAAGAATTGGTGATGGCCCACTAAACCCGTTGGGAGCGCCGCGATTGCGCGGCGCTCCAGCTTTCGCCATGACCCGTCGTCATGCGCACCGCCGACCAGCCGATCCGCATCAGCCTGTTTGCGCCCGGCGGCCGCATGGGCCAGGCGATCGCCGCCGCGTTGGCGGATGATCCCGGCTTCGCGCTCGACCAGGACCACGGCGACGTGCTCGTCGACTTTTCCGCGCCGGCCGCGCTCCAAGCGAGCCTCGACCGGGCGCTGTCCGCGGGCGTCCCGATCCTCATTGGCACCACGGGGCTCGACGCGCTGGCGGATCAGCGGATCGCAGCTGCGGCGAAGGAGGTGGCGGTCCTGCGCGCGGCCAACACCTCGCTCGGCGTCGCTCTGCTGGCGGAGCTGGTGGAGCGCGCCGCGCGGGTGCTCGGCCCCGAGTGGGATATCGAGATTGCGGAGACGCATCACCGCAACAAGGCCGACGCCCCGTCCGGGACTGCGCTGACGCTCGGCGAAGCGGCGGCGCGCGGGCGCGGCGCCACGGTCAAGGCCGAGGCCGGCCGCAACGGAACCGGTCTCAAGCGCGAGCCGGGCGCGATCGGTTTCGCCGCGCTGCGCGGTGGGACTGCCGCCGGCGATCACGACGTCCTCTTCCTCGGCCCCGACGAGCGGCTGATCCTGTCGCACCGCGCTGAAAACCGGATGATCTTCGCGCGCGGCGCGCTCGCCGCGGTGCGCTTCCTCGCCGGCCGGCCAGCAGGTCTTTATTCCATGCGGGACGTGATCGGCGCGCCGTGACGAGGACGCGCGTCGAACCGCGCGGGCTTGCGCGCCGGCTCGGCGTGTTCGACGCGACCATGCTGGTCATGGGCGGGATCATCGGATCGGGGATCTTCGTCACTCCGGCCGAGGTCGCCCGCCACGTCGACACGGCGCTATTGATCGTCGGCGTCTGGGTGCTCGGTGGCATCGTCGCGCTGACCGCCTCCTTCGTCTACGCCGAGCTCGCCGCCCGCCGACCCGAGGTCGGCGGCCAATATGCGTATTTGCGCGACGCTTATGGGCCGATGCCGGCGTTCCTCTACGGCTGGGCGTTGCTGCTGGTGATCCAGTCGGGGGGAATGGCCGCGGTGGCGATCACCTTCGCGCGTTATTTCGCCACTCTCGTCCAGCTTGGAATCCCCGACAGCGCCGTCGCCGTCGCGGTTCTCGCGTTGCTCACCCTCATCAATTGCATGGGCGTCCGCTCGGGGAGCAATGTCCAGAGCGGGCTGATGGTGCTGAAGATCATGGCCATCGCCGCCCTGGTGATGGCTGGCTTCTGGTTCGCGCCGGCAGCCGTCCCGCGCCCGCCGCTCCCCGGCACGGGGCCTGTTTCGACGCTGGCGGCGATCGGCGCCGCGATGACTCCGGTGATGTTCTCCTACGGCGGATGGCAAACCTCGAGCTTCGTCGCCGGCGAAATGCGCAACCCGCGGCGCGACCTCGGCCGCGGGTTGTTGTTCGGCGTCGCCGGGGTGATCCTCCTCTACTGCCTGGTCGCTTTGGTGTGCGTCCACGCCCTCGGCCCCGCCGGACTCGCCGCGTCTAAGACTCCGGCGACCGACGTCATGCGCCTCGCACTCGGCGACAAAGGCGCGACCTTCATCGCGCTGGGGATCGCGATTTCCGCCCTCGGCTTTCTCAGCCAGGGCATGCTGACCGCGCCGCGGGTGTATTTCGCCATGGCCGAGGACGGGCTGTTCTTCCGCCGCGTCGCGCAAGTGAGCGCGCGCACCCGCGTGCCGGTGGTCGCGATCGTCCTCCAGGGCGTCGCCGCCGCGGTCATCGCGCTGTCGGGCACATTCGGCCAGATCCTGAGCTACGTCGTTTCGGTCGACTTCATCTTCTTCGGCCTGACCGGAGCGGCGCTGTTCGTCTTCCGCCGCCGCGACCCCGATCAGGCGGTCGCGTTCAAGGCACCGCTCCACCCCTTCACCACCGGCCTCTTCGTCGCCGCCTGCGCGCTCACCGTCATCGCCACGTTGTGGAATAACCCGGTCAACAGCCTGATCGGCTACGCCATCCTGCTCGCCGGCGTTCCGGCCTGCCTCTACGGGCAACGCAAGAAGAGGCGCGCTGCCGCGTGAGGACGATGCAATCCGACTACATGCACTGGGCCAAGTTCAAAGCGCCGGTGCGCTTTGCCCTGACCGGAAGCGAAGTGCCGCATTTCCGCATGGACTCGCTTGACCTCAGCCTCGCCGACCTCGACCTCGATGGCGCCAGCCACCCGCGCTACGCGCCGCTGCGCGAGGCCATTGCCGGCCGCTACGGCGTGTCCCCGGACGAAGTCGTCGCGGCGGACGGCACCTCGATGGCGAACTTCCTTGCGATGGCGGCGCTGATCGCACCCGGCGACGAAGTGCTGGTCGAGCATCCGACCTACGAGCCGCTGCTCGGCGCGGCCTCGTTTCTCGGAGCGCGGGTCAAGCGCTTTGAGCGCAAGGCGGCGGATGCGTTCCGGCTCGATCCGGCCATTCTGGCGACCAGCATGTCCGACCGAACGCGCCTCATCGTCGTCACCAATCTGCACAACCCGAGCTGCGCGCTCGCCGAGGAGGCGGACCTTCGCGCCGTCGCCGACTTGGCGCGGCGCAACGGCGCGCGCGTGCTCATCGACGAGGTCTATCTCGATGCCGCCATTCCGCCCCGGCCGAGCGCGCGCCGCCTCGGGCCCGAATTCGTCTGCACCAACAGCCTGACCAAGGTGTACGGCCTCAGCGGGCTGCGCTGCGGCTGGATCCTCGCCGGGCCCGCGCTCGCCGAACGGATGTGGCGGCTCAACGACCTGTTCGGAGTCAACCAGGCGCATCCGGCCGAGCGGCTCGCCTGCATCGCTTTCGTAAATATCGATCGGGTCATCGGCGACACGCCGGCGATGCTCGCCCGCAACCGCGCCTTGTTCAACGCCTTCGTCGCGTCGCGCGCGGACCTGGACTGCATGGCGGCGGAACATGGCGTCACAGCGTTCCCGCGCTGGGCGGGCGGCGACACCGGGCGGCTCGATGCCCTGCTCCGCGAGCTCTACGACACGGCCGTCGTTCCCGGCCGATGGTTCGAAATGCCCGAGCATTTCCGCGTCGGTTTCGGCCTTGCGACCGACCATTTCACCGAAGCCCTGGCGCGCCTCGGCGCCGCCCTCGACGAACTCCAATGAAGCGCGGGGCCGTGTTCGAATTCTTTCGCCGGCTGGCGGAAAACAATCCGTCGCCGACCACCGAGCTCGAATATCGCGACCCGTACACCCTGCTGGTCGCGGTCGTGCTGTCCGCGCAGGCGACCGATGTCAGCGTCAACATTGCCACCCGTCCGCTGTTCGAAACGATTAGGACTCCGCGACAGATGGTCGAGCTCGGCGAGGAACGGCTGCGCCAGGCGATCAAGACGATCGGCCTGTTCAACACCAAGGCGAAGAACGTCGTCGCCCTTTCACAGGCGCTGATCGACAACCACGGCGGTGAAATCCCGCGCACGCGCGAAGATCTCCAGGCTCTCCCCGGCGTCGGCCGCAAGACCGCCAACGTCGTGCTCAACACCGCCTGGGGGGAGGAGACGTTCGCCGTCGACACGCACGTCTTCCGGGTATGCAACCGGACCGGCCTCGCGCCCGGCAAGACCCCCGACGAGGTCGAGGCCAAGCTCAACCGGATCGTCCCCCAGCCGTTCCGCCGCGACGCACACCACTGGCTGATCCTGCACGGGCGCTACACCTGCAAGGCGCGGCTGCCCGAATGCTGGCGTTGTCCGGTGATCGACC
>JBDTXI010000134.1:0-30313 GCA_040006255.1 Sphingomicrobium sp.
GGCGATCATCAACGAGGTCGAGCGCGGCGAGGATTATCTCAAGGAGAAGTTCGAGACGGCGCTCGGCGGGGAGACGCTAAGCGGCGAAACCCGGGCCGCGGTCGAGAGCGCCTATCAGTCCGTGCGCTCCGGGCATGACCAGATCAGCCAGCTGAAGCACGGCATGGAAGCCGACACGCGCGCGTAATCCCGCCACCCCGGTCTTTGCGGGGGTGGAGCGCGGGGCGGTTCCGCGGCCAGCGGAGCCGCCCCGCTGCCTTCAATAGCCCATCAGCGCAAGCACCTCGCGGCGGCTGCGCTCGTCCTCGCGGAAGGTGCCCATCATCCGGCTCGTGCTCATCACCACGCCCGGCGTGTTCACGCCGCGGGCGGTCATGCACGCGTGGGTGGCTTCGATCACCACCGCCACGCCCTTGGGCTGCAGCTGCTCCCAGATCGTGTCGGCGACCTGCGCCGTCAGCCGTTCCTGCACCTGCAGCCGGCGAGCGAAGCCGTGCAGCACCCGCGCCAGCTTGCTGATTCCGACCACCTTGTCGCGCGGCAAATACGCGATCGACGCCTTGCCGATGATGGGCGCGAGATGGTGCTCGCAGTGGGACTGGAACGGAATGTCCTTCAACAACACGATCTCGTCATACCCGCCGACTTCCTCGAAGGTGCGGCTGAGGTGCAGCGCGGGGTCCTCGACATAACCGCGTGCATATTCGCGCCATGCGCGCGCCACGCGGCGGGGCGTGTCGAGCAGCCCTTCGCGGTCGGGGTTTTCGCCCGTCCACCGGATGAGGGTGCGAACCGCCTCCGTGACCTCCGGCGGAATCTCGCATGCAGGGGCCGCCTCGACGAGGTCGCCGTCTTCCGGCTCGCCATGATCGAATGGGGGGGTCATCCATTTATCTCCAGTGCAATATCGTCGGCCACCGCCGCCGCCTGCTCGCGAATATCGGGGACCGCGATGATTTCCCAATAGCGGCCTTTGGTCAGGGGGCCGAGCGCCCAGATCCGTTCCCCGCCACGCGCGCGCGAAAGCTCGTCGACTTCGAGGCCGATGTTAAGCTGGTCGGGGCGCACATGGCCGGCGTCGAGAAGGCCGCGCAAAAGGGGGTCGCGGGTCCTGCCGATCGCGTGGAGCGGGCCCGTGCAATTGAAAACATAGGCGAACTGCGCCGACTGGACCGCGCCGCTGCCACGCTTCCGGTATTCGACATGGAGGCCGTCAGCCTCCTTTCGGACCGAGACGATGCGGCCGGCCGCGATTTCCAGGCGCCCGTCGGCGACCATGTCCGCGACGGTCCGCGCCACCTCCGGAGCAATGCGGTGCCGGTGCACGTCCCACCACGGCCGCGCATGGCGCAGAAAGCGCCGCTGCTGCTCGACGTCCAGGCTCTGCCACAGCGGGTGGCTATAGGGCCTCAGGCTGTCGATCGCCGCGCGCCAGCCGACGTTCGCGGAACGGCGCCGAAGCCACCGCCACAGAGCGCGCAAATCGCCGCTCGGCACGTCGGACTGCTCGACCGGCGCCGGTTCGAAATCGGCGTGCGATCGTGGGATCAGGCCGCGCCGCGACAAAGCGAGAACTTTGCCGCAATGCCCCGCGGCGTCGAGCGAGAGGACGAGGTCGACCATCGTCAGCCCGGTCCCGATGATCAAGGCGCTGCCGCCGTTCTCGGTAAGTTGCGCGGCGGCGGCTTGCGCTCTGGGCCCCCACGGATCGCCGATGAATCGGTCGCCGGCTCCCACGAACGGACCGAGCGTCTCGGGCTCCTGGTTGCCGACGGCGAGCACCAGCGCCTGCGCGGCGATCGTCGACCCGTCATCGAGTTCGACTTTCCACCCGCCGTCGCTGCGCGTCGCTTTCGTCGCGGCGGCATCCATCACCGAAGTCTCGCCGGAAGCCAAAGCTTCACCGAGAATCTCGCCGAGATAGCGGCCGAACAGCAACCGTGGAGCGAAGCCGCGGCGATCGCCGCCCTCGGCTTCGAACCGCTGGGCGAAATGGTCGGGCTCCCCGGCCCAGGCGCTCATCCCTTCGGCGTCGACGTTGAGCAGGTGCGCGGGCTCCCTGGTGGAATAAGCCACGCCCTTTCCCGCGCGCCCGCTGCCGTCGATCAGCACGGAGGCGATGCCACGCCGGGCGAGCTGGGCCGCGATGATTGTCCCCGAAAAGCCGCCGCCGACGATCGCGACCGGGACATCCCGCTCAGATCTCATATTCGGGCCAATTCTCCGGATCGGCCGAGCCCGCCTTGCGCTCCTGGATATGGTCGTAGATGCGGGTCACGGTCTTTCCGGCCGTCTCGGTGAACCAGCCCGGCACGATGGCGTGGACGATTGCCGCGCAGCCGGCGCCGATCAGCTCCGCCCCGATCTTGGCCGCCCCGGCGCCATGGCCCGCCCACGTCATTCCGAGCGAGCGCGGATGCTCGACGAACATTCGATTAAAATGGCTGGACTGAGGAGTTCGACTGATCGGCTGCTCGCTGGCCATGGCCCTCCACCTCGAAAATTTGGTGACCCCGGCGCGATTCGAACGCGCGGCCCTCAGATTAGGAATCTGATGCTCTATCCTGCTGAGCTACGGGGTCTTGCGCGAGGAATAGGGATTTGGCGACGCCCGATCAATTGACCTGGTTCGGCGGCACCACCGGGAGCGGCAGCGGCGCGACGGGGACGCCCTCCTCCACCAGCGACTTGGCCTGCTCGAGCGTAGCCTTGCCGTGCACCTGCTCCGGCGCGATCTCGCCGCTGTGCATGGCGCGCGCGGTGTCGGCGAACTCGTCGCCGACCCAGCGCGAATCCTTGAGTAACTCGGCCTGCACGGCGGCGACGCGGGCGAGCGGATGGTCGGAGCGCTTGCGCGGCACTTGCGGAGCCATCGGCGCCTTCGCGACATTGGCCGAGTGGCAGAATGGACATTGCACCATGCCGCGGGCGCGCTGTTCGTCGTAATCGGAGCCGGAGCCGAACCAGGCTTCGAAAGTCTCGCCCCCGGCGCAAGAAGCCTCGAGGCATATAAGATCGAATACGATCATTCGCTCACCGCCTCCGGGATAGGGCGGCGATGGTTAAGCGCCGGTATGCGCGCGCGCACTTCCGAAATGCGCGACAGCTCGATGTCGGCAAAGCCCACGCCGTTGCCATCGCCCATGTCGAGCAGGACCTCGCCCCACGGATCGACGACCAGCGAATGGCCGAACGTCTGTCGTCCGTCGGCGTGTCGGCCGGCCTGTGCAGCGGCGATCACGAACACCCCCGCCTCGATCGCGCGAGCGCGGAGGAGCACATGCCAATGGGCGTGGCCGGTTGGCACGGTGAAAGCCGCAGGCACCGAGATCACGTCGGCACCACCCTCGGCGAGGCGCGCGAAGAGCATCGGGAAACGCAGATCGTAGCAGATGGTGAGGCCGATCTTTCCGACCGGCGTCCCGTTGACCAGGACAACCCCCTCACCCGCGGAATAGACCGCCGACTCGCGCCAGCTTTCACCCGTCGGGAGGTCGACGTCGAACAAATGCATCTTGTCGTAACGGGCGCGAATTTGCCCTTCGCGGTCGATGACGAAGCCGCGGTTGGCGACCTTGCCGTTGCCGACGAGCACGGCGAGCGAGCCGATATCGAGCCAGATGCGGTTGCGCCTCGCCGCTTCGCGGCAGGCGACGAGAACGACATCTTCGTCCTCGCTCCTGAGGTTCTTCGCGGCCCGCGCGCTGTCGCGGTCGAGCAGTCCCGACATCTCGGGCGTGAACAGCATTTCGGCGCCGCCCGACGCGGCCTCGCCGATGGCGTCGGTCAGCGAAAGCGCGCTCATTTCCGGATCAACGCCGGTGTTGGACTGGAACAGCGCAATCCTGGTCATGCGGCGATCAGTTCGTCGAGCTTGCCGGCGCGGTCGAGCGCCATGAGGTCGTCGCATCCGCCGACATGCCGGCCCGCGATGAAGACTTGAGGCACCGTCGTGCGTCCGTTCGCGCGCTGGATCATCGCCTGCCTCTCCGAAGCGTGCCCGTCGATCGCAATTTCCTCATAGCGCACGCTTTTCGAATCGAGCAGCGCCTTGGCGCGCCAGCAATAAGGGCAAAAGCTCTTGGTGTAGATCTCGACAAGCGGCACGAACGATCCTTCCAACGCGATACTTAAGCGCTCCCGGCGTCGCATCAACCGGGCATCAACCGGGCATCAACCGGGCATCAACTGGGCGGGACGAAGCACGCGTGCCCAGGTCACCAGCTCCACTCGGGCCGCTCCCGCGCGCCGCAGCGTCCGCGCGCATGCCTCCGCCGTGCTCCCCGTCGTCAAAACATCGTCGATGAGAATGATCGTCTTGCCCGCTATGGCGGCTTTGTCGGTCACCCGGAACGCACCGGCCACCGCCTTGCGCCTTTGAATTGCGCTCATGCCCTTGAGCGGCGGGGTGCGCTTCAACCGCCGGAGGACCAGGACATTGGTGCGGAGGCTGAGCCGCCGCGACAGCTCGCGCGCGACTAGGACGGACTGGTTGAACCCGCGCCGCCACAGCCGGGTCCGGTGCAGCGGCACCGGTACGAGGATCGGCGCGCCGGCCGAATGATCGATCAATGGCGCCATGTAGCGCGCCATCGTCCGCGCGATGGCGACCTTGCGGCCATATTTCAGGCGAATGGCAAGGCTTCGCGACAGCTCGTCATACGCGACTGCGGAGCGGGTGCGGGCGATTCGCGGGGGCTTGGCGAGACAAACTGCGCAAGTCTGAGCTTCGGTCGCCTGGAGCGGAAGCCCGCAGCTCACGCAGCCCGACTGGCCGAGAAACTCGACCTGCTTCCAGCACTCCGCGCAAAAGCTGTGCACCTCGGCGACGATGGTGCCGCATCCTGCGCAGCGCGGCGGAAGAGCGAAGTCGAGCACCCACCGGGCGCAGGCGCTAACTCCGCTCCCGATCCTTGCCGCGCCGATGGTCATGGCAGTCACAGGCATCTTGTCGCGCGCCCGGGCGCATCGCACAAGCGCCGCGATGTCCGCTTTGTTCGACATGGAATTGCGCGCGCTTCGGCGCAATCGCGCGGCAAGAACCGGACCCGAGCTTTTTCTGCTCGAGCGCGCTTTCGCCGACTGCCTCGAGCGCGTGGCGCTGGTGCAGCGGTCCTTCCACAGCGCTCTGCTGATCGGCTGCCCCGATCCGGGCTGGCCGTCGCGGCTTCGCGAGTTCGTCTCCCAGGTGAGGGTATGCGATCCGGGTCCCATCTTCGCCGACGCGGCCGCGGGCGAGACCATGAACGAGGACGACTGGACGTCCCCGCCGGACATTTGTGATCTAATACTCGCGATCGGCACCTTGGACACCGTCAACCGCCTGCCGCACGCGCTGAACTCCATTTTCCGGTCGATGCAGGCGGGGTCGTTGTTTCTGGGCGCCATGTCGGGCGCAGACACCCTCCCGCAGCTGCGGAGCGCGATGCGCGCCGCCGATGGCGTGGCCGGCGTCGCTTCGCCGCATATCCACCCGCGGATCGAAGCTTCGGCCCTCGCCCCTTTGCTGTCGCAGGCCGGGTTCGTGATGCCGGTGGTCGACGTCGACCGAGCGCAGGTCTCCTATCCATCGCTCCAGCGCCTGATCGCAGATCTGCGGCGGATGGGCACGACCAACATCCTCGGCTCTAGATCGCGCATTGGCTTATCGAAGAAGGCCTATGCTGCCGCGCTCCACAGTTTCACTGCAGCGGGAGACGGGAAACGCACCGTAGAAACGTTCGAAACTCTTCATTTCGCCGCCTGGACGCCGGCAAGCATTACCGAGGCTTAGAAGGCTGAGGCCGCGTTAAGGATGAGCGGAGCAAGAGTTGTTAACCGAAATGGCTGTAAACCGGCCGCGTGGACGTGGACCAGAGGAGGGTGGCGTGATCGCTATCCGAACGATGTTGCGCAAGCTCGGCGCGGATTCGCGCGGGGCAACCGCAATCGAATACGGCCTGATATGCGCGCTCATCATCATCGCGATGATGGGCGGCCTCCAGGCGTTGGGCGGTGGTACCAACGGCATGTGGGGTAACATTCAAGCGCAGTTTCAGAACGCGGGTTAACCGCGGCGGCGCGGGCCGTAGACGATGAGTTTGACCTTTTGCCCGGGCACGAGCCTGCTGCCGGGGCTTAAATCATTGAGCGTGAGAAAACGGTCCAGCTTGAATTCGCGGTAAGCCATTTGGGCTGCCAGCGATTGCACCGTGTCCCCGGGCGCGACCTTCGCCAATTGAATGATCCGCGGACGGATGGCCGATGCTTCGGCCGGAGTGATCTTCCGCAGCGAATTCACCATCGGCGTAAAGGCACCGATGCCCGAACCGCCCGGCGTCAGCATGACGAAATGATAGACGCGCTGCGGATCCCATTGATAGGCGACCACGCTGACGTCGATCAGCCCCGATGAAGTGTTGAATCGGGCGGTGGTGAAGGCCGCGGGCATTCCGTAGATCATCGTGCGTTGCGGCCGCGGGATCGCAACCTGCATCTGACCACGGGTCAATTGTCCAAAGACGGCCAATATGTAGTTGTCGAGGCTGCCCGAATAACGTCCACCGCTGAACTGCGCTTTGCCGGCAGAGCCGGAGATCGTCACGGCAAACGTGCCGTTGGACATCAGATAGCCCGGCGGCACGCTGAACTGGATCCGCAGATCCGGATGGGTGAAGCTCCGCCCGTCAATCACGCCCTGGGCGGGATCGTCGTCGACGGTGATTCCTTCGAGCTCGCTGAGGAACAGATCGCGGTTGCGCATGCCGGCGCCCACGCGCCCGGTGGCGCTCGCCAGCTGCAGAGCGCGCTGCATCCGGTTCTCGCTCAGAGGATGGGTGCTCGCCCACTCCGGAGTTTGGCGGTTGGTCCGTCCCTGCACCCGCGCCTGGAGCGCCGACTGGCGGCTCAGCGCGGCAAGGACCGCAGGCGCGCCCGCCGGGTCGTATCCGGCCCCGATCATATAGCGCATACCCAGCTGGTCGGCCTGATACTCCTGGTCGCGCGAGAAGCTGAGGAGATCGAGCTTGGCGCGTTGCTCGAGATAATTGCCGAAAACGTCGCCGCGGAAAATCGTGCCGATGATCTGCCCCAGCCAGCCAAAGCTGCTGCGTTCGGCATATTGCTCGCGGATGTGGGCGTGGTTCGCGGCGATATGGCCGACTTCATGGCCGAGCGCGAAGGCGAGTTGCGATTCGTCGTCCATCAACGACATCAGCTGCCGGGTCACGTAAACGTAGCCGCCGGGAACCGAGAAGGCGTTCTCGACCGCGGAGTTGAGCGTGGTGAAGTGCAGCGCCTGCCCCGGATTAGCGACTCCGGATTGCGCGCCGACGCGACGGCCGATCGATTCGACATACGCGGCGCGGGGACCGGTCTCGGCGCCACCCAGCTCCTGGAGGACGTGCGCATGCTCGCGCTGGGCCTCCGCCACGTCTTGCGGATTGAGATAGCGCAGCGGCTGCGCGGCAGCCGGGGCCATCGCGATCGCCGCGGTGGCAAGCAATAACAGCGCCTTGCGCAACATCACCCTCCGTTTCGCCGAGCAAATAAGCGCAGCGAATTTGAACGGAGAATGACCAAGACCAGTTCCGGGCCGTCAGCCGATGGCGAGGAACTTCGCTCGGCGCTGTGCGCGCAGCTCGTCCGGTCCGAGCTCGGAGCAGCCGTCGAGCTCTTCGACGATCGCGCCCTTGAGCGAGCCGATCGCCGCATCGGGATCGCGCTGGGCGCCGCCGAGCGGCTCGGCCACGATGCGGTCGACGACGCCGAGCGATTGCTGGTCTTGCGCGGTGATTTTCATCGCCTCGGCCGCGTCCGCGGCCTTGTCGGCGGTCCGCCACAGGATCGACGCGCAGCCCTCGGGCGAGATGACGGAATAGATTGCATGCTCGAACATCAGCACGCGGTTCGCCGTCGCGATCGCCACCGCGCCGCCCGACCCCCCTTCCCCAACGATCACCGCGATGATCGGGACGCGAAGGGCAAGGCATTCCTCGGTGGAGCGCGCGATGGCTTCCGCCTGGCCGCGCTCTTCGGCCTGAACGCCGGGAAACGCGCCGGGCGTATCGACCAAGGTCACAACAGGGATCCCGAACTTGTCGGCGAGGCGCATCAGCCGGATCGCTTTGCGGTAGCCTTCGGGCTTCGCCATCCCGAAATTATGCTTGAGCCTGGAGGCGGTGTCGTCGCCCTTCTCGTGACCGATCACCATCACCGCGCGGCCTTCGATGCGGCCGAGGCCACCGACGATCGCCGGGTCGTCGCCGAACGCCCGATCGCCGGATAGCGGCAGGAAATCGTCGACGATTCCGCCGATGTAATCCTTGAAGTGCGGACGCTCAGGGTGCCGCGCGACCTGGGCCTTCTGCCACGGCGTCAGCTTGGCGTAGGTGTCGCGGAGCAGCTTGTTGGCCTTGCTCTCGAGGCGGCCGATCTCCGCGTCGATGTCCACCGCGCCGCCGCTGGCGGTCTCGCGCAGCTCGGTCAGCCGCGTTTCAAGCTCCGCGATCGGCTTTTCGAAGTCGAGGTAAGTCTGCATCTGGCCGCGGCAGGTAGGACGAAGCTGCGCCAGCCGTCAACGAGAACGGGTAGCCAGCGGATGGCGGGCATTGACCAGTTCGACGAGTCTCGCGCTGTCGACATGGGTGTAGATCTGGGTCGTGGCGATGTCGGCGTGCCCGAGCAGCGTCTGCAGCACCCGAAGGTCGGCGCCGCCCGACAGAAGGTGCGTGGCGAAAGCGTGGCGAAGGACGTGCGGGCTGACTCGCTCGGGCGAAATCCCCGCATCCGCCGCCATTTGCCGTACGATCTGGAACAGGCGCACCCGGCTAAGATGCGATTTGCCGCTAGGAAACAGCCACAAGCCGCCGCTCGGGACATGCTCGAGCCAGGCGCGGACGGCACCCTCGGCGCGCGACGAGATCGGCACCAGCCGTTCTTTGCCACCCTTGCCGCGGATCATCAGGAACGGCTGGGCGGAGCGGACCGCCCCCCGCGGAAGGCTGACCAGCTCGCTTGCCCGAAGCCCCGAACCGTAGAGCATTTCGAGCAAGGCGAGATTGCGCGACGCGATCGCCTCGCCGCTCGCGGCGCGGTCCTCGGCGGCTTCGAACATGCGCTCGATTTCCGGCTCGTCAAGGATGCGCGGCAGCGGCCGCTCGAACCTCGGCCGGGGAAGCGCCGAGGATGGATCGTCGCCGCGCAGACCATCATCCACGAGGAAGCCGAAGAACCGCCGCAACGCCGCCGACCGCCGCGCCACCGTCGACGGCGCAAGCTCCGCCCAGGCCGCGCCAAGCCGCGACAAATCTTCGGCCGAGGCCGAGGCAACGGAACCGCGCACCGCCTCCGCCGAGCGCTCAAGGTCGTTGCGGTAGGCGGAAAGCGTGTGCCTGGAGGCGCCTCCCTCGGCCGCCATCATGTCGAGGAACCGGTCGACGAGCGCCTCGTCTTCTGGCGTCACGCTCTCAAGGTCATGTGCGCGACCCCTCTTTTAGACATCACGTCCGCGACAGGGCCTCGGCCGCGATCATTCGCGCGGTGAAGTCCTGTCCGGTGCGCTGGAGGGCCAGGAGCGCGTGATAGACGTGGACCGCCGGCAAGCGGTCGAGCGCGAACGTCTGAAAGCCCGTGCCCGTAAGCACGAGCACCGTGCCAGCCTGCCCGCGCCCGGCGGAGGCGTCGATCATCCGCGTCCAGCTCGACTGGCGGCCGAGCCCGAAGCCATGGCGGCGATTGAGGGAATTGGCGGCGTCCGGCGTGATCCGGCCGAGCCCGGCAAGGCCGGCGACGAGCAAAGCGCTGCGCACCTTGTTGCGGCTCTTGTCGCGGCCGATGAAGCTGGTGATCCGCCCGGCGCTGAGGTCGAGTCCATTTGCGCTCGGCGCCCCAAGCACGAGCATTGACCAGCAGCGGTCGCCGTTCTCGTCCTTGATCTTGCCGCAGGCGCCGGCCCAGCGCGCCGCGGCCTGGTCGTAACCGGCGGCGAGCATCGCCGAGATCAGTTCCGGAGCGTCCGCAACCTTCGGATCAGGCTCGACGCGCGTGGCGGCGCGCGCCACGAGCGCGCGCATCGCCTCTTTTTGCAACGGGTCATTGCCCGCCTCGAGCAGCCGGTGGATCGCCGCCAGCCGCGTGTCCGCATCCTTCCCGACGAAGGCCTGGCGGAGCTGCCACGCATCCGTGCTCGAGAGGTCGTCGGGATCGGTCGAATCGTAAATCGCCGAATAGAGATCGACCATCGATTGCGACGAAAAGACGCCGAGCCCAGCCGCGATCTGGGCCGAGTTCAGGCGCTGCTCCGGCGTGAGCAAAGGCGCCCTCGCCTGGAAGGCGCGGAGCTGGGTCGATGCCGGGTTGAGCAGACGGTCGGGCGGGACCATGCCCGTCGCCGTGGCCAGCCCGAAGCGCCACGCGGTGAGCGTGTCGACCGAATTCCACTCGATCGACACGGCGCGGGCCGTGTTGGCGCCCGCACCGACCACTTTGTCGGCAAGGTTGAGGTCGATCCCGCCAAACCGCCCGCGACGCCGCGCGTCGTCGATCTGCGCCGCCGCCGTCTCCGGCTCTCCGGCGAGCGACGAGCACATCGCCTGGACCAAAGCGCGAATGTTGGGCTCATACTTCCCGATCCCGACCTCGATCGGGCACATCGCCGGCGGATCGGCATTGGCGAGCGCGCTCTGCACCGCAACCTGGACCATCTTGGGCGTGAAGCGGTCGGTGTCGACGCCGGCGACAAGCATTCGCGCGGCGTCCGCTTCGCCGAGGCGCAAGAGAAGCCAAGCGCGCTCGGCAACCCAGTCGACCGGATTCACCTGGCCCGGCGCGCGCATTTTGGTCAGGAGTGCGTCGCGCAACGCGATATGCGCCCAGCGTGAGGCGATCGGCGTGTGCATCCGCCGCATCAGGGTCGAAAGAAATGCCCCGCTGGCCGTGCCCCACGGATCGGCGCCGAGGCCCACGCGCTCGGGGTCGAGACTGCCAACGACCCACGGGTCGCGACGCGCCCACCCCGGATATTCGATCGGCGGCGGGGGCGGCGGAAGATTGAGGCTGCTGACTTCCTCGACTGCCGTCTCGTCAGACGGCGCGCCTTGCGTATCCGTTGCATTCGTCTGCTGCTGCGTCGCTGGAGCCAGGGTGTTGACGGGAGCTTTGTCAGGAGCGGGCACGGGCGCCGGCTGCGGCGCCTGCTGCGCCAGCACCGGCAGCGAGACCAGCACCGCGGCAGACGCAATCAGCAGCGGCTTAATGCGCATTGCCACCCGCAGGACCGGTCTGCGGCACGTCGACCTCGATCGTTCGTGTCGGGTGCTGTTTGGGAACGGTCGAAAGGAAGAAGAGAGCGCCGACGACGAGCACGATGACGATGATCAGGACTAGTAATTTTGGCATGGCCAGCGCTTTTGCCGAGCCGGAAAGGCGCTGTATAGCCCTGTCAGTGACAGATTTAACGAAGCGCCTCGATCGGCCCATCGTGCTGGTCGGGCTGATGGGGGTCGGAAAATCGACGGTCGGCCGGCGGCTCGCCAAGCGGCTCGGCCTGCCCTTCGTCGACAGCGATTCGGCGATCGAGGACGCCGCCGGCTTCACCGCGGCCGAGGTGTTCGAACGCTATGGCGAACATGACTTCCGCGACGGCGAGCGGCGGCTGGTGGCGCGGCTGATCGAAGGCGAGGTCCGAGTGATTGCGACCGGCGGCGGTGCTTACGTGGATGCGCGCACGCGCCAGCTGCTGAACGAACGGGCGATCACGATCTGGCTCGACGCGCCGGTGGAAATCCTCACGGAGCGAACTTCGCGGCGCGATACCCGCGCCCAGCTCCGCAACGGCGATCCGGGATCGATTCTGCAACGCCTCGCCGACGAGCGGCGGCCGTCATACGAGAAAGCTCATATCCACGTGAAAAGCGGCGACGGCGCGCACAAGGACGTGGTCGACGCCATCATCCACGCGCTCGAGGCACATCTGTCCGGTACAGCCGCCGCCTAAGCGGGGTCGCGGCCCTCGATGTCGGGCAAGGCCCGATCGGCGGCGAACGCACGTTCCTCTCCCGCATGCAGGTCGCCGGTCGCGCTCTGCCGCTCGAGCCGGTCGCAATCGCGCAGCCGGTATTCGCGTTCGACCCGCTCGACTTCGCCCTTGTCGATCCCGCTCGCCTTCAGCGCCGCCTTGCCCATAACGATCGCGCTTTCGAACAGCTCGCGCTGGGCGAAGGCGAGGTCGAGCCCGTCGAGCGCCATCAGGTGCACTCGGTCGAAAGCGCGGACCATCACCGCCGCCTGCGGAAACGTCTTGAGCACCGCGGCGAGGGCGTTGCGGGTCAACTCGCCGCCCTGGTTGTCGTTGCAGAAGGCGATGACCTTGGCCGTGTCGGCGCCCGCGACGCGCAGCAGGTCGAGCCGCATGCCGTCACCGTAATAGACTTTGGTCCCGAACTCTTCGGCGGTCTCGATCATGCTCGGCTTCTTGTCGATCAGCGTGACGCCGATCCCCTTTGCCTGCATCATCTGAGCAACCGTCTGGCCGAAGCGCCCGTAGCCGACCACGATCGCGCTTGTCTCGGGGGAGCGTTCGGGGCCGTCGAGGCCCTCCCCGCCCCGCTCCTCACGCCGTCCAAGCCAGTCCGTGAGCCGCATCAGGAACGGCGTCGCCGCCATCGAGAGCGTGATCACCGCGCCGAACAAGGACGCGGCCTCGGGCGTGATGAGCTCGGCCGTCGTAGCCATTGCGAACAGCACAAACCCGAACTCGCCGGCCTGGCTTAGCAACAGCCCAAGCCGAACGCTGCGCGGCCAGCTGTTGCGGAACAGGCGCGCCAGCCCCGCAATCAGCACCGCCTTGGTGGCGATGACGCCTGCAGCAATGCCCAGCACAAACAACGGCCGCGCGGCGATAAGGCTGAGGTTGAGCAGCATCCCGACCGAGAGGAAGAACAGGCCGAGCAGGATCGAGCGGAACGGCTCGACATCGCTCTCAAGCTCGTGGCGGTAGGGCGATTCGGCCAGCACCACGCCGGCGACGAAGGCGCCGAGCGGAACCGAGAGATGCAGCGTGTGCATCACCGCCGCGGCGCCGACGACGGTGAACAGCCCGGCAACGACGAACAGCTCGCGCTCGCCAAGGCGGCCGACGAGGCGGAACAGGGGATTGAGCACCAGCCGTCCGACCACGACCAGCGCGACGACCGCGGCCACAGTCATCAGCGCGAGCTTCCAGCCCGTTGGAGCGCTCGGGTCCGGAGGCACCCGGGCCATCGCCGCGATGATCGTGATCATCGGCACGATCGCGAGATCCTGGAACAACAGGATCGAGAAAGCGCGCTCGCCCTGCGGCGTGTTCAACTCGTTGTCGGAGCGCAGCATCGGCAGCACCTGCGCGGTCGAGGAAAGGCCCAGCGGAAGGCCGATCGCGAGCGCGGCGGCGGGTGAAATTCCAAGCGCGGCATAGAGCAACAGGCTGATGGCGAGACCACACAGCACCACCTGCGCCAGCCCGAGCCCGAAGATGTCATCGCGCAGCCGCCAAAGCCGGCTCGGCTGAAGTTCAAGCCCGACGATGAACAGCAGCAGCGCGATTCCGAGGTCGGTGATGCTGAGCAGCTGTTGCGGGTCGCGGATCAGCCGCATGACCTGGGGACCGATCAGGGCGCCGGCGACGATATAGCCGAGGGTGGCGCCGAGCTTCAGCTGGCGGAACAAGGTGACGAAGATGAGCGCGGCGCAGAGCATGATCGCCCCGCTTTCGAGGATCGCGGTGGTCGCCTGGGCGGTCTCGGCGGGCGTGGTCATCGGGCCGACTCGATCGCCGCCAGCAGCGCTCTGAACGGCAACAGGATCGCGCCATGCCGCGATTTGCGCGAGTAGGCGGGTGTAAGCGCGGCGATGCCAGGCCAATCGGGCGCCTGTTCGGCACCGTCGAGCCAATCGCCGAGCTGGGACAGCGCGAGGTTTGCTTCATCGCGATTGCGGCCGGCGGCCCCCCGTTCAAGCAGCGCGGCCGAAGCCTGGCCAAAGGCGCAGGCAAGGACGAGCTGCGACAACGCTTCGACGCGGCCGTCAGGATCGAGCTGCACCGCCATGCTGACGCGGCTCCCGCAAGTCGGCGAGCGCACCTCCGCGCGCCCGTCCTCGCGGGTGAGCCTGCGCGGCTCGGCAAGCGACGCAGCGAGCCGCAGGATTTCGGTCGTGTAGAGCGGCGCGTTCATTCACCAATGGCCGTTTCACAACCCGTTCGTCCTGAGCGGAGCGCGAAGCGCGTAGTCGAAGGGCGTTCTGCACCCGCGGAGAGGATACGCCCTTCGACTTCGCTCAGGACGAACGGACGTTGGTGAGCTGCAACTCTCATTCCCGCCGCCATGTGGTGCCGCCAGGCTCGTCCTCCAACACGATGCCAGCAGCCTTGAGTTCGTCGCGTATGTGATCGGCAGCCGCGAAGTCGCGGTTCTTCTTGGCTTCGGCACGCTCGGCGATCTTCTGATCGATCCCGATCTCATCGACGACCTCGTCGAGCTTTTTCAGATACTCGTGTCCAAGCTCCATGCCGATCAGACGAATGCTTGCATCCAATTCCTTCGCCGAATCCACTTTCGCGGTTGCTGTGGCTGCGTTGCGAGCTTCGTCTGCCAACCTATGAAGCACGGCGAAGAAGTTCGCGACATTGAGGTCGTCGCTTAACGCGGCCACAGCTTCCGGATTTGGTCGACCGGGATGGAACATAGCCTCCTTCACGTCGACCAAAGTTTCGAATGCGCCTCCGAAGCTTCGTTCCCACGAATCAAGTGTTTGAGCTGCGCTCGCGATCCGATCCTCCGTCCACGGCATCGGCGACCGGTAATGCGCCGACAGTAACGCCAGCCGCAGCGTCTCACCCCGATGCCCCTGCGCCAGCAACTCCGCCGGCGTGACGATATTGCCGAGGCTTTTCGACATCTTCTCCGCGCCCATGTCGACGAAGCCGTTGTGCACCCAATAGCGGGCGAGCGGCGCTCCGCCGTGCGCACAGCGGCTCTGCGCGATCTCGTTCTCGTGGTGGGGAAAGATGAGGTCGAGCCCGCCGCCGTGGATGTCGATGGTCTCGCCCAGATGACGCTCGATCATTGCCGAGCATTCGACGTGCCAGCCCGGGCGGCCGCGGCCCCACGGGGATTCCCAGCCGATCACGGCTTCGCCGCTCGGCTTCCACAGCACGAAGTCGGCCGGGTCACGCTTGTACGGCGCGACCTCGACCCGGGCGCCGGCGACCATCGCGTCGCGGTCGCGCCTGCTCAAGCTTCCGTAATCGGAATCGCTCGGCACCGAGAATAGCACGTGGCCCTCGGCCTCGTATGCGTAGCCGAGTTCGACCAGGCGCTCGATCATCGCGACCATCGGGCAGATTTCCTGCGTCGCGTGCGGCGCGATGTCGGGTGGCGTGACCCCGAGCGCGCCCATGTCCTCGATATAAAACCGTTCGTAACGCTCGGTGATCACCGCCGGCCCGACGCCCTCCGCCTCGGCCGCCGCGATGATCTTGTCGTCGACGTCGGTCACGTTGCGCGCATAGACCAGGCTGTCCGGCCCGAACTCATGGCGGATCAGTCGTGCGAGCGTGTCGAAGACGACCGCGGGCCGCGCGTTGCCGATGTGCGCACGTCCGTAAACCGTCGGCCCGCACACATACATGGTGATGCGGTTCGGGTCGGCGGGGACGAACGCGCGCTTCTCCCGCGCCAGCGTGTCGTAGAGGCGGATCATGAATCCTCCCAATCCTCTCCGGTACGGGGAGGGGGACCAGCGAAGCTGGTGGAGGGGCCCCACCGAATTTGCAGGGCTCGACCGTGGGCCCCTGCCACCACGACGCTGCGCGCCGCGGTCCCCCTCCCCGTCCCGGGGAGGATTTTAGCAGGCCGCATCATGAGCGCACCTTCGGATGTCCACGCCGCGCCTCGACCCAGTCGACGATGGCGCGGCCGCTGGCGTTCAACAGCGGATAGGTGCGCGACTTGATCATCCAATCGGGCCGGTCGGCCCGCGGGCCATAGACCATGTCGGTCGCGAGGTTGGCGAGGAGGAAGAACATGGTCACCCCCAGCAAGCCCTTCAACGCTCCGAACCCGCCGCCGAGCACGCGGTCGAACGGCCCCAGCAGCGGCGACCGCCGCGTCTTACCGCCGAGCTGCCGCGCAACCAGCTTCACGATGACGAAGCTGGGCACGAAGAGGATGGCGAAGGCGAGCACCGCTCCCGCCGCCGGGCTGGTGTGAAAGCTGCTGTCGATGCCCGTCCACAGCTGCATGTGGAACAGCTTCAGCATTGCGATCGCGACCACCCAGGCGAACAGCGAGATGACTTCGTGCACGAACCCGCGCACGAACCCGATCGCGGCGCCGCCAAACAACAGCAGGAAGACGAAGACGTCGAGCGCGGTCATGGATTGCGGCTAGCGAAGTCTTTTCGTCATTGCGAGCCACCAGCGCATCGGCCATTCACTCGATATGTCGGCCGATCAGCCCTTGCTGCTCATCTTCGGCGGCGGCGATGGGGCTGACCAGATCAGGCGCTCGGGCCAGCGCATTACCATCGCCGGGAGCAGCGACTTCGGCAAGTTGCTCACCAACCGCGACTTGATCCACCGCCTGCTTATCACCCGCAACCATCGGCCGCAGCCGACGGAGCTTAGCGGCTATCCGGTGATCGTGAACATGATCACTGAGGCCGAAACCAGCGCCAGGATATTGGGCGATTTAAAAGCGCTTCTGCGCGGTTTTGCCGGTCGAGCCATTAATCCGCCCGACGCCGTCCTCAGCTCGACGCGGGATCAGATGGCGCGGCTGCTGAGCGGCATCCCAGGCCTGGTCGTGCCGAAGATCGTGCGGCTCAGCGGCGGCGACGCGCTGCTCGCGTTAAGGATGATCGAAAGCGCCGAGATCGTGCCGCTGATCATCGTCCGCCAGGTCGGAACCCACACTGGCAGGACGGTCGGCCTTCACTGCTCGATCGACGAGGCCGTGGCCGTACTTCAAGGCGGACGCGACTATTTCGCCACACAATTCGTCGATTTCGCCAGCCCCGACGGACTCTATCGCAAGTATCGGGTGTATTTCATCGGACCGCACATCGTGCTGAGGCACATGTACGTGTCGGACGATTGGAACGTGCACAGCAAGGACCGCGCGCGCTTCATGGGCCCCCGGCCGGACGTGATTGCCGAGGAACGGGCGGTGATCCAGAGCGCGGAGCCGTTCGGCCCCGCCGTCCGCGACGTCTTTCGCGCCGTTCGTGACCGCATGCCCCTCGATTTCTTCGGCATGGACTTCGGCATCCTGCCGGACGGCAATGTCGTGCTGTTCGAGGCGAACGCGACGATGAGCTTCTTTCCCTTATGGCGCGACGACGACCCGCAGTTCGAATATCTGACTGCCTGCGTTCCCCCGGCGCAAGCGGCGTTCATGGAATTGGTCGGTCTCGGTCAATAGCCGCTGCCACACACGCGGCCGTCACCGCCCGAGGATCTGATCGACCAGCTCGCGCAGGTTGGCGAACGCGGCTAGCTTGAGACCCTCGCCGCCTTTGATGCCCTGCGGCACCCAGGCACTTTCGAACCCCAGCTTGGCCGATTCCTTCAGGCGAAGACCGGCATGCGCCACCGGACGGATTTCGCCCGAGAGCGCGATCTCGCCGAGGACGACGCACCCGCTCGGTACCGGGCGTTCGGACATCGCCGACACCAACGCCGCCGCGACCGCGAGGTCCGCGCCGGGGTCGCTCAGTCGGTAACCGCCAGCGACGTTCAGATAGACCTCCGCGGTCGCGAAGCTGAGCCCGCAGCGCGCCTCGAGGACGGCAAGAATCATCGCCAGCCGCCCGCTGTCCCAACCCACTGCCGCGCGCCGCGGCGTCGCCCCGCTTGCCAGCCGCACGGTCAGCGCCTGAATCTCGACCAGCACCGGCCGTGACCCCTCGATCGCCGGAAACACGCTGGTGCCGCTGACCGGCTCGCCGCGATGGGTGAGGAAGAGAGCGGAGGGGTTGGGCACTTCGGTCAGCCCCGCCCCTTCCATCGCGAATACGCCGATCTCGTCGGTGCCGCCGAAGCGGTTCTTCATTGCGCGCAGGATGCGGTATTGGTGGCTGCGCTCGCCTTCGAAGCTCAGCACGGTGTCGACCATGTGCTCGAGCACGCGTGGGCCGGCGATGCTGCCGTCCTTGGTGACGTGGCCGACGAGGACGACCGCGGTGCCGTGCTCCTTGGCGAAGCGCACCAGCTCCTGGGCCGAGGCGCGAACCTGGCTGACAGTCCCCGGCGCCCCTTCGATCAGATCGGAATGCATGGTCTGGATCGAGTCGATCACCAGCAGTGCTGGCGGCTCGGCCCCGCTCATCGTCGTCAGGATATCGCGCACCGAGGTCGCTGCGGCGAGCCGCACCGGCGCCGCGCCGAGCCCGAGCCGGACCGCGCGCAGCCGCACCTGCTCGGCCGATTCTTCGCCCGAGACGTAGATGACCTTGTGCCCCTCGGACGCCACGCGCGCTGCCACCTGAAGCAGCAAGGTCGACTTGCCGATCCCGGGATCGCCGCCGACCAGCATCGCCGATCCCGCGACGATTCCGCCGCCAATGGCGCGGTCGAACTCGGCGACGCCGCTCGGCAGCCGCTGGGGCAGCGCCCCCGGCGTTTCCAGCCCGATCAGCGGGATCACCCGCCCGCCGCCCTGCAGATTATGTTTGGCGGCAAAGATGCTCGCCACCTCGGCGGCTTCCTGGACGAGCGTGTTCCACTCCGCGCAGTCCGGGCACTGGCCCTGCCAGCGGTGCTGGAGCGAACCGCAAGCCTGGCAGGTATATCGAGACTTGGGCTTGGCCATGCTCCAGCGTAACTGATCTCGTTTCGTTCTCCTAGAGGCGATGCAACCGAAACTGGCAGACCGCGACGAAATCGCTTGGTATGGCCCCGCCCATGACCAGCGTTGCCCTCGCCCCGATCGGTATCCTGCTGCTCGTCGCCTGCCTGATCGCGATGCTCTCGCGTCGGCTTGGTCTGCCGTACATCGTCGGGCTGGTCGTCGCCGGCTTCCTGATCGCGCTGCTGCCCATCAGCCCGGAACTGCCGCTGTCGCGCGACCTCATTTTCTACGTCTTGCTGCCGCCGCTGGTATTCGAAGCGTCCCTGCAGCTTGAATGGCACCGCTTTCGAGATGAGCTGCCGCTGACCCTGACTTTCGCTTTTCTCGGCGTCGCCATCGCCGCCGCGGTGGTCGCGGCCGGGATGCACTTCGTGATCGGCTGGAGTTGGATCGGCGCGGCGCTGTTCGGCGTTCTCATCGCGGCCACCGATCCGGTGTCAGTGATCGCGGCCTTCCGCGACATGCGCTGCGAGCCGCGGCTCTCGATGGTGGTCGAATCCGAAAGCTTGCTCAACGATGGCATCGCTGCGGTCGGGTTCGCGGTCCTATTGTCGATCGCGGGCGGCGGATCACCGAGCGCCGCGAGCATCGTCCCGCAATTTCTGTGGACGCTCGGCGGCGGCGTGCTGGTAGGCCTCATTGTCAGCGCCGCCGTCCTGCTAACCGTCGGGCGCACGAAAGACCCCTTGGTCGAAATCACCCTAACCACCCTCGCCGCTTACGGCTCTTTCCTGATCGCGGAGGATTTGCGCGCGTCGGGGATCATCAGTGCGCTGACGGCGGGCTTGGCGGTTCGCAATATCGGTTCGAACGTGATCTCCGATTCGGGCCGCGAGCGGGTCCACGCCGCCTGGGATTATTTTGCATTCCTCGCTAACAGCTTCGTATTCATTCTGATCGGCGCGAATGCCGCCAACCAGCCGCTTCGCGCCCTCGGATCGACGGCCGCGGCAGTGGCGGTGTTGCTCGTGCTCGCCTCGCGTGGCCTTTCGGTTTATCCGCTTGCCGTGCTGTTCAACCGCTCTCGCTGGCGTCTTCGCGCCGCCTACCAGCACGTGTTATTCTGGGGTGGATTACGCGGCGCGCTCGCGCTGGCATTGGCGCTCGCCGTTCCGGCGACCGTCCCGGAGCGAGGCGCGATCATCGTCACCGCCTTCGTCGTCGTCGCTTTCTCGATCCTCGTCCAGGGCCTCACAATGCCGTTGCTGATCAGGCATTTCCGCCTCGGCGGTGCGCCGCAGCAGGAGCCGGTTGCCGCCCCAGCCGCCGAAAGCTAGGCGCACCGGGTGAGCCTGCTCCCCGAACCCTTGAGAATTCCTGCCTTTCGTTATTTCTGGCTGGCCCGCTTAACCTCGACCATCGGGCAGATGGCGATGGTGATTGTCATCGGCTGGCAAGTGTACGACATCGCCCGGGCAAGCATGGGCCTCAAGGAAGCCGCGCTTCGGCTCGGGATCATCGGCCTCGTCCAGTTCGTGCCGTTGTTCGTTTTGACTTTGATCACGGGCTGGACGGCGGATCGGGTCGATCGCCGCTGGATCGCCCGTGGAGCGATCACGCTCGAGCTGGGATGCGCCGTAGCGCTCGGGCTGTTCGCCTGGATGGGCACCACCACCTTATTCGCGTTGTACGCCATCGCCGCTCTGCTCGGCGTCGCTCGCGCGTTCGCCGGCCCGGCCTTGGGCGCGCTCGCTCCGAACCTCGTTCCACGCAAAATCCTGCCGCGAGCGATCGCCTTGTCGTCGATCGCCTGGCAGACGGGAGCGATTATCGGTCCGGCGATCGGCGGCTATCTTTACGCTTACGCGCCTTACGCGCCCTACGCGGCAAGCGCGCTATTGTTCGGCGTTGCGCTTGTTGGGCTGTCTTCGATCGGCCCGGTCAAACGCCCCGAAATCATCCGCGGGCCAAATCCGTGGGAGCAAATGGTCGAAGGCTTGCGCTACGTCCTTCGCAACCGCCTCGTGCTCGGCGCGATTAGCCTCGATCTGTTCGCGGTCCTGCTCGGCGGAGCAACCGCGATGCTGCCGGTGTTCGCGCGCGATGTGCTTCAAGCCGGCCCCGAAGGGCTCGGCCACCTTCGAGCGGCGCCGGCGGTCGGGGCGACGCTGACCGCGGCCTTCTTCTCGGTTCGGCCGCTCAAGCATAATGTCGGGGTGAAGATGCTTGCCGCGGTCGCGGTGTTCGGCACGGCGACTGTGATTTTCGGTTTTTCGCGATCAATGCCGTTGTCGCTCGCCTGCCTCGCGCTCCTCGGCGCCGCCGACATGTTTTCGGTCTATGTCCGCCAATCGCTGATCCAGCTCCACACCCCCGATGCAATGCGCGGGCGAGTCGGAGCGGTCTCTCAGCTGTTCATCTCGGCGTCGAATGAACTCGGAGAGACCGAATCGGGCTTTCTCGGGGCGCTAATCGGCCCCATCGCCTCGGTGATCGCCGGAGGATTCGCGGCGGTCGCGGTGGTTTTGCTATGGTCGAAGTTGTTCCCCGAGCTACGGCTCGCAAGGACTTTCGATCCGCCCGATCCTTCCGCCCCCACAAATAAGGAAATCGCCTCATGAAAGCCGCGACCATCCTCGAGACCATCGGCAACACGCCGCACGTGCGAATCAATCGCCTGTTCGGCGACCGCGCCGAAGTGTGGATCAAGCAGGAACGCGCCAATCCCGGCGGTTCGATCAAGGACCGCATCGCGCTGGCGATGGTCGAAGAGGCCGAGCGCTCGGGCCAGCTCAAGCCGGGCGGAGTCATCGTCGAGCCGACTTCAGGCAACACCGGAATCGGACTCGCCATGGTTGCGGCCGTCAAGGGCTATCGGCTGATCCTGGTGATGCCCGACAGCATGAGCGTCGAGCGGCGGCGGCTGATGCTCGCCTATGGCGCGGAGTTCGAGCTCACGCCGCGCGAGAAGGGCATGAAAGGGTCGATCGCGCGGGCCCAGGAGATTGTCGCCGCGACAGCCAGCGCGTGGATGCCGCAACAGTTCGAGAATCCCGCGAACGTCGACGTCCACCGCCGAACGACGGCGCAGGAGATCCTCCGCGACTTCAGCGACAATCCTCCGCAAGCGCTCGTCACAGGAGTGGGAACCGGTGGCCACATCACCGCCTGTGCCGAGGTGCTGAAAAAGGCATGGCCCGAGCTCAAGGTGTTCGCGGTCGAGCCGACCCTTTCCCCGGTGCTGTCGGGCGGCGAGCCGGGCCCGCACCCGATCCAGGGCATCGGCGCCGGCTTCATTCCGGCGATCATGGACACGAGCCTGCTCGACGGCGTCATCCAGGTCGATCCCAACGATGCCAAGGAGATGGCGCGCCGCTCCGCCCGCGAGGAGGGGATGCTGGTCGGCATCTCGTCGGGAGCGACACTCGCGGCGATCGCGCAAAAGCTGCCCGAACTTGGCGATCGGCCCCGCGTTATCGGGTTCAATTACGACACCGGCGACCGCTATTTGTCGGTGCCGGACTTTCTCCCGGAAGAAGCTTAAGCACGCGGTAACCCTGAACCTTCGCCGCTCCGTTAACTCGGCGGCGGTAAAGACTCACCTTCGACGGGCGCATGGGGTGCCCCGGTCCTGTAGGTGAGTCCATGCGTCGAACCGTGTTCGGCAAATCGGCTGAAATCGAGCGCCTCGCGCCCCCTCGCGCGTCGGTCAGCGACGCATTGCTGTTCGACGTGCGCGATCACGAGGCGAGCACCGATATGACCCTCGCCGAGCGGCGCGCCGAAAGTTGGACCTTCGCGCCGTGGCTTTTGCTGGTCGGCCATCTCGTCCTCTCGACGACCTTGATTCTGCACGAACGTCCGCCGGCAAGCCGGGCTGTGCTCGCCTCGGTATTCGTGCCGCTCGTACTGGCGCTTCTGACCGACGTAGCCGCTGGAGCCTTCCTGCTCCTGTGGCGCCGCATGCAAATGTCTCCGCACACCGTCGGACGGGTCATGTGCGGCTATATCGGCGGGACGGGCGTGCTCTGGACCATGTCCAGCGTTGCGGCTGGAGCGCTGCACATCGCCGACCTGGGATTCGTCACGTTGGCGATGGCAAGCGGATTCTTCGTTCGATCCATGGCGGCCATCGCCTGTCCGCCGATGGCCATCGTCAGCGCTCTCGTCGCCTTCGCCTCCACGGCCTTCTTCTCGCGCAATCCTGAAATCACCTTCGCGATCGATGCGATGGCGCTGGTGATGGTGGCCTATAGCGTGGCCAATACTCGCGGGACGATCGCAAGAGGCCGGCGCCGGCTAGCGGTCGAATGGCAGGCGAAGAAGGCGCTCAATTTCGTCGAGGAGTTCGAAAACAGCGGGCGCGGCTGGTTCTGGGAGACCGATTCGCTCGGAACCCTGTCCTACGTGTCGCGACAGCTTGCCGAAGACTTCCAGTGCGAACCCGGCGAGCTGCTCGGCCGCCAGTTCACGGATCTTCTTTCGGTCGATACCCATGGCTCCGATGTGATCGAGGAGCGCAAAACTCTCGGCTTCCATCTGTCGGCCCGCTTCCCCTTCTCCGACGTGGTCGTCCGCCCGGCAAGCGAACAGGATGTGCACTGGTCGCTGTCCGGCAATGCGATTTTCGATGAACGCGGCCGCTTTTTCGGGTTCCGCGGCATCGGCACCGACCTCACCGAGCAGCGCAAGTCCGAGCGGGAGATCAGCCGCCTGGCGCGCTTCGATTCGCTGACCGCGCTGCCCAATCGCGCGATGATGCGCCAGACGCTCGATGAGGCGCTGCGCAACGCCGCCCATCGGCAAAAGGGCTGCGCGATGTTCATCATCGACCTCGATCGCTTCAAGAACGTCAACGATACACTCGGGCACCCGATCGGCGATGCTCTGCTGCGCCAGGTCGCCGAGCGGCTGAAGGCCGTCATGGGCAATCACGGCCAGGTCGGCCGCCTCGGCGGCGACGAGTTCCAGGCGGTGCTCCCCGGAAGCGTCGACATCGGCCTGCTCGAATCGCTGGCCCGAACGCTGATCGAGCAGGTCTCACGGCCGTACAGCATCGAAGGTCATAAGGTCACGATTGGCGCCTCGGTCGGCATCGCCATCGGCGACCCGGGCCGGGCAAGCGCCGACGCGCTGGTGCGCAATGCCGACCTCGCATTGTACGCCGCGAAGGGAGCCGGACGCGGCAAGCATTGTTTCTATCAACCTTCGATGCACAGCGAGGCGGCTGAACGCCAGTTGCTCGAGAACGACCTGCGGCAGGCGATCGAGCGCGGCGAGCTGTGGGTCGCCTATCAGCCGATCGTCCGCGCCGCCGGCGAAGAGATCTCGGGCTTCGAGGCCCTGGTCCGCTGGAACCACCCGACCCGCGGCGCGATTTCTCCTGACAAGTTCATCCCGCTCGCGGAAGAAGCCGGGCTCATCGGCAAGATCGGCGAATGGGTGCTGCGGACGGCGCTCGATGAGGCCGCGCAATGGCCCGACCATGTGCGCGTCGCGGTCAACCTCTCGCCGCTGCAGTTCAATGATCCAGTCATCGCCGATATTGTCGGCAACCACCTCAAGGAAACGGGGGTGCGCGCCGACCGGCTCGAGCTCGAAATCACCGAAGGTGTGTTCCTTGCGGAGGGCGATTCGACCGACGAGACGTTCGCCCGGCTAAAAGCCCTCGGCGTGCGGTTCGCGCTCGACGATTTCGGCACCGGCTACAGTTCGCTCGGCTATCTGAAGAAAGCGCCGTTCGACAAGATCAAGATCGATCAAAGCTTCGTTCGCGGCGCCGCCTCCTCGACCAACCGCAATTCGGCGATCATCCGCGCCATCGTCACCCTCGCGGAGACGCTCGGCATGGACACCTGCGCCGAGGGCGTCGAGACGCACGACGACCTGCAGCTCATCCGCGAGCTCGGCGTGAGCATGGTCCAGGGCTATATCTTCGGCCGCCCGTCCGACGCGGCGACCGCGCGCGAGCTGGCAAACAACGCAACGGTCGAAGCCGACGGTTTTCAGTGCATCCGCGAACCGCGCCACCGCCTGATGCGCCGCGGGATCACCGCGATCGACGGCGAAACCGTCGAAGTCAAAGTGCAAAACATCTCATCGACGGGGGCACAGGTCGAATGCGACATCCCGGTTGCCCCCGGGACCGAGCTGACCATGGACATCGTCGGCGTCGGCCCGGTGCGCGCGGTCGTTCGCTGGGCGCAGGCGGGCAAATTCGGAGTGCAGTTCACCAGCGCCTTCGACCTCACCCGGCTCGCGCCGCGCAAGGACAAGCAGAGCGACGTGAGGATGCTGCGGCCGTGGTACGTCAACAAGGAAGCGAGCTAGAGCCTCTCGCCCTGGGCGTCGCCGCAATCGACGCCAAAGATTCTGCTGTCCTACACCCGCCCGAATGCGATAGCTGGTTCGCTCCCTTTGGGCAGGAGAGCGCTCCATGATGATTCGCCACCCGTGTCACCGCGGCCGCCCGTCACCTCGGACGAACCTGACTCACGCGCGATACGGTCAACTTGGTCAACTTCGCTGACGATCCGCAGGGCTTTAGTCGGCGCTCGCGATGCGCGACGCCGCCATGCGATCGCGGCCGTAGAAATCGTCGAAATAGACGATCGACGTCCCGCTCGGCACCGCGGTCAGATAAGTGATGTAGATCGGCACCAGCGCCGGCAGGTCAACCTTCTGCTCCGGCCGGGCACCCTTGGGGCTCGGTGGGCGGCCGTTGAACAGCCAGCGCTCGAACCGCGCCGCGCTCTCCAGCCGGACGCAGCCGTTGCTCTGCAGCCGCGCCGCGTCCTCGATCTTCTCCTTTTCGGGCGTGTCGTGCAGCCAGATCCCCTGCGAATTGGGGAACATAAACTTCATCTTGCCCATCGAATTGGCAGGTCCTGGCCGCTGGCGCAGATTGACCTGCACCCGGCCGGCAGCGACCGCATGCCAGTCAATTGACATCGGGTCGAGTACGCGGGCGTTGGGCCCGAACTGGTCGACGACATCGTAGCCCCTCTTTGTGAAGTATGCGCGTCCTTCCTTGAGGATCGTCGGAGCAAGCTTCCTCGCCGTGATGTCGGGCGGCGAATTCCAATAGGGATTGAGCGCAACGAAGCGGATGAAGGCGTTCATCATCGGCGTCTGGGCGATCGGGTCCGTGCGGCCGGCCACCACGCGCATCGAATCCACCACGTGCCCGTTCTCGTACATGTAGAGCCGCGCCGCGGGCGGGTTGACGATCACGTAGCGCTGGTTGCCCGAGGGGAGCGCGCGCGCCCGCTCGAGATTGGCGGTGAGCAGCCGGCGTTCCGCCTCGTTGCGATAGAGCCGGCTTGCGATCGCCTGGCGAAGCTGCCCGTAGATCGGGTTCATCCACCCCATTTGCGTGACATATTCGGGCAGCGACGGGGCGCGCCCCGCATCGTTCAGCAGCGCGCCGGCCGAGGGCGGCGTCGGCCGAAGCTCGGGATCGACATAGATGATTCCCATCCGCGGATCGTGCTTCTGGTCGTGAACGTAGGCGACGAAAGCCCCGCTCAGCAGCCCTTCGGCGCGCTGGATCGCCGCGGGATCGCCGCGGGAGGCGTCCTGCACCGCGCGCTGGAGGGCGCGGACATTGTAGCGCCGAGGGTTGAGATTGTCGGCTCGCGCGGTGGCGAGCAGCTGGACCAGCTGCTGCGCGGCGGCTCCAGACCGCGGCGAGAACCACAAGGGCGCGCCGCCGCGCGAGCGGTAGAATTGCGCGATCTGCCCGCCGTCCTCCGTCTGGGCCGAAGCTTGCGCTGGGGCGAAGCTCAACGCGGCCGGGGCAGCAATCCCGATCAACAATGCCGCCAAGGCAAAACCACGCAACCTCCTGCGCGACGACCCGCCGCCTTTAAACCTGCCCATGTTGTCCACTCTGATCTCCCGTCCGCGGCGAATGCCGCCAGCGGCTTAACGCGCCAATGCGCCGGTGGTTTATTCCGCCGGTCCCCTGAACCTCAACTGAGCCCGCTTTGGACATGCTGATCTCGCGCGGCGCTGGCAGCGGCATAACAGAGGATGGTGGCCCAGCGAGAGGGGGGTGCCCGCCGGGCCGGCTTAGTGAGACCCGCCTCCCAGAACAGCCCTCTAGAGTGGCGGGTCTCGACGCAATCAACGAGCGGGGCGCGCACCCGTTGCGCGGGAGCACTGGGCCGTCTCAATTCAAGACTTTCCGAGACGCGAACGCGCGATGGCGCTTCGGGCCGGCGCTAAGTCGTTGCCATGTCAGCATTTCACCTTGGGGCAGACGCGATTGGTGCTACAATCGCGCCGGGGAATGGAGGGGGATCAATCATGGAAGAGACATTCGGCAGCTGGCGCAATGCGATCATCGGCCTCGGTTTGACCGTCGTGGTCGTCGGCTCGGCCCTGGCGCTGGCCTTGACGTCCTGATCCTTGGGAACGGCGGCGCAAGCGCCTCCTAAAACGCCTCCGCCGGAATCCTCATGAGCGTCTCCGCGCCGGCTTCGACCTTGCGGCGAAGCGAGGTCGAAAGCGGCAGCTCGCGTGCAGCATAAAACTGAGCGGTGGCAAGCTTGCTTTCGTGAAAACCGCGGTCGCTCGCTCCTTCGCCTAGCGCGGTTGACGACGCGGTAGCCATCTTGAGCCACATCCAGCCGAGGCTGACGAGGCCCATCAGGTCCATGTAGGCGTAAGCCCCGGCACCGGCATTGTCGGGGTCGGCCATGCCGTTTTGGGCAAGCCACATCGTGGCGGACTGCAGGTCGGAGAGAGCCGGTTCGAGGGCCGCGGCGATCCCCGCCGGGTCGCCCGTGGTCCTGGCCTCCGCGATCTCCCGTCCGACCAGCTCGAAGAAGGCGCGGACCGCGCGGCCGTTGTCCTTGGGCAGCTTGCGGCCGACTAGGTCCATCGCCTGGATACCGTTGGTGCCTTCGTAGATCTGCGTGATCCGGGCATCGCGCACAAACTGCTCGACCCCGTGCTCGCGGATGTAACCGTGACCGCCGAAGACCTGCTGCGCGTTGACCGCCGCGGCGAAGCCCTTGTCGGTCAGATATCCCTTGATGACCGGGGTGAGCAGGCCGAGCAGATCCTCCGCGGTCTGTCGCTCCGCCTCATCCTGCGAGCGGCGGACGAGATCGACCTGCAACGCGCCCCACAGGACGAGTGCGCGGCCGCCCTCGTTCCACGCCTTGGCCTCCATCAGCATTCGGCGAACATCGGGATGGACGATGATGGGATCGGCTTTGGCGCCCGGTTCGCGTTCGGAGTCCTTGAGCGCTCGGCTCTGGCGGCGTTCTTTCGCGTAGGCGGCGGCGTTCTGGTAGGCGACCTCGCCTTGCGCCAGGCCTTGCAAGCCGACGCCCAGCCGCGCCGCGTTCATCATGATGAACATGGCCGCGAGGCCCTTTTCGGGTTCGCCGACCAGCCATCCCGTGGCGCCGTCATAATTCATCACGCACGTCGCATTGCCGTGGATGCCCATCTTCTTTTCGAGCGCTCCGCAGCTCAGCGCGTTGCGCTCGCCGATCGTGCCGTCCTCATTGACCAGGAACTTGGGCACCACGAACAGTGAGATGCCTTTCACATTATCGGGCGCGCCGCCGATCTTGGCGAGAACCAGATGGATGATGTTCTCACTGAGGTCGTGCTCTCCCGACGAGATGAATATCTTGGTGCCCGTGATCGTGTAGCTGCCGCCCGGCTGTGGGTCGGCGCGGGTTTTCAATAGGCCGAGATCGGTTCCGCAATGCGGTTCGGTGAGGTTCATCGTCCCGGTCCAGCGCCCGGTCACCATGTTGGGGACGTAGCGTTGCTTCAGCTCGTCCGACGCCTTGATCAGCAACGACGCGATCGCCCCCGAGGTCAGGCCCTGGTACATCTCGAAGCTGTGGTTGGCCGAGAGGATATACTCGCTGACCGCGGTTCCGACGACTTGCGGCAAGCCCTGGCCGCCATATTCCTCGGGGGCCGTCAGGGTCGGCCAGCCGGCCTCGCAAAATTCCCGGTATGCATCCTTGAACCCGGGCGGAGCGGTGACCGAACCGTCTTCGGCGCGCTTGCAGCCTTCCTCGTCGCCGACCCGGTTCAGCGGCTGGAGCACTTCCTCGCAAAAGCGGCCGGCTTCCTCGAGGATGGCGGTGACGAGATCCGGAGTGGCGTTGGCGAAGCCCGGAAGGTTCGAATAGCGGCCGATGTCGAGCACGCCATTGAGGACAAAAAGCGTTTCTTTCACCGGCGCTTTGTAGATCGGCATCGACTTACCTCCGTGTCAGTACCTATTCTGCAACCGATTGCCCGTCCAGCATTGTGCATCCGCCGTTCAGTACGACGCGTAGATGAAAGCGGAAGGAGATCGATCGATGAAACACGCGTTTGGCCCGCTGGCCGCAGTTCTGCTCGCTTTGCCGCTGGGAGGCGCAAGTGCGGCTCCACCGCGCCTCGAAACCGCGGTGCTCGCCGGCGGCTGCTTCTGGGGCATGGAAACGGTCTTCGAGCATGTGAAGGGCGTTAAGGACGTGGTGTCGGGCTATGCCGGCGGGAGCGCGGCGGACGCGAGATATGATTCGGTCAGCTCGGAGCGGACGGGCCACGCCGAAGCGGTCCGCATCACCTACGATCCGGCGCAGATCGCCTATTCGCGGCTGCTTCAGGTGTATTTCACCGTGGCGCACGATCCCACGCAGGTGAACCGGCAGGGGCCTGACTCGGGCAAGAGCTATCGCTCGGCGATCTTCCCCCAATCGCCGCAGCAGGCCGCGCTTGCGCGAACGTTCGTGACGAAGCTCAACGCGGCGCATGTCTTTAAGGCGCCGATCGCCACCCGCATCGAGAGCGGTGGTTTCTACCCGGCCGAAGCTTATCATCAGCGTTATGCGCAGAAGCACCCGTACGATCCGTACATCCTGATCAACGACCGGCCCAAGGTGACAGCGCTCCAGAAGCGCTTCCCAAGCCTTTGGAAAGCCTAGCTTCCTTCATAAGCTGTTAAAATTTCACGTTTTATCCAGGCCGGGGGCGACAAAGGAGCGCGCTCGCCTTATATCGCGCTTACATCGCCGCCAGCCGGGGCCCGGACATGCTGACGACCAATCCGTTCGACGACGACAAGCTGCGCGAGGAGTGCGGCGTATTCGGCATCTGGGGCGCCGATCACGCAGCGAACTTCGTTGCGCTCGGGCTCCACGCGCTGCAGCATCGCGGCCAGGAAGCCGCCGGTATCACCAGCTTCGACGGACATCACTTCCATTCGCATCGCGCGATGGGCCATGTCGCCGGCAATTTCGACCGCGACGAGACCATGCGCAAACTCGCCGGGCGCTCGGCCATCGGCCACGTGCGCTACTCGACCGCGGGCGATTCGGGCCTGCGCAACATCCAACCGTTATTCGCCGAGCTTGCCGAAAGCGGGTTCGCCGTCGGCCACAACGGCAATATCTCCAACGCGATGAAGCTCAGGCGCACGCTCAACCGCCGCGGCTCGATCTTCCAGTCGACCAGCGATACCGAGGTCATCATCCACCTCGTCG
>JBDTXI010000135.1:0-3085 GCA_040006255.1 Sphingomicrobium sp.
GCGTGGCAGATGCCGCAGGGCGGGATCGACAAGGGCGAGGAGCCATGGGCGACCGCGCTTCGCGAACTGGAGGAAGAGACTGGAATTGCCCCGCACCTGGTCGAACGCATTGCGACCGGCTCCGAACGGCTCAAATATGACCTGCCCGAGGAGCTGCGCGGCAAGTTGTGGGGCGGCAAATGGCAGGGCCAGGACCAGGACTGGTATCTGGCGCGCTTTCTCGGCCGCGACAGCGACGTCCACATCGCCACCAAACACCCTGAGTTTCGGGAATGGAAATGGGTCGCGCCCGAGCGGCTCCCCGACCTCATCGTACCGTTCAAGCGCGACCTCTACCGGCAGCTGCTGAAGGACTTCGCGGAGCATCTTTAGCGGTGTGGCGTTCCTCCGGCGGCGCGGCTAGGAGCCGTGGCGATGGGGGAACTGTCGTCCACCGAAAGGAAAATCGTGGAGCGCGCGGCAGCCGAGCCGATGCTCGACCAGGTGCTAGCCTGGGCGGCGGTCAACAGCGGCTCGCGCAACCTCGGCGGGCTCGAGCGCATGGCCGACCTGCTCACCGACGCCTTCGCGGCGCTCCCCGGAGTGCTGCGTCTCGAGAGTCCGGCGGCGGTCGAAGCGGTCGATGCCGGCGGCCGCACGATCGAGGTCCGACACGGCCGCCATCTGCATTTGACGGTGCGCCCCACTGCGCCGGTCCAGCTGCTGCTGACCGGTCACATGGACACGGTGTTCGCGTCCGACCACGCGTTTCAGGAGACGCGCTGGCTCGAGGATGGCGTGCTGAACGGCCCCGGAGTCGCCGATATGAAGGGCGGAATTGCGGTCATGCTGGCGGCTCTGAAAGCGGTCGAACGGAGCGGCGCATCGGACCGGCTCGGCTACGAGGTGGTCATTAACAGCGACGAGGAAGTCGGGTCGCCCGCCTCGGCGGCGCTGCTCGCGCGGGCCGCGGCGGGCAAGCGCGCGGCGCTGACCTACGAGCCGGCGGCGCTGCCCGATGGGACGCTTGCCGGGGCGCGGCCGGGGAGCGGCAATTTCACGATGATCGTGCGCGGCCGGTCGGCGCATGCAGGCCGCAACCCGGAAGACGGGCGCAATGCCTTGCTCGCCGCAGCTGAGCTCGCGCTCAAGCTCGATGCGCTCAAGCGCGACGGCCTGACGGTCAATCCCTCGCGGATCGAAGGTGGGTCGCCGAGCAACGTCGTACCCGACCTCGCGATCCTGCGCGTCAACCTGCGCCCGCGAACGCCGGAGATCGAAGCGGAAGTGAAGCGCGCGATCGACGACGCGGTCGCGTCGGTTGCGATGGCGCGCGACGTCGCTATCGAAACCCATGGGAACTTCGGGCGTCCGCCCAAGCCGCTCACACCTGAGGCGGAACGCCTGTTCAAGCTGGTCGCGAAAGCCGGGGACGACCTTGGGCAGACGATGCGCTGGCAACCCTCCGGGGGCGTGTGCGACGGCAACAATATCGCCGCCTGCGGCGTGCCGGTCGTCGACACGATGGGCGTGCGCGGGGGCAAGATCCACAGCATGGAGGAATTTCTGATCGTCGAAAGCCTGCACGAACGAGCGGCCCTGTCGGCGCTCACCATCGCGAGGCTTGCCGGAGGCGCTGGATGAGCTTCCGCGTGCGCCCGGCAAACGGCGAGGACTTCCGCGCCATCTACCAGATGGCCAAGCTCACCGGCGGCGGCTTCACCAACTTGCCCGCGGACCGCGGCACCCTGGTCAGCAAGCTCGCCCGGTCGGACGCGTCGTTCAGCCGCCAGGAGGACACGCAGGGCGGCGACCTCTACGTGTTCGTGCTCGAGGATCCCAAGACCAAGAAGATTCGCGGCACGTGCCAGGTGTTCGGCGAGGTCGGCGTCGACCAGCCCTTCTATTCCTATCACATGAGTACGCTGACCCAGAGCAGCCCGGAGCTCGGCAAGACCTTCCGCAACCAGACGCTGAGCTTGACCACCGACCTCGAAGGGGCGTCGGAGGTCGGCGGTCTCTTCCTCCACCCGGAAGTGCGCGCCGGCGGCTGGGGATTGCTGCTCGCCCGCAGCCGCTATCTGTTCATGAAGTCGCACCGCGCCCGCTTTGGCGACCGCACGCTGGCCGAGCTTCGCGGAGTGATGGACGAAGCCGGCAACGCCCCCTTCTGGGATGCGCTCGCCGGCCGCTTTTTCGGCATGACCTTCCCCGAGGCCGACGAATTCAATGCGATCCACGGCACCAAGTTCATCGCCGATTTGATGCCCAAGACGCCGATCTATGTCGCGCTCCTCGCCGAAAGCGGGAAGGCGGTGATGGGCCAGCCGCACCCGAGCGGGCGGGCGGCGCTGCGCATGCTCGAGCATGAAGGCTTCGTGTTCGACCGTTACATCGACATTTTCGACGGCGGGCCGACGGTGATCGCCCCGACCGATCAGATCCGCACCATCCGCGAAGCACGCGCCGACACCTTGCGCGAAATTGCAGACGTCGGCGGCACCAAAATGCTCGTAGCGGCGGGCCGGCTGAAGGACTTTCGCGCATGTTGCGCATCAGTCAGGCGGCTGCCGCGCAAAGGCATTTCGATCGACGAAGAGGCGGCCGAGCTGCTCGACGTCAAGGTCGGCGACGAGCTGCTCGTCGCCCCCCGCTGAGATGGCGCTGGTCGAGATCAACTTCGACGGGATCGTCGGGCCGAGCCACAATTATGCCGGGCTGAGCTTCGGCAACGTCGCCTCGATGCGCCACGCCGGACAGGTGTCGCAGCCGCGGCGCGCGGCGCTCGAAGGCGTCGACAAGATGCGCGCCAACCTCGCGCTTGGGCTCGTCCAGGGGATTTTCGTGCCGCAACCGCGGCCGAATGACGCCTGGCTGGCGAATCTCGGCACCGATATCGAGCGAGCCGACCCGGCCCTTGCCTCCAATGCGATGTCAGCCTCGGCGATGTGGGCGGCGAATGCCGCGACCGTCTCTCCCGCGCCGGACACCGCCGACGGAAAGTGCCACCTGACCGTCGCCAACTTGCGCACCATGCCGCACCGCAGCCATGAATGGCCGGCGACGCTCGCGCAGCTGCAGCTTGCGTTCGCCGACGGGCAGCATT
>JBDTXI010000136.1:0-6003 GCA_040006255.1 Sphingomicrobium sp.
TGTTGTCGCTGCCGACGTAGCGGGCCGACTCAACGCGCATTCGCTCCTGCGCGTTTTGCACCTTCTTCTTGTCGAGGATGAAGCTGACGTCGCCCTTCTTCTCCAACGGCGCGAGGGCGAGCACGGCGATGAGTATTCCGACGGCGCTCGGCAGCACGACCTTGGACCAGCGGACCAGCCGATCATGCGCGCTCCCCGGGACCGCCCATCTCTGCTTGACCGCGCGTCCCCGGATGGCCGCCTCAGACATTGCGTTCAGCCGTCATGGGCGAAAATGTCGTGCTCGGGCCAGCCCGCGATATCGAGCAGCGCGCGCGCCGGAAGGAAATCGAAACATGCCTGCGCAAGCGGCATTCGCCCTTCGCGGTCGAGCCGTTCATCGAGCTTTTCCTTGAGCGCATGGAGGTAGCGCACGTCGCTTGCGGCATAGTCGCGCTGCGCGTCCGACAGCTCATCGGCGCCCCAGTCGCTGCACTGCTGCTGCTTCGACAAATCGACGTTGAGCAGTTCCTTGACCAAATCCTTCAAGCCGTGGCGGTCGGTGTAGGTGCGCACCAGGCGCGAGGCCGTACGCGTGCAGTAGAGCGGGCCGGCCATGATCCCGAGATAGGCCTGCATGATGCCGACGTCGAAGCGCGCGAAATGATAGAGCTTGAGCCGGGCTGGGTCGCTGAGCAGCGCCTTGAGCCGGGGCGCGGCATAATCGCTCCCACGGTGGAAGCGGACCAGATGTTCATCGCCTTTGCCGTCCGAAAGCTGCACCAGACACAGCCGGTCGCGCCCGGCGACCAGGCCCATGGCCTCGGTGTCGACGGCGATCGGCCCGTCGGCGAACATGACGCCGAAGGGCAGGTCTTCTTCGTGGAAATGGACGGCCATTCTTGCTCCTGCGCAACGCTTCGCCACCGCTTTAGTCCGCGGGCCGCCTGTCATGCCAGCCCCCAACATTGCCGCTCCGGATTCAACCACTGGAGCCGGCGATGTTTTTGAGTTAAAGGCGCGAACGGTGTGTGAGTGAAACACGCGCCGTGACCGATTGCGCGATAGGCCCGGCGCGTTGGTTCTATGTTGTTGTGGGCACACGGAAGTTTGGACAAGCATGGGTTTCGACAAAGGGCGCAAAGGCGACCGCGGCGGGCGCGGCCGCGATAAGCGTGACGATTTCTTCGGCGGAGAGACGTTCACCGAACAAAGCGGGGGATCTCAGGAGCGCGGTGGTGGCGGTGGATACCGCGGAAGCGGCGGCTACGGCGGTGGTGGCGGGGGCGGCTTTGGTGAGCGCTCCGGCGGTTACGGCGGCGGCGGCGGCGGCGGAGGTTTCCGCGGCGGCGGCGGTGGCGGCGGTGGTTTCCGCAGCGGCGGTGGCGGTGGCGCTGGTGGCGGGATGCCGCCCCAGGTCGTCGGCGAGGGCAAGGGCATCGTCAAATTCTTCAACCCGCAAAAGGGGTTCGGCTTCGTTGTTCGCGACGATGGCGGCGAGGACGTATTCGTCCACATCTCGGCGGTCGAGCAAGCGGGCATTACCGACTTGGCCGACGGCCAGCCGCTCGAATTCACCCTTGTCGATCGTGGCGGCCGCATTTCGGCGACCAACCTCAGGATTGAGGGCGAGCCGATGGCGGTTGAGCGCAGCGGCGGCGGTGGCGGCGCCGGTGGAGCGCCCGGCGGCGACCGCGGCCCGCAACGCCAGCTGACTGGCGAAAAGGCAAGCGGAACGGTCAAGTTCTTCAACGCGATGAAAGGCTTCGGCTTCATTCAGCGCGATGATGGCCAGCCCGACGCGTTCGTCCACATTTCGGCGGTTGAGCGCGCCGGCATCCCGACGCTGAACGAGGGCGACCGGCTCGAGTTCGAACTCGAGGTCGACCGCCGCGGCAAAACTGCTGCGGTGAACCTGCAGACGATCAGCTAAACCGCTCAAAATCTTAAGGGGGCGGAGAGCCGGTGGAGGAGACTCCGCCGGCTCTTTTAATATGAATCACATCGCGCTGTCGTAGAAGCGGTCGAGGTCGCCCTTGAGCTGCCGCGCCGAGAGGGGGTCGATGTACATCATGTGCCCGGCCGGATAGTAACCGTAGCGGATATTGGCCGCGATCGCGGGATCGACGGCCATGTGCCCGACCTCGTAATCGGCGCCCATGAAGGGCGTCGCCAAATCGAAGTAGCCGTTCACCATGAACAGCTTCATGCGCGGATTCTGCCGCATCGTTGTGGCCAGATCGACGCTGGTGTCGGCGATGGGTTGGTCGCCCGCTTCCGAGCTATGGGTGAACTCCCATTTGTTACCGATCCCCGCGTAATTGTTGATTCGGTATGAAAGCGGCGTCTGGTAGCCGAGATCGCGGAACAGATAGTCGTTGATCGCGCCGGTGAAGCCGCCGGTGATCGCGCTCGCCTGGGGGTCGTAAGTCGGATCGGAGCCGACCAGCTCGGCTTCGGTCCCGAGATAGCGCGAATCGATGCGGCCGATCACCTGGCCGCGCTCGCGCAACAATTCGCGGCGAAAGCGCTCCGGGTCGACGCGCAGGTTCGTGCGTAAGATATAGTCCGGCGAGAGTCCGATCAGCGCCGCCATCTGGGTCGCGATCGACCGCTTTTCATCGTCGCCGATCGCTCGGCCCTTCTGGAGCGCGGCGGCGTAGGGACCGCTGGCGAACGCGCGCGCCTGGGCGGCGAAGCTGTCGAGGGTCCCGTTGCGCGCGACCTTGTTGTGGTACCAGGCGTCGGTCGCATAGGTCGGCAGAAAGTTTATGTACTGCTGCTCCCCAACGAAGTCGGCGAAGTTGAGGACGGTAGAAACCAGCACGATCCCGTTCAGCTGCACGCCCTTGTCGGCGAGCCGCGACGAGAGGCCGGCGGCGCGAAGCGTGCCGTAGCTTTCGCCGATGAGGAACTTGGGGCTGTTCCAGCGGCCGTATTTCGTCAGGAAGCGCTGGATGCCGCGGGAGAAGGCATCAAGGTCCTTGTCGACTCCGAAGAAGTCCTCTGGCTTGCCTTTCGCCACCGGCCGCGAAAGGCCGGTGGTGATCGCGTCGAGAAAGACGAGGTCGCTCTTGTCGAGCAACGTGTCCTGGTTCGACGAAACGCGAAACGGAGGGCCGGAGATCGTCTCCGGGGTCGAAGCATCGACCTTCATCGGGCCGAATGACCCCATGTGCAGCCACATGGTCGAGCTTCCGGGACCGCCGTTGAACAGGAAGGTCACCGGCCGCGCGCGACCGTTGGTGCTCGGCATCGTGTAGGCGGTGTAGAACATGCTCGCGACCGCCTCGCCATCGTCGTTGCGGATGGTGAGCGTGCCCGGAGTCGCGGTGTATGTGAGCGCGCGGCCGCGAAAGTTGATCGCGCGCCTGACCGGCTGCGCGGTCTCTTCAGCGGTCGCTTTGACGGTGTCCTCGTTTTTCTCCTTGTCCTTGTCTTTGGCCGCGGCTTCGGAATGGGCGCCGGGCGGCGGCGCATCGCCGGCATTGCTCGAGGCTTGCTGGGCGAAAGCGGCGCTGGACAGAAGCAGCGAAACGGTCAGCAGGGAGAGGCGCATCATTGTCCTTTCATCGGGATCGGCTTGCCCCGCACCATGACATAATCGACGTGCTGGACCGCCGTCGTATCGACCAACGGGTCGCCATCGACTGCAATCAGGTCGGCCGACTTGCCGGGGTCGAGCGTTCCGGTTTCATTGGCGATGCCGATCAGGTCGGGCCCGCCCTTAGTCGCGGCGATCAGCGCGTCGCGCGGGGTCATTCCGCCCTTGCTGACCATGAGTGCGAGCTCCTTGTTGGCTTCGCTGTGCGGAGCGACGGCCGAGTCGGTGCCGAGCGCGATCTTCACGCCCGCCCGATAGGCGGCGTTGAGACCGTGGCCCCAGACGCCGAGCGTCTGCCGGCCCTTGGCCTCGCTTTCGGGCGTCAGCAGCCCCTTGCCGAGCGCATTCTGGACGCCGGTGAAGGCCATCAACGTGGCGACGAAATAGGTGCCGCGCGCTTTCATGTCGCGGATGCCCTGCTCGTCGACGAACGTGCCGTGCTCGATCGAATCCACGCCGGCGCGAACGGCGGCGTCGATTCCCTTCGGCCCATGGGCATGGGCGGCGACCTTGAGCCCGATCGAGTGGGCCATATCGACGATGCCGCGCATCTCCTCGTCGGTGAAATGTTGCTCGAGGCCGCGTGCGCCAGGGTCGAGCACGCCGCCGGTGGCCATGATCTTGATCACGTCGACGCCGGCCGCGGCGAGCTCGCGGACGACCTTGCGGCATTCGTCGACACCGGTGCAGACCGAAGAATTGAGGTGCGCTTCGTTGACCGCCGCGGCAAGCTCGGGGGGAAGTCCGGTCGCTTCGTCGGCGTGCCCGCCGATGATCGACAGGGGGGCACCCGAAACCTTGATTCGTGGGCCGGGGAAGCGGCCTTCCGTAACGGCGTCGCGAACGGCGATCACGGCGCTGGTGTCGCCGCCAAGGTCGCGCACCGTGGTGAAGCCGCCCCGGGCCATTTCCAGCGCATGGGAGAGCCCGACGGTGGTGGCGTAGGGCACCGAGCGCTTCTTGGTAAAGCCGGTGTACCACGGCTCCCCGCTGGTGTCGGTTAGGTGCACGTGGGCGTCGGTCATCCCGGGCAATACCGTGCGGCTGCGTTCGTCGACGACGATGGCGTCGGCGGGCGCGGTGAAGCCAGGATCGATGCGGTTGATTCGCCCATCAACGACGATGACGGTGGACGGGCCACGCTCTGGCTGAGCCGCGTCGACGATCAGCCGCCCGGCCTGGACCGCGTAGGTTTCGGCGTTGGCGGATGTCGCTGCAACCAGCGCGCCGGCGCCGGCTAGCAAATGCTTGAGCATGAAAGTCCCCAGTTCCCGGAAAGGAGCGACGCTTAGCGCGCTGCCCGGCCGTGCTTCAAGTTGCCAATGCTTCGAGGCTCACCAGTCTGTCGGCCTCAGCCGCCGGTTTGTCGATGCGGATGCGGCTGATCCTCGGGAAGCGCATCGCCAGCCCGGATTTGTGCCGGCTGCTTTTGTGGATCGAATCGAAGGCGACTTCGAGCACCAGGCCCTTTTCGACTTCGCGCACGGGGCCGAAGCGCTGGACGGTGTGGCCGCGGACCCAGCGGTCGAGCCATTTCAGCTCTTCGTCTGTGAAGCCGAAATAGGCCTTGCCGACGGGCAGCAGCTCGCCCGTTTGCGGGTCGCCGGACCAGCAGCCGAAGGTGTAGTCGGAATAATAGCTCGACCGTTTTCCCGAGCCGCGCTGGGCGTACATCAGGACGCAGTCGGCGGTCAGCGGATCGCGCTTCCATTTGTACCACAGGCCGGTGCGTCGACCCGCGACGTAAACGCTGTCGCGCCGCTTGAGCATCAGGCCCTCGATGGCGACGTCGCGGGCGTTGGCGCGAAGCTCCTCCAGCTCCTCGAACGACCCTGCGTCGATAAGCTGCGACACGTCGAACCGCTCTGAATCGAGCTGCTCGGCGAACCGTTCGAGCCGCGCTCGCCGCTGCTTCCACGGCAGCCCGCGCAGGTCCTCGCCCCCGTCGAAAAGTATGTCGTACAGGCGGACGAAGGCCGGATATGCGCCGAGCATCTTTTGACTGACATTCTTGCGGCCGAGCCGCTGTTGGAGCGCGTTGAAGCTTGCCGCCGACGTGACTGCGAGGCCCGATCCCTGCGCTTCCCCCCGCACGAGCAGTTCGCCGTCGAGCACGCCAGGCGTTCGGAACGCATCGGCGACATCGGGGAAACTGTTCGAAATGTCGTCGCCGGTACGGCTGAAGATTCGGGTTTCGCCGCCGGCATGAACCAACTGCACGCGGATCCCGTCCCACTTCCATTCCGCCGCATAATCATCGAGCGACACCTTCGCGTTGTCGAGCGGGTGGGCGAGCATGAACGGCCGGAACACCGGCACGTCGCGCACGGCCGGCTGATCGACGCGGCCCTCGGCCCAGTCGAATAGCTCGGCGAACGGCGGCCGCAGCCCGTGCCACACTTCCTCGACCGCCTCGACCT
>JBDTXI010000137.1:0-7637 GCA_040006255.1 Sphingomicrobium sp.
CGAGCGGCTGAAGGACCTCATCCCGCGCCACCTGTTCAAGATCCCGATCCAGGCGGCGATCGGCGGCAAGATCATCGCGCGCGAGACGATCGCGGCCCTGCGCAAGGATGTCACCGCCAAATGCTATGGTGGCGATGCGACGCGGAAGAGGAAGCTGCTCGACAAGCAGAAGAAGGGGAAGGCGCGGATGCGGGAGTACGGCAGCGTGAGCATTCCGCAGGAAGCTTTCATAGCCGCACTTCGAATGGGCGAAGAATGAGCCCGGATGCGGGACGCGCGAGCACGCGTCAGCACGGGGTGCTGACCGAGCGCAGTGCGGGGAGTGTGTCGATTCCGCAGGAGGCGTATATTGCGACTCTGCGGACGGGCGATGAGGGTGAGGCTCCAACTGCACGGCCGACGAGAGGGCTACCGCTGCCTTCTCCTTTAGAATAGCGTTCGGCCGCCGAGTCGTCTCTGGGGTGAGCACCGCGGAAGGGTAGTGAGCGACTCTTGTGGAAAAAAAGAAAGCTGACGAGCTCGCACAAGCGATTTGTGCTGCCCACAGCTGGGGCAAAGCCGAATATATAGATGCGGGCGCATCGGCAGCCGTGTACCGAATTGATCATCCTGAACTTGGTCCGGCTGCGCTCAAGGTCTATGATCCCGAGTTCTTCGCTTCCGATAACGCCGAGGCCGAGCGCAACCGGTTACGACAGTCGAGTTGATCCCCGGTGTTGCCGCCCCTGTGCCAATCGGAAGAATTGAAGCTGCGAGAACTGAGACCGCTCCCCCGACTGCCTCACGGCAAGAGCAACTGTTCCGAACTGAACCTGCTCGGATTCGCGCAGATCGGCCAACGCCCCGAATGCTAAATGAATATTTTGCGCTCGTGGATCGACTCGGCCAGCGTGTCATGGCTTTGGAGGACGAACTCAGCAAACTGTCGAAAGCTGACACTCAGAAGTCCGGTTGCCGCTCTAGGAAGTAACGTTGCTCACTAAATCCTCCGGCGTGCACATGCCGCAGCCATAGGCATCCACTGTCCAACATCTAGGACACCTGCCTATCCCAAGTTGTAGCTTTCCCGCCACGCCCGCGCCCAATCGCCACCCCGCCGCATCCAACGCCAGCACCCGCGCGTTCTGCCCGTCGAGTTCGCTTCCCGTCATTATGGAGCAAGTAAATGCGTCCCGACACTTTCAAGAACGAAGCCGAGGAATGCCGGCGCCAGGCCGCGACGGCGTTCGCCGGCAAGCCCGAAGGGCGCTTGCTGCTGCAGCTCGCGGGAGCGTTCGACGAGCTTAGAACCATGCGGTCTGAGCGGCTCCAGGGGGCTCCGCGCGCCTAACCTCGCGGGCCGCCAATGCGCCCCGCCTCCACCCGCCGCAACCACTCCCGTCCAGCCTCGATCTCCTCGCGCTCGACGTCGTGCTCGCGCCTTTGCTCGGCTTCGCGGCGATAATGCTGGCCGCCGGCGTTGCGGAACGCCTGCTCCATTGTCACTTCGTGCACGGATTTCTGCATTGGGTTTCCTTTGTTTTGCCCCTCTCCCCACCCTCTCCCTCTAGGGGAGAGGGGTTTCGTCACGCGTCGTTCGCTGACCGCGACCGGTGCGCGGCGTGCGCGGCGATGGCGCGCTGCTCCCAGCGGATCTGTTGCTCGGCGGCGCGGGCGAATTGCTCTTCATAGGCCTGCTTGCGCTGCCCGAGGTCGAGCTCCGCCCATTGCTCGGCGCCATAGCCCTCGGCCGGGTGGTTGTACGGGCCGTGGTGGTGCAGGGGCTCGGTGCGGAACGTGCCTTCGTCCTTGAGCAGGTGCGGCGCGGGCAGCGCCGGGCGATCGGGCTCGGCCTCCTCGTCCTCCCACACCGCGCGGCGGATGCAGCCGAGGAAGCGGCTGGCGTCGGTCTCGGCGATGTCGCCGTGGGCGACGCCGTCGCGGCGTAGCGACTGCAGCGCGGCGTAGAGGCCGTCATCGTCCCCGATATCGATCGCCACCTCGAAGAAGGTGAGCTGGCGAAGACAGAAGTCCGCCTCGGCGATGCGGCCCTCGATCCGCGCGTTGCGCTCGGCCTGGACCTTGAGCAGATATTTGCCGAACAGCTCCTCCATCAGCCGCGGCATGACGAGGCCATCGCCAAGGTCGACGGTGCCGCAATCGTCCCAAGCTTCCTCGCCATCCTCCTCTCCGAACGACGTCGGCGGCGTCTTGCGCCGCAGGTCGCGGGCCGGCGGCTTGAGGCCCGCCAGCCCGGCGTTGGCGGCGACGATCTCGGCGGCGATCCGTCCCTCGCCGATGGCGACCGCGCGGTCCCACGCGGCGCGAAAGCCCTCCGCCCCGACGGACCTGTACACCTTCTCGGCTCCGTACCGATTCTTGCCCAGCGCCTCGGCGGCGAGAGTCGGCGATGCCGTCTCCGCCAGCTTGGCGATGAAAAAGCGCTGGAGCGTCGGGGTCCAGCCGTCCTGGCGCTTGTTCTGCCGCGGCGCGGGCGTGAATTCGAGCAGGTCGCCGAGGTGCGCGAATTCGCCCTCGCCGCCAAGGCCGGTGGCCCCGCAACTATCGCAGATCACGGGAATGCGCGCGACGGGTACTCTATCCATGCGACCTTCCTAACCTGCGAATCGCTCTAACCTATTTGGTTAGGTGTAGGAAAGCGGTTGATTTCGCGGGGATTCGTCGGCCAATGCGTGCATCGACTCAGGCGATGAAAGCGGGCAACCGAAGGCCAATGGCTGACCGGCGCGGCACGAGAGAAAGCGGCAAGACCGAGGGCAATGCCGTGCCCGAGGGCGTGGCCAGGGGTGCGGGCGTGGCCGAGGGCGTGGCCGAGGGAGGGGGCGCGGAGTCGGCGCCGCCGGAGCTGCTGCTCGACACGCCGATCGGCGCCGCGCGCACGCCGCGCGACTATGCGCCGCTGGTCACCGCGTTTGGCGGGGTGCTCGACTTCCCGGCGATGCTGGCGATCGCCGACATCCTGCCGGTGATGACCGCCTTCGTCGACGCGACGCTCACCTACCGCTTCGTCAACCGCCCGCTGGCGCAATGGATCGGGATGCCGCGCAAGGACATGCTCGGCAAGACCGTTCGCGAGTTGGTCGGCGACGAGGCGTTCGCGCAGCGCGAGCCGATGCTGCGCGCGGCGCTGGCCGGCGAGCGCACCTTCTACGCCAGCGAGTTCGACCATCCGACGCGCGGGCATGTCGCCATCCAGAGCGATTATGTGCCGTGGGCGGATTCGAGCGGCCAGGTGCGCGGCATCATCATCCTGTTCGAGGACATCACCGAGCAGCGCACCACCGAGAAAGCGCTGAAGGAGAGCGAGGAGCTCTTCCGGCGGATCGCCAATTCGGCGCCGGCGATGATGTGGGTCACCCGGCTCGACCGCGTGCGCGACTTCGTCAATGACCATTATGTCGAGTTCGTCGGCCGCTCGATCGAGGAAGCGCGGGCGCTCGACTGGCGCTCATTGATCCACCCCGACGACGTCGACCGAATCGTCGCCGAGAGCATCGCCGGCGAGGCATCGCGCGCGCCGTTCACGCTCGAGGGGCGCTATTTGCGGGCGGACGGCGAATATCGCTGGCTGCGCAGCGTGTCGCAGCCGCGCTTCGGGCCGGACGGCGAGCTGGTCGGGTTCATCGGGGTGGCGACGGACATCACTTTGGCCAAGGATTCCGAGCTCGAGCTCAAGGCGCGGGTCGAGGAGCAGACTCGCGAGCTGGCGCTGAGCGAAGCGCGTTTCCGCGCGGTGTTCGACACGGTGCTCGAGGTGCTGGTGTTGATGGACCCCACCGGCACCGTCGTCGAACTCAACCGCAAGGACGCGCCGTGGCGCGCGGCCAACTCCCGCGATGCCGTGGGCAAAAAGCTGTGGGACGCGCCAACGCTGCAGAATTATCCGCAGCACATCGCGGTGATGAAGAAAGGAATCAAGCAGGCGGCCGGCGGCAAGCTGTTCAACACCGAGGTTCGCATGGAGCGCGCGGGCTCGCCTACGGCCCATCTCGACGTTTCGGTCCAGCCGGTGCACGGGCCCGCCGGCGAGGTCATCTATTTGCTGTTCGAAGCGCGCGACATCACCGAACTGAAGACCGCGCAGGAGCAATTGCGCCAGAGCCAGAAGATGGAAGCACTGGGGCAATTGACCGGCGGCATCGCCCACGATTTCAACAATTTGCTGACAGTGGTGGTCGGCGGGCTCGACATCATCGCCAAGCGCGCGACCGAGCCCAAGCTCAAGCGCTATGCCGACAATGCCCTGGCGGCGGCGGAACGCGGGGCGCGGCTCACCGGCCAGCTGCTTGCCTTCAGCCGCGTGCAGCGGCTCGAAACCCGCTCGACCTTGATCGCGCCGCTGATCCAGAACATGCGGTCGCTGCTGAAAAACGTGCTCGGTCCGGGGATCGCCAAGGAATTCGACCTCGACGAAGCGATGATGCCGGTGATGGCCGACCCGACCCAGCTCGAGGTCGCCATCCTCAACCTCGCGATTAACGCTCGCGACGCGATGCCCGATGGCGGCGTCCTCACCTTCGCCACCAGGCCCGTGACAATATCGGGCGATCCCGACCTCGACGACGGCGACTATATCGAGCTGGCGATCAGCGACACCGGAGCCGGAATGCCGCCCGAAGTCGCCGACCGCGCGTTCGAGCCCTTTTTCACCACCAAGGAGGTCGGCAAGGGCACCGGGCTCGGTCTGTCGATGGTCTATGGCATGGCGCGCCAGTCGGGCGGCGTCGCGCGGATCGAAACGGCGGCCGATCAAGGCACGGCGGTGAAGCTTCTCTTCCGCAAGGCCGAGCATGGCGCGGCGGAGTCTCCCGAAGCGAGCAACGAGGCGGAAGAAAGCGGCAGGCCCAACCGGCCGGCAACGGTGCTGGTGATCGACGACGACCCGGACGTACGCGCCTTCATGGTCTCGGCGCTGGAGGAGCAAGGCTATCGCGTGCGGCAGGCGAGCGATGGCCGCGAGGGCCTGGCCCAGATCGAACGCGAGAAAGCCGATTTGATCGTGCTCGATTTCATCATGCCCGGCCTTTCGGGCGCGGAAGTCGCCAGCCGCATCCTCGCCGACCAGCCCGGCCAGCCGATCCTTTTCGTCTCGGGTTATAGCGAGACCGAAGCGGTCAGGCGCACCGCTCCCGACGCCACCGTACTGGCCAAGCCGTTCCGCGCCGAGGCGCTCGAGAAAGCGGTCCGCAACGCGCTGATCGCGGCGGGCTGAACAACAATTCGCGCGGGGCGTTGAACCGCTCGAAGGGGCGTCCATGATCGTCCGCTGGGCCATGTTCGTCGCGATGAGCGCAACCGCGGCCGCCGCTTCGGCGCAGCAGCCAACCCCGGCGAGCGCCCGCGTCACGCCGCAAGCCCGGGCGCTGTTCGAGCGCGACTGGGTGCTGATGAACTGGGCGCTCAAATTCTTCGACGGCGACCATGACCAGCTGCTGTCGCCAGCCGAAGCAGAAGCCGCGGCGAGTGAGTTCCGGCGAATGGCGGACTCCCGCGGAGACGGGCGGGTCACGCCGCAGGAATATAGCGCCGCGCGCGTGTCCATCCTCACGCGCGGTTGAGCTCCCGCGAGCTAGGGCGAGAGGAGCCGGTAGCCGACGCCGGGCTCGTTGATGATCAGTTGCGGTTGCGAGGGGATTTCTTCGAGCTTTTGGCGCAGGGCGCGGATGGCCACGCGGAGATATTCGGTCTGGCCGACGTGCGCCGGGCCCCAGGCGGTGCGCAGCAAAGTGTCGTGGGTGAGGACCCGGCCGGGGTGCTTGGCAAGCTCGGACAGCAAGGTCCATTCTTTGGGGGTGAGATGAACCTCATCGGCGCCGCGGCGGACGCTGCGTTCGAGCAGGTCGATGGTGACCGACCCGGCCTCGACCACCTGGCGCTCGGCTTCAGACGTCAGCCGGTGGCGGAGCGAGGCGCGAACGCGGGCGAGCAGCTCCTCGGTGTCGAACGGTTTGGTCACGTAATCGTCGGCGCCGAGATCAAGCGCGGCGACCTTCTGGTCGGTCTGCTCGCGGGCGGAAATGACGATCAGCGCAGCGCGCGGCTCCTGGCGAAGGAGGGTCACCAGCTCGAGCCCGTCGCGGTCGGGAAGGCCGAGATCGAGCAGCACGAGATCGGGTTTGTCGATGCTCTTGGCATTGAGCGCCTCGCGGCCGTTTGCCGCTTCGACAACCGCATAGCCGGCGCGGTTGAGGGTCGCCTTGAGCAAGGTGCGGATCTGCGGCTCGTCGTCGACCACCAGCACCTTGGGAGGGCTAGCCGGCATCGGCCGTCTCGGATGCCTTCACCACGAGCGCCTGCGGGAAGAGCAAGGTGAACACCGCGCCCGCGCCATCGCCGCGATTGGCCGCGAGAACCTTCGCCCCCATGGCCTCGGCGAAGGCCTTGACGATGGCGAGGCCAAGGCCGGCGCCGCCCTTTCGGTCCGAGCCGGCAATTCGGCTGAAGGCGTCGAGCGCGCGCTCGGCGTCCTGCGGCAAGCCGGGACCTTCGTCTTCGACCGTGAGCCGGACTTCACCGCGCGAAGCCGTGGCGGCGACGCGGATCGCGCCGTCGACGCGCGAGTAGCGCGCAGCGTTGTCGATGAGGTTGATCAGGCAATGGTGGAGGAGCTGCGCATCCGCCCGGACGAGGGGCAGATTGTCGGGCAGAACGACCGTGGCGGGGTGCTCGGCAAGGCTTGGCCGAAGATCCTTTAACGCCGAGGCGACGGAGTCGACGAGATCGACCGGTTCGGTCTTCAGGCTGACCGCGTCTGCCTCGATCCGCGCCATGTCGAGAAGGTTGGAGATGTAGCGCTCGAGCTTGCCGGCTTCGCACTCGACCGTCGCGACCAGCACGGCGTCGTTGCCGCCTTCGCGCCGCAGCTCGGCGGCGGCGGCGATGATCCCGGTGAGCGGCGTGCGCAGATCGTGGCCCACCGACGACAGCAACGCCGAGCGCAACCGGTCGCGCTCGCGCAGGCCCGTCACCTCGCTGCGGCCGGCGTCGGCCCGGGCGCGCTCCAGAGCGAGCGCGACCTGATCGAGAAGGTTGGTGAGCAGCGGCAACTGGGCGTCATCGACCGGAGGCCGCCCGTCGTCGCGCGCGAGCCCGGCCGCGGCGATCGCGCCGGCGGCGGACTGGAGCGGATGGAATTGCCACTCGGCGGGCTGCAGACGCGGCGTCGCGCGGCCGGCGGGTTCCCCCGATTCGAGGGTCAACGCGGCGGCCGCGATGTCGCTTGGAGTGAGGCGGTTGCCCTCGGGCACCGCGGCGACGATGCGCGGCTGGGGAAGGCCGCTGACCAGCATCGCGTTGCAATCGAACAGGCGGCGAAGCTCGGCGCAGGCGGTCTCGGCGATCTCCCTTTCGGTGCTGCACGACAGCAGGCGCCCGGCGAGACCGGCGATGGTCGCATTGCGCGCGGCGTGAGCCGCGGCAAGGCGTGCCTGAGCACGGATCCCGGCGGCAAGACGGCTGGTGACCAGGGCGACGATGAGCAGGATGACGACCGTCACCACGTCGGTGACCCGGTCCATGCGGAAGGTGTGGACCGGTTCGGTGAAGAAGAAATTGTAAGCCAGCGCCGCGGCAATCCCGCCGGCGAGGCCCGGTCCGATCCCCCACAGAGCGGCCGCGGCGAGGACCGCCGGCAGATA